>DASWQJ010000227.1:0-16353 GCA_036403795.1 Stenotrophomonas sp.
GCGACCTGGGCCTGGAAAAGAGCAATGCGATCGCATTCGTCGGCCTCACCTGGCGCCCATTCGAGCGACATGAGTTCGGGCTCTCGTACTACCAGGACAGTGCCGACGCCGACCGCAATACGCGTCGCGATTTCGAATTCAATGGCGCCTATTACGCCATCGACACGCGTATCCGCGCCAACTTCGACCTGGATGCGTATGAGCTCAACTACGTCTACTGGGCGTGGCAGCGCGAAAACTGGACATTGGGCCCGCGCGTGGGCCTGCTCTGGTACAAGCTGCAGCTCGGCCTGTCGGTGGACGTGGACGCCAATGGCAACAACACGGGCGTGGATGCCGACAACGAGGTCGACGCCGACCTGCCCGCGCCCACCATTGGCGGTGCGTGGCGCTGGTCGCCGCTGGACCAGTGGCGCTTTGGCGTTGAGGTGGGCTACTTCACCATGGACTTCGACGACATCGATGCCGACGTGACGTTCGGTCGGGCCGGCGTGGAATGGTTTCCGTGGGACAACTGGGGCATTTCGCTGGACTACACGGTGCGGCGCATCAATGCCGACGTGGAAAAATCAAGCCTGGACGGCAACCTGCGCTTCGTCGACAGCGGCTTGCGGTTGGGCGTGACCTACCGGTTCTGATGCCATGCCCGCCCCCCGATTCACTCGAAGCTTCGCAAGGCTGCTGCTGGCAGTCGGCGCGCTGTGGTGCACCGGCTCGGCCCTGGCCGTACCCGCCCCGGCGCCGGTGCCTGCGCCGACTACAACGCAGACAGCCAGTGCAGCGGAATCCGCACCGTCGGCCACCGCGCGATGGTTCAACCGCGATCTGGTGACCTTCCGCGCGCCGCTGTACGGCAACAGCCCGCAGCTGCGGGCGCGCGCCACCGAGGCCAATCTGTCGCGCATCGTCGATCTGCCCGGCCATGCCACGCTGCGTTACCAGCAGGTGCCGCAGGGCACGGTGATCCTGGCGGGCGGCCAGCTGGTGACGGTGCTGACGCCGGCCGACCAGGACGTATTGGGCAACGAGAGCATGCAACAGCTGCGCGACCGCACGCTGTCGCGCATGGCCGCCGCGATCGCCGCTGCCGAACAGGCGCGCCTGCCGCAGCGACTGCTCAGCGGACTGGCCTGGACGGCGGCCGCCACCGTGGTGGCGTTGGCGGTGCTGTTTGGATTGCGATGGTGCGTGCGGCGCCTGCGCCGGCGCGTCGATGCCTTGGTGCAGTGGCGACTGGCGCAGCTTCGCAGCACCGCGGCGCGGCAGATGCTGATTGGCCTCATCACCAGCGCCCGCAGCCTGGCGCGCCTGATCGGTTGGCTGGTGCTGGCCGTGTTGGTAGAGGAATGGTTGCGCTTCGTGTTTGGGCGATTTCCGTACACCCAGCCTTGGTCGGAGGCGATGGGCGGCTGGATCTCCGGCCGTTTTGCGCAGTTCGGGCGCGCCATCCTGATGGCGCTGCCGGGGCTGTTCACCGCCGCGATCATCGTGGTTGCCGCGCGATTGGTGTCGCAGGCCATCCGCATCACGTTCGACGGCGTGGCCAGTGGCCGCTTCCAGTTCGTGGGGATCGACCAGCCATTGGCCGAGCCGACCCGCAAGATCATCACCGTGGCAATCTGGCTGTTCGCACTGGCGATGGCGTATCCGTACCTGCCCGGCGCGGGGACCGATGCGTTCAAGGGCTTGAGCGTGTTCGTGGGCCTGATGGTGTCGCTCGGCGCCTCGAGCATCGTTGCCCAGGCCGCCAGCGGCTTCACCCTGCTCTATTCGCGCACCATGCTGGTGGGCGATGTGGTGCGCGTGGGCGAGACCGAGGGCGTGGTGCAGCAGATCGGTTTGTTCACCACGCGCCTGCGCACGCCCTTGGGCGTGGAGGTGAGCTTTCCCAACAATGTGTTGCTGGCCGGCGAGCTGCGCAACTACTCACGCGACCCGGAGGGTCCCGGCCTGTGGTTGGAAACTTCGCTGACCATCGGCTACGACGTGCCCTGGCGGCAGGTGCACCGCTTGCTGCAGGCCGCGGCCATGGCCACGGACGGCGTGGTGGCCGAGCCGCCGCCGCACGTGGCACAAGTCGAGCTGTCGGACTTCGCGGTGCGCTACACGCTGCGCGCTCGCGTGGTCGAGGTGGTGCGTCGCTGGCAGATCCGCAGCGCGCTGCTGGCCAACATCCAGGATGCCTTCAACGCTGCCGGCGTGCAGATCATGTCGCCCAGCTACGAGGCCGATCCGGAATCGGCCAAGGTCGTGCCGAAGGAGTTCTGGGAAGGCCGCCCGACCGAATCGGTCGTGCAGCAGGATTGAGCCAACGGGAGCTACGCCGTCAGGCTCGCGGCGCCAGCGCATCGATCGCATCCGGCACCTGATGCAGGCTTCACCCGGCGACGTGTTCGACCTTGGCGGTGACTGCCCCACGCATCGTGTCGCATCGGCCCTTGCGGCGTGCCGGCAGGCGTCGCCGCCGACCTCGCTGCAGCTGCTGTCGGGATCGAACAGTTCATATCGCGCGCCAGGCACGTAGTGTTCCCCGCCCGCGCCCGGCACAGTGGCCCGTGCCTGCAGGGATGGGCCACGCACCTCCAGCGCAGAGACGCGTCGGCGGCGGCCTCCGCACTGGGAAAGGACGCGCGCGGTACCGTCAAAACGCCCGCAGATCCTCCACCACTTGCCGGCGTACCGCCTGCAAAGCGGGAATCAGTCCGCCAATACCGCCGATCACCAACGCCGCCACCAGGCATTGCAGCAGCACCGCCGGCGTCATCGCCACCTTGAACACCAGCTGGCGAAGATCCCCGCCCACCGCGGTGCTGATCGTGTGGCCATTGACCAACCACCACGCGGCGCCCGCGCCCAGCAATCCGCCCAGCAACGCCAACACCAGCGCCTCGGCCACGATCGATCCGATCACCACCCAGGGCCGGAAGCCCAGCGCCCGCAGCGTGGCGATCTCACGACGCCGGTCGTCGATGCTGGCGTACATCGCATTGATCGCCACGAAGGCCGCGCCCAGCGCCATGATGCCGCCCATCACCCAGGCCATGAAATGCAGCAGGCCATTGAGGCTTTGCGACTCGCGCTGCAGGTATTGAGGCTCACTGAAAACATCCAGCGCCACAGCGGGGTTGCGGGTAATGACCTGCTTGAACTTCGCCAACGCAGCCGCATCGGGCAACGCGACCGTCACGTTCTGGAACATCGGGCGCTGGCTGACATTCATCACCACGTCGGCATCGGCCATCAGTTCGGATTCGCGAAAGCTTTTGCCCGCCGTGTACACGCCCACCACTTTCCATGGGTTGCGGTAAGCGGCGACCTCACTGCCCAGTGCCAATCCCTCGAACTGCCGAAGGGCCTGCTCGCCGACCACGATCTCCCGCTTGCCCGGCTCGAACATGCGGCCGGCCACGATCCTGATCTCGGGACGCACGGCCAACGCCTCCGGACCCACGCCACGCAGGGTGCCGTTGACCTCCATGCCGCTGCGCTTCTCGATCAGGGTGAGCGGCGCGGCGGCCTCGGCCGTGATCAAGGGCACGCCGTCGGCGCCCCGCCGCGCATCGGCCGCGTTGCGGATGAGGGTCACCTGTTCGTGCGAGATGGCACTGGATATCTCCACGGTGGAGCCGGCGCGCAGCACCACGGCGCGATCTGGGTGGCCGGCATCGCGCATCGCCTCGTCCAGGCCGGCATTCATCGCCAGCACGAACGAGAACACGGCCACCACGCCGGCGATGCTCAGCACCATCACCAGCGCGTTCAGGCGCCGGCGCGTGAGCGCCTGCAGGTTCATGCCGGTGGCCGACCACCAGGTGCGCAGTGATTGCATGGTCGTCTCCCCTATCGGCCCGACAGCGCGTCGACGATGCTCAGCCGCGCCGCCCGTATCGCAGGCAGCAGCGCACTCACCAACGCCACGACCACGGCTATGGCCAAGCCGGCGCCAAACACGGCCGGCTGCATCCGCATCGCCCCGAACATCGCCGCCACGCCTGGAAATGCCAGGGCCGCCAACCCAAGCCCTGTCGCGGCCGCCAGCAAGGTCAGCAACAGGGCCTCGCCCACCACGATCGCGGCGACGCGGGCAGGCGTGAAACCCAGCGCCATCAGCAAGGCCAACTCGGAGAACCGCTGCCGCACCGATTGCATCATCGTGCTGGCAGCCACCACCAGCAGCGTAAACAGCACCGCACCGGTGATGAAATTGCCGATCAGCAGCAGGTCGTTGATCTGCCGCCACTGCACCGCGGCGTAGGCATTCTCGGTGCGGGTACGGGTCTGGAAGGGCGAGTTCTCCGCCAGCGCATCAATCGCCTTGGCGACCTCACCGCTGCGTCGTGCGTCGTCTACCCGCGCGATGATCAAATGCACCGCGCCTGCACCGAAGGCCCGCGCCTCGTCGAAGTAATCCAAGTTGATGAAGAACAAATCGTTCAACGCCGGCGATGCTTCCGACGGCGCATAGATGCCCACGATATCGAAGGTCCAGGTATCGCTGCCGTCCTTGCGTGGCCAGATGGCCGACTTCACCGGCACGCGGTCGCCGATCTTCCAACCGAAGCGCTGGGCCAGGTGGTCGCTGATGATGGCGCCGTTCTTGACTCGCGCCATCGCCTGCAACTGGGCCGCCGGCAAGCGAAGCTCCGGATACAGGCGGAAAATGCGGGCCACGTCGGCCGCCACGATGGGCAGCTGCGTGGTGGGCTGCTGGTAGTAACCGACGAAATACGCCCAGTAGGCGACGTCCTTCACGCCGGGCATTTTTTCCACCTGCTCGGCAAACGGCACGATCAGCGGGTGGTACATGCTGATGCGGTTCATCACGTAGAGCCGGTCCAGATGGAACCGGCTGGTGACGTTGTCCAGCCCCTGGTTGATGCCGTTGAGCAAACCAAACAGCAAGAACGCAATCGTCATCGACGCGAAGGTCAGCCCGGTGCGCACCGGCTTGCGCCATAGGCCATTCCAGATCAACTGCAAGTAACCCATGGCGTTCCCTGCGCGGCACCTGAGCCGGGATCATACCCAAAGGCGCTGGTGATATTCGTGTCGCCTCCTGGCCCGGCACTTTCTTCGCCCCGCTTCATGATGGAATCGCGGTCGCACGTCAGGCTTGCGCCGCGATCCTCGGTCGCCCCGCCCCTATGCCAATGCCGCCGCCCACACCAGATGGGCCACCTGCGGCCGCGCAATATCGCTGTGCGCTCCGGACGGTGGTCCGCCTTCGCAGATCACCCGATTGCAGTCCACGTTATAGATACGGCCGGGCGCCAGGTCGTAACGGAAGTCCGCCTCCTGCACGTCGAGGTCTTCGATCGCCAGGCCGTCGCCACGCAATCCGAAGGTGCCCACGCCACCATAGGTCGGCAACTGGCCCACCGCGAACTCGACCTGCCGCGCTACGCCCGCCGCCAGCGGATACAGCGAGCCCACGGCCATATCGTGGCGGGATCGCGTGGTGACGATCGGCCCGGACACCACTGCCGGCGTGGCCAGCCGGCGAAAATAGCCGGGCTTGCTTGAGTCCGGCAATCGCTCGCTGCACGACCACAGCGACAACGCACCCTGCACCAGCACCACCGAGCTGACTGGACGCGGCAGCGTTGCCTGCGCCGGTCCACACGCCGATGCCGACACGGCCACGCATCCGAAGCTGTGCCCCATCAGGTGAAATCGTACCTGCGGGTTCGACGCCCTCATCAACGCCGACAACAGTGCGAACCCGCCCTTCTCGCCCACGCGCTTGGCCCGGGCCTTCATCTTCCAGAACGACAATTGGACCAACGGCGACAACAGCGCCTTGCGTGCGCCACCGCCACCGCCGCCAAAGCTGGCGGCGTCGGATTTGCTGCGCGCATAGGCGGCCTGGGAATCGAACGGCAGCCGGTCGGCCGCAGGGTCCGCTTCGCGGTCGTCGGCCCCCAGGCCGGACTCCACGTTGAGGATGCGATACGCCTCGGCCACCTCGTCAGGCAACGAGGTGGGCGTGAACTCGATGTCCCGCGCGGCCTCGAAAATGATCCGCAGCGCCGCGCGCGCGGCGGGTGAGTCAGCGACCTGCTGCGCGGCCCGGTCGATGGCCGACGCCAATGCCGCATCGCCGGTCTCCAGGCCAAACGCTACGCCGGAAGCCATCGACTCTTCACCAAACGGCAGGCTGGGCCAATGCAGCCCCACCAGCAGCGGCGTGAAGCCCGGTCGCAGGGCATCGGCGCGTGCAAGATCGCCCGCCTGCCCCATCAGCGCGGACATCCAGGCGGCGTATTGTCGCCTCGCGGCGGGCAGGTCGCCCTTCCATCCATGGATGAACAGGAAGACGTCGGTGACCTCGCCACTGCTGATCGCCTCGGCAATGCGCTGGCTCATCAATCCGTCGGGGTCGTTCTTGCGCTCATCGCCGTCCTCGTCCAGCGACAGCAGGTAGTAGCGCAGATCGGTACCGGGAATACTTTCGATGGGCATGGTGGCGGCTCCTGCAAGGGTGATGCGTCGGGCGAATCGATCAGATGGAATAACCGGGATTACATCGCGATTGCCCTCAGGCGACGATCCGCGCGGCCGGATCACCCAGGATCACGTAGTTGCATGCGTCGTGGTGCACCGTCCACAGGCTCGCGAGCTGATAGTCGTCGACCTTTGCCTCGTGGCGAAGGTTGTCCAGCACGCGATTGAGGTTCACTGCCAGCGCGGCATGCCGCATGGCGAAGGCATCCATCGCCGCGCCGATCCGGATCCCCGACATCAACGCATGCAGGCACATCTCGAAGGTGGCGGTCTGCGCGCCAAAATCCGGCGAGGCGAACGAGTACGACCAGGCCCGCTCGACATGTCCAATCACCGCGAGCGCGCCACCCCCCGGCTTGCCGAGCAATCGCTGCGGCAAGTGCGAAAGAAACGGCGCCGGCGCAATCCGGGGGCGCGCGCCGGCCGCGGCAAAATCATCGTGCTGCGGGGTGCCCGCGCCATAGCAGGCGAAGTGGAACACCACCGACCCCGACAGATTCGCGTCGTCCGCCACATCCTCACCGGCAAAGTAGAGGCCAGGATCGATCGCGCCACGGTGCCGCAGCGGCCCCTGCCAGTCCTGGCACAGCAAGGCGCCCTGGTGGCCCAACTGGTGCGCGTGGCCTTCCGGGAATGCCATGCCGTGGCTGGCGGTGAACAGCAACGACGGCGACAAGGACAGGCACTGCGCCAGGCCCGCCTTGGTCGCATCGCCGGCCAGCACGCGGTCGAAGGTCCAGTCGGCATGCTTGGCCTGTAATGCATCGGCCAGCGGGGCGACCAGCATCTGGCTGCTCATCTCGGTGGCACGATCGTCATCGTTGCGGACGCCGAAAAAACAGGCGCGCCGGGGTCGCACGGTCTCGGCGATCGCCTCGCCCGCCACTACGCTGGCCGCGTAGTGCCGGTACTCCTCGATCGTGTCGAAATGGATCCGGCCCACGGCGTAGTTCACGCCCAGCTCGTATTGGAAGTCGAACGGAATGTCCTGCGGGCTCCCCACGATCAACAGGTAATACGGCACCTTGGCGACCTGCGGCATCCCCTGTTCCGCGCCCTGCCGACCCAACCACTCGGCCACCGAGTCGCCGTTGCGATAGCCCGATGCCGCCTGGAACACCTTGTAGCGCGCACCGGCCTGCCCCTCGCGCAGAAGCCGCAGCTCAGCCAGCGCTTCGAACTCCGCGGCACCGGCACCGTGCGCCAACAGCAAACCCCATCCGGACTGGTCGAGCTTGCGCGAGTCCACATCGAACGGCAGGCCCATGGCCGCCGCTGCGGCGTTGCGCTTGGCCAGCAGCAGCGGCGCAACGGGCGTGGCAGGCTCACCCTTCAACGCGCCACACAGCTCGGCGACCGACGGCGCGGGGAGATACCGGCCGGTGACCGCATCAATGCCGTTGAAGGCCACGGGCCCTGCGGCGGGCGTGTTCATGGCTTGGCCTTTTCGGCCACGTAGCGGCGGTCGGCATAGAGCTTGGCGGTATCCAGCATCTTGTCGCGCGTCAGGTTCCAGGCCATCAGGTTCTCACCGGCCGTCACCAGCAAGTTGCCATCGTGGCTGAGCGCGATCGCCTCGATCGGCGCACTGCCCCGCTGCTTCAGTTCCACCGCTTGGGTGAGGCCAGGTTTATCCGGTCGCGGCATCCACTCCACGATGTAGCCATCGGCATCGGCCGATACCCAGCTGGCGCCGCCCTGCCGCGCCGGCGCGACCGCCACCCCCATGATCGAGCGCTCATGACGCGCGGTGACATGTTTGCGCGTCAGCGCGGGCACGTTGTACTCGGTCACGAAGCCGTCGTCACCGCCAGCCAGCAGCGGCGTACCGCTGGGATCGAAGGCGAGCGCGCTCACCCGCATGCCGATGTCCACCGAGGCGGCGGGCGCTTCCTGGCGGCTCGACAGGCGCGCCAGGGACCACAACGTGACCTGCCCCGAGCCCGACCCCACGGCCAAGTAGTCGTTCTTTGCCGTAAAGGCGATCGTCGAGATGGCATCGCCGGTCGGCCGCTCGCCGTCGCCGCCCGCAGCTCGCCAGAGCGATCTGGTCGCCACTTCCCGCCAGCCAGCCGCGTCGCGGTCCGCCCGTGTCCACAGCCGCAGGATGTGCGCATCGCTCGTGGCCAGCCATTGGCCGTCGGCACTGAAGGCCAACACCCCCGCACTGCGGTTTTCGCAGCTGGCTGGTCCGTCGTCGGCCGGCCCGGCGCGCTGCGGTGCGGCCCCGGCCCGCAACTGCCAGTCGGTCGGCCGACCGCGACAATCGACGGTCACCAGGCGTTGCCCATCCGGCGTCAGCGCGAAGGCATGGGCCTGGCCCGGCTGCAGTGTCCAACTCGACATCGCGCGCAGCCCGTTGCCGGTGTTTTGCCATAGCCGGATCGGGCCGCCCGCGCGCGCGGCGATGCGGGTGCCGTTTGCGTCCATCGACAACGCGTGCCACCGCTGCAACCCATTGGACGCCGGCAAGGGGCTCGCCAAGGCCGGGCCAGGACCACGAGCCAAATTGAGTAGTTGGATCGAGCGGGTGCCGCCGATCGCCACCTCGCTCTGTGCGTGCGGGCGATACGCCACGCTGTAGAGCCGCTCGCCCATCTTGAATCGGCGTGCCTCAGTTCGCCTGCCCAGGTCCTCCATGTCCCGCGGAGCGTCCGGGAAGGTCCACTGCACCAGATAACCATCCAGCCCCACGGTCACGAACGACCGGGCGTCCGCCGCAAAGGCAATGTCCTTGACCAAGGTGTCCTGGGCGCTGCCGTGATGACTGGCCCGCACCAGCCGCACGCCCTTGGCATCGGGCGCTTGCAGGTCCCACACATGCACGCCCCCATCGGTATCGCCGGCCACCAGATAATGACCATCGGGCGCGGCGGCCGAGGCAGAAATGCCGATGGGGTTGGCGTGGTCGCCGATGGCGAACGTGCGCACCGGCGTCGGCTGTTCGGGCATGCCCGGGCCGATCGACCATAGCCGCACTTCACCGTCGTAATCGGTGGTGGCCAGGCGCTGGTGTCCTGTCCCGTCGATGCCGGGTATGAACGCAACGCTCTGGATCACCGTGTTGCCCATGCCGAACGAAGCAGCTTGCCGGGGCGTCGCCGGATCACCGATATCCCACACATCCACCCGCTTGTCCCAGCCCCCCAGCGCCAGCCAGCGTCCGTCGTCGCTGAGCGCCGCGGCGGGAATCTTGGCAGCGCCCTCCCGCGGCAGCACGAACGTGCCCAGCCGTTGCAGCGCCTTGCCGTCCCATCGCCACAACCGCACGCGGCCGCCCCAATGCGTGGACACCACCAGGCCGTTGGCGCCGTGCACCAGCACCTTGTAGGTCAACGATTGCAGGTCGGGGGTGACAAACGGGGTGATGTCCGGATTGTCGACGTCCTGTACGGAGATCCGGCCATCCCACGAGCCGGCGAACAGGCGCAGGCCGTCCTCGGAAAAGGCCAGCGATCCGACCACGTGCTGGCGCGGCTGCAGTTCGCGCTTGAGCGCGGCCGGCGTACGCATCAGCACCTGGCGCATGCCGTTGTCGAGGTTTCGCGACAACACGCCGTCGTCGTCGACCCGGGCCACGTCGTCGCGCAGGTCCAGCAGCTGGGCCAGGGCCGCGCCCGGCGACGCAGTCTCCCTCGCCTTGCCGATCTCCCGATAGACCGCAGTGCGTCGGTCCGCCTGGGCCGCTTCCTGTCGTTCGTTGAAGATCCATGCGGCCAGCAGGCCCACTACCGCCACGGCGGAACTCCACAGCACCAGCCGGATGCGCCGTCGGTTGCGGCGCTCAGCCTGGATCCGCTTGACGTCCTGCGCCGAGGCCTCGAGGAACTCCTGCTCGCTCGCGGTCGCCATATGCGAGGGCTCCTGCAGGTAGCGCTGCGCGTCATCAAGCTCCTGCTCGGACAACAGCAACGACTGGCGGGTACTGGTGCCTTCGGCGCCCTGCCACCGCTTGGCCCGCATCTGGAAAGGTTTGAGGTGCTGCAGGGACCACGCGGTGTTGGCCTCGCGAATGGGCGTGACGAGGCGGTCGTGCGGCAACTCCACCCAGTCGCGACCGGCGCGTTTTTCCAGGCGCAGCAGATGCGCATCCACCAGGCGCCGGATCACCCGCTCGTCGTGGAACGTGGAGGGCTCGGGAAGACTGGGTGTCCGCACGCCCGAGGGCGAAATGAGCTCGGTTTCTATCCAGTCGCGCAACACCCGTTCGGGCACCTGCGTGTCCGTCACTGCCTCGCCGACCACGCGATCGTAGAAGTCGCCCAGCGCACGATTCACCCCGCTGTGGTGCTGCAGGGCCAGGTCGTCGCGGACAATGGGGCGGCCCTGCCCCGCCACGACCCGGTGCCAAAGATCGTTGCAGACGATCTGCAGATGGACCGGCTCGATCGTCGGCCCGGGCTCCAGTCGCTCCTTGCCGTCCACACCGCGTACCGACACGGTACACAGGTCTTCCACCAGCAACGCGGGTACATCGCTGGCGATCCATTCCCGCCCGGTCTCGCGGATCACCTCGCCGGCCGCCTCCACGCCCAACGCATCCAGGCGATAGCGGAACGACAGCGCGGTCGGCACCAGGCCCAGATAAGGCTGCAATTCGGCCAGGCGGTCCTCGCGGATCGCAAACAAGGCCCAGATCGTGCCGTCGACCTCGGCATTCTTCCCCGACGCCTGATCGGCCAGCAGCTCGCCCAGCTCGGCCATGAATTCCTGCTTGCGATCAACATCCAACGGGTCGAAGAACAACTCCTCAAGCTGATCCAACACCAGCAACGGGCACTTGGGCCGCCCCTCTGCGTCCCGCTCCAGGACGCCCAGCACCCGCTCTTCGACGTATCGGCGCAACGAATAGTCGCGCAGCTCGCGCGCCGACCGCCGCGACGGCTCAGGCTGCAGGGCCTCCAAGGCGCACAGCGTCGCCAGCCGGTACCGGTTGATCGAACGGTCGTCCAGGTAATCGGGATCGCGATAGCCCAACCTCACGATCGGCAACGCCTGCATGTCGTAGCTGCGCTGCAACTTGGAGAACAGGCCCGCCCGGATCAGCGAAGTCTTGCCGGCACCCGACGGCGAAAACAGCAACACGATCCGCTTGCCCACGATCAGGTTCGACAGCTCCTCGGTCTCGCGCCGCCGGCCATGCAGCGGCTGGCCGGTGTCCAACGGCTGCGGCCCGACGAACGGATTGTCCGGCGGCGGCGATGGGCTTGTCGCCGTTGCTTTCGCCCCGGCGTCGTCGGCCACGCTGTTCATGGCACCGCCACGCCACTGTCGGCGCGGATCGTCTGTTCGAAACGCGCCACCAGCTCGCTGACGAAGGCCTCCGGCGAGCTCCAGAACAAAGTCACTTCCTTCTGCTCGGAGAAGTAGCGCACCAGGTAATCGCAAGTGCGGTCGAACGCGCCGCGCGCGTCGGTCAGATCCATCTGGATGGCCACGCTGGTGCGCCGACCCAGGCCCATGCGCCGCCCTGGCTGTCGCAGCACGCTGCTCAACACCACGCGGAAATCCCAGTCCTGCACCTGGAATCCCAGCATCAACCAGCCGCTGTTGGCGATCGCCGCCGATACCACGGGTGGAATGCGGGCGGCCTCGCGGGTCTCATTGCGGGTCACCCCCATCAGGAACTCGAAATAATCGTCCTCGGTGATGACCAGGCGATCGGGCACCTTGAAGTTGCCGAACACGTGGAACACCAGCGGATTGGCCACCGTGGGCACGTAGTTGGGATCGAGCTGGGGCCCCGGCTGGCCTTCGCTTTCCCACGCGCAGATATGGAACCGCGGCTGTTTGCCCTGCGCCACCAACGCATCGAACAGCAGATTGTCGCGATTGGCATTGATGTAGATCGGCACCGGCATGCGCGCCAGCAGGGTGTGGACCTCGTTCGGATTGGAATCGCGCATGCCCTTGCCGATGTGCGACACCATTTCATCGACCAGGCCCTTCTCGATGCGCGCGCCCAGCAGCTCGGGCGTCAACTGGTCGGCAAACTGTTTGCGCAGATAGCGTACGAAGTAGGCGCGGATCGAGTCCTGTACGAAGATCGGATCGTTCTGGTAGGCCAGATGCTGCGCCACCTGCGCCAGGTCATCGCGCTCGCCTGCCTGCGGAATCTCGTAGCGCTCGGCCCACGCCCGGGCAATGTCACGCGTCGATCCGATCACCGACTCGACCAGGCCCGATCCCAGCACCGGCAAGCACACCTCGTTCTGCAGGCTCGACACCACCGAGTTCCACTTCTTGAAACTCTGGACGTCCTGGCTCCTTGGCGGCCACACCAGCCCTTGCTTGGCGTGGGTGTACAACGCCGGCATCCACCAGTCCGGATCGCCGGCGATGTCGCCGCGCGCCTCGGCCACCGCCCGATCGATCTGCCCATGGCTGGTGAGCCCGGCGAAGAAGCGCGGCATGAAACGCTTCACCGACTCGACCGACACGTTGCCTTGCATCGCCAGCACGTGCGGCACGCCGGCCTGCGCCAGTCGCGGCGCCAGCGCGACCAGGCCCGGCGCCCCTTGGCCACCAGCACTCTTGCACGAGGCCAGCACGATCAAACGCGGATGCTTGCCGGAGGCGACCAGCCGCTCGACCAGCTCCTCTCCCGCCACGATTTCGCCCTCGCCATTCTCGCCTTCCAGCAACAGGCGCGGCGCGCCGTCCGGGGTGATCGTGCCGTGGCAGACCAGGTACAGCACTTCGGCGTAGTCATCGCGCAGCGAAGACACCAGGTGGTAGATCGACACGCGGCCCTCGAAGCGGCGTGCGGTGATCACGCGATTGCCCGGGCCCAGCCGGGGCGTGACCGCTTCCACGGCCCGTTGGTACTCCGCTTCCGGATCGATGGCCGGCTGCTGCCACACCGTCTCCAGGTCCGTGGGGTTGGCCACCACCACCAACACCTGCACGCGATCGGGATCCTGCAACGGCCGCAGGCGCAGGTCATCGGAGCTGAGGAAGCGGGAAAACCACACCTGCGGGTTCCACAGCAGCGGCGTGGTCTTGCCCGGCTCCTGCAACAACTCCCAGCGCAGCGCATGCAACTCCGGGGCGCCCTTCTGGATGTGCAACCGCACGCGCAGGCCTTCGCGCGTGGCGGCCGCATCGCGCGCACGGCGCCAGGCTTCGAACAGGGGATCGCCCTGCTTGCCGAACACCATCCGGGTCAGTTCTGCGCCATAACGCTCGGGGTCGATCGCCGCCGCATTCAGCACGGCGTGATCGATCTCGATGGCTTCATGGTCGATCAGCTCGGTTTCCCGATCCTGTTCGGGATCGATGTAGCGGCCGGCAATGACGTATTTGCCCGGATCGCTCCAGCTGATGCGCAATTCGAGTTCGTTGTAGGCCATGGTCCGCTCAGCCGGACCGGCACTTGCCGCGTGAGGATCGCTGCCCGCGACGGGAAGCAGTCTCCACCCAAGTCATCGCCATCGTGATCGCCATCGTCGCGCTTCCTGTCGCTCGGCACCTGCCAGGGACAACGCCGCTTTGCCGGTCCAGCGGACAGGCCACCGCGTCATCCGCCTGACACGTTCACATCTGTCTAACCCCGCACGGCTCGACAATCGCACCGACCGCTGGGCTCTTGCAGGGCTGTTGGGGTTTGAGAGACCGGCAAGGCCCCGAACTCGTGATGGGAGCTGCCATGCGTATCTCGATCCTGGCCGCGACGTGCCTGGCGTTGCTGGCCGGCTGTTCGCGCGAGGCCGGCACGGCCGACGCGCCGTCCGCCCCCGCCACGGCATCCACCGCCGCGGCGCCGGCTGCGGCCCCCGCTGCCGCAATGCCCGCCCCCGCGCCGGCGCCCCGCAAGGAGTCGGTGTTTTCCGAGCAGGAGTTGGACCAGATGGTCGCTCCCATTGCGCTCTATCCCGACCCCCTGCTCGCCCAGGTCCTGATGGCAGCCACTTATCCTGGCGACGTGGCCGATGCCGCGACCTGGTCCAGGGCCCACGCGCAGGCCAAGGGCGATGAAGCCGTCCAGCAAGTGGCCAACGAACCCTGGGATCCCAGCGTGCAATCGCTGGTCGCCTTTCCGCAGGCGCTGGCCGTGCTCGGGCAAGACCCGGCCTGGGTACAGCGGCTGGGAGATGCCTTCCTGGCCCAGCCAGACGAGGTGATGGATGCGGTGCAACGCCTGCGTCGCCAGGCGCAGACCGCCGGCAACCTTGCATCCAACCAATACCAGCAGGTCAGCAGCCAACCGGCCGCGGCGTCGGCGGCCTCCGGCACCGCCGGCACCGCGCCCCTGGCGACAGGCGACGAGGCCAGCGAGACGGTCATCGTGATCCAGCCGTCCAACCCGCAAGTGGTCTACGTGCCCAGCTACAACCCCACCACCGTGTACGGCGCCTGGGCCTACCCGGCCTACCCGCCGGCGTACTACCCGCCACCGGCCAGCTACTACCCCGCGGGAACTGCGCTGGTCAGCGGGCTGATGTTCGGCGCCGGACTGGCGATCACCAACTCGCTGTGGGGCGACTTCGACTGGGGCCACAACGATGTCGATATCGACATCAATCGCTACAACAACATCAACGTCAACCGCCGGCTCGACGTCAACCAGAACCGCTGGGAGCACAACCCTGCGCACCGCGATGGCGTCCCCTACCGGGACCAGGCGCATCGCGCCGACTACGGCCACCAGCTGGACGGCGCGCGCAGCCGCGACGCGTTCCGCGGCGACGATCCGCAGCGAGCGCAGGCACGCGAGCAGGCGCGCGAGAAGATGGGCCAACACGGCCTGGAGCCGCCCGCACGCAACAACCAGCAAGCACGGGAACGCGCGCAGGCCGCCGGCAAGCGCATGCCCGACCGCGATGCCGCCGCCCGCGAGCACGCCGGCGAACGCCTGGCCGATCGCGACAGCCGGGCCGGCGCCGCCGGACGCGACCCCGCACACGCCGCGGGCGATCGCGCTCGCGCGCATCCGGAGGCCACGCGCGAGCGTGCCGCCGCCGCGGCGCAGGCCCATCCCCAGGCCCGCGAGCGCGCCGCCAATGCCGCGCAGCGCCCGCCTGGCGCCGCGCAACGCGCCCAGCAGCAGCCGCACCGACAAGTGCAGCACAACGACCAGGCGCGCGCCGCGGCACGCACGCAGGCGCAACACACCCAGCGCAGCAACAACAGTGCGATGAGCGGGGTGCGGCAACCGGCGCAATCGCGCGCCCAGGCACAACGTGGCGCGACCAGCCATGCCGCCGCACAACGACCGGCCAACGCACGCCCCGCGGGCCACCCGGTGAACCGCACTGCCAGCGCGCCCCGGCGCCAGGGCGGCGGCGGCCGTCATCGCTGAAATCGGGAGGAACCCCAATGAAAGCACTTTCCGCGTTGCTGCTGCCGCTGGCCCTGCTGATCGCCCCCCTCGCCGCCGGCGCGGCACCGGCGTTCCCCAACCCGGAGGCCGCCGCCGATGCACTGGTCGCCGCGCTGGGCACTACCCGCGTCGACGACGCCAAGCTCGCGGCCTTGTTCG
This sequence comes from Stenotrophomonas sp., assembly GCA_036403795.1. Lineage (GTDB taxonomy): Bacteria > Pseudomonadota > Gammaproteobacteria > Xanthomonadales > Xanthomonadaceae > Stenotrophomonas_A. The sequence goes on from DASWQJ010000227.1 coordinate 15,986, forward strand.
GCACGGACTGGAAATCCTACGTACCCGCCGATATCGACCGGCAGGACGTGGAGACCTTCCTGTCCGAGTACCGCAAGCAACACCGCATCGAGAAACGCGACGATGGGCAAGCCGTGATCAGCGTGGGCGAGGCCGGCTGGACCTTCCCCGTGCCCTTGCAGCAGCGGGACGGCGGTTGGCGTTTCGACACCCAGGCCGGCATCGCCGAGATGCGCGTACGCCTGATCGGCCGCAACGAACTGGCCACCATCCAGTCGGTGCGCACCTATCACGATGCCCAGACCGAATACGCCACCGAGGACCACGATGGCGACGGCACGCTGGAATACGCACGCAAGCTCATCAGCACCGACGGGCAGCACGATGGC
>DASWQJ010000228.1:0-12226 GCA_036403795.1 Stenotrophomonas sp.
GGGCTATACGCACCTGCAAGGCGTGCGCAATGTGTTGCGGGTCAAGCGCTACACGATCCCCCACCCGCCGGCCGATGGATCGGCCACTGCGTATGTACTGGATCTGGTGGTCGAGTCGGCTCAGGAGCGCTGAATCGCGACGAGGTGCCGGCCGGGCGAGGCCTGGCCGGCACATCCCCAGCGCAGATCAGCCGCGCAGCTTGGGATTGAGCGTGTAGGTGCCTTGCACGACGGCTTCGGCCAGCACGTGGCCCTGCATCGCGCGCAGCACATCGCTGGCGGCGAAGGGCTCCGGCAGTGCCAGCGACGCCACGTCCAAGGCGAACAACCGGAAGAAGTAGCGGTGCACGCGCTGGTCGTTGAACGGCGGATACGGGCCGTCGTAGCCACGGTAGTCGCCGCCCATCTGCGAGTCGCCCGCAAACCATTGGGTGTAGCTGTTCAACCCCTGGCGTGCGCCCGCCGGGCCCGGAGGCTGTTGCTTGCCGCCGGCGGTCACGCCATCGCTGCCGCTGCCGGCTGCGATCTCGCGGGTGTCGGCGCCGATGTCGGCCATGACCCAATGCACGAATTCGGTGCGTGGCTGGTCCAGCGGAATTTCCACGTCCTGGCGGCCGACCAGTTCGGGCACGGTCGGCGCGTCCGGATCGATGCACAGCAGCGCGAATGACAACGTGCCGGCGGGCACGTCCTGCCAGGCCAGCTGCGGATTGCGATTGCCGCCGAAACCTTCGGGCAGGCCCATCGCGAATTCGCCGGGCATGGGTTGGCCGGGGTTGAAGCTGGTGGTGGTCAGGCGCATGCGCAGGCTCCTCGGTCGAACAACAGGCGGATCATTCGGCGGAGTAACCCAAGCGCACAGCGACCGCCGACAACAGATCGAATTCCTGGCCGAGCTCGTCGCGGTAGGCGCGCCAGCGCCCGCCGGGCAAACGCGCTGGCGCCGTGGCCGGCAGCGTGGCGAACGGCACGCCGAACGCCTCGGTCAGCACTTCGGACAAGGCGCGCGGATCGGACTCGCGTCCATCCAGCCGAAGCAGCTTGTGGGGGTACAGGTCCTGTTCGTGCAGCGTGGCTATCTGGGACAGGCTTTCGGCCAGCCATTGCGCACCGGCCAGGGGCGAGTCCAACGCCAGCGGCAGGGGCGCGCCATGGGCGATCCAGTCCAGCAGCATGTCGCGCGGGTCGCGCAGCGCGATGGCCAGGCGGCCCTCGGGCAGATGCGGGCGCAGCGCCAGCAGCACACTGTTGTCCCACCACAACAACCAGTCGATGACATTGCCGTCGGCGATCCCGCGTTGCGGCAGTGCGGCCCTCCAGCCGGCCACCAGCTGGGTGGCGTCGAACCGCCCTTCGGCGAGTGACTTGACGGTGCGGTAGTTCTGCAAAGCGTCGGCCGGCGGGCGAATGCCATAACGGTCGGCACGCAATACGGGGCTGACCGACTGGAGCAGCGGGGCCAGCAGTTCCACGCAGGAACCCGGCGCTCCCCACAGCAGCAGCGGCCGCGCGCCATTGTCGGCAGCGACCGGTGCGAGCGGCGGCCATTGCTCGGGCTGCGGCTTGCCGTGCGGCGGCAGCGGCAGGCGGTGCTGCGCCTGCTCGCGATGGAATTCCAACCAGGTGGCCAAGGCAGCGGCCGGTTGCCCGGCGCGATCCTGCACCGAGCCCAGCCACGGACGCATCGTGGTGCGATCCTGCGGCGCCATGCCCTCCATCAACGATTGGACGCAGGCAATGGCAGCCGGCGGATCGCGCTGCAGCAGCGCCTCGACGATGCGTTCCTCGCCGCTGAAGCGGCCCGGCTCGATGGCCACGATCTGGCGGGCCACCATTTCGGCCTCATCGCCCTCGCCCCGCAGGTCGTGCAGGCGCATCAACGTTTCCAGCGCGGGCAAGTGCTCGGGCATGGCTAGGAGCCAACGCTCGGTGACGTCCACCGCTTCTTCGCTGCCCACCGCCGACAACGCCAGGCGCGCGGCCCACAGGTCACCCAGCCGCGGATCGCGCTCCAGGGCGGCATCGAGGGTGGTGCGGGCCAGTTCGTCGGCGCCGAGTTGGCGCCAGCCCATCAACAGCCCCTGCAGGACCCGGCGGTTGCCCGGCCAGGCCGCCAGCGCCGCGGTCAGATGCTCGATGGCCTCGGCCGGACGCCCCGCCTGCAATTCAAACTCTCCCGCCAGGCGGCGAATGGCCGGGGTGTCGCCTTCCGGCTCGGCGATGACGGCCCTGAGCGCCTCGGCCGCTTCCTCGACGCGTCCCTGGCGCTGCTTCAGCTGGGCGATGAGCGCGCGCACGGTGGTGCCTGGCGGATTGAGCACGGCCACGCGCTCGAAGGCGCGCTCGGCGAAGGCGAAATGTTCCTTCTGCATATAGGCGAATCCCAAGGCGAACAGCAGCCGGGGATCGTCCGGCAGCTGCTGGGCCGCCGTACTCAGCAGGGCCAGCGCACGGTCGGCGTCACCGCGGCGCAGCGCCACCACGCCATCGATGATCCCCAGTTGCGGATGCTCCGGCGATACCCGGCTGGCCAGCCGGCCCAGGCGTTCGGCCTCATCCAGGTCGCCACGGGCAATGGCCAGGTGCGCCTGCATGAGATAGGCAGCCAGCTGGTTGGGGTCCAATGCAGTGGTACGCGCCAGGACGGCGCCGGCACCGACGAGGTCGCGCGCGGCCAGCAGCAGCCCAGCCTGCAACAGATGCAGGTCGGCGTCTTCGGGCGCCAGGGCAATGGCCTGGCGGAGGCTGGCCATGGCCTCGTCGATGTCGCCTTGCTGTTGCAGGGCCACGCCGAGCCAACGGTGGGCCTGGGCGGAACCGGCATCGGTGGCGACCCAGTCGCGGCCAAGGGCGACCGCTTCGGCGGCGGCGTTACGGCGCAGGGCTTGGATGATCTGGTCTTGCATGGCGTCCGGCGTGGGGAGGGCAAACCGCTATTGTAGCGGCCCCCGCGCAAGCGCCGGCTTCAGCCCGCCGGACCCAGCCGGGAGGCGATCCAGCGCTCGGCGAAACCGTCGCCACGCGCGTTTTCCAGGAACCCGCAGTGCCCGCCCCAATGGGCGATCTCCAATTGCGCCGTCGCCGGCAACTGCCAACGTTCGAAGTCGGCATAGGGGATCACTGGATCGTCCTGGGCCATCAGGATGTCGGCGGGCAGCTGCAGCGCGGCCAGGCGATCGTCGGCAATGGAGTAGCTGTTGAAGTACTCCTCCAGGCTGGCATGGCGGGTGTGCCGTTCGGCCAGCCAGGCCATCAGCCCGCGCATGTCCAGGGCCAGCGTGTCGTCGTCGTAGTGATGCTGCTCGGGAAACAGCGCGCGTTTGCGCAACAGCGATTCGCGCCACTTGCGTCGGAAATACCAGTCATATATCTGCGGACCGCTGGCGATGCTGTCCATCGTCGCGGACGGATCGAGCAGCGGACACACCGCGGCCACCCGTTCCAGCGGCACGCCGGCGGCCGGTGCACGCAAGGCCAGGCGCAGGGCAAAGTTGCCGCCCAGCGAATAGCCCGCCGCCAGCAGGCGTGCCGAGGGAAAGCGTCGCCACAGGTCGGCCGTCGCATTGACGACCTCGTCGATGCGATCGGAGTGGAACAGGTCCGCATTGAGGTGGTGGGTGCCGCCGTGATCGCGGAAATTGAGCCGGAACACCTGGTAGCCCAACGCCAGCAGGCGTGCGGCGGTCATGCGCATGTAGCTGGAATCGGCGCTGCCTTCCCAGCCATGCAGCAACAGCACCGTGGCGCAGGGTTCCGCACCGCGCGGTACGTCCAGCCAGCCTTGCAGGCGCACGCCGTCACCGCCATCCAGGATGTGGCTGGTGCTGGAAGCCCCGCTGGCGGCCATCATCTGCAAGCCGCGGCGCTGGCGCATGCCCACCGAGGCCAGCACCGATTGCACGTGAGGATTGCGCAGCCATCGCGGTGGCTGGTAATCCTCGGCGCTCAGCACGGCCGCCGCCCCCGGCGGTCTCGCCACGCGCACTCGGTTAGCGGCGGATCCGAACATCAGCATCGCGACTCAGGACTCCATCGCCTCGATGATGCGCGAGCGCGAGGTCTCGGCGATACGTCGCCGGCCCTCCACGTCCTGCACCACGATCGGCGCCAGGAAATGCACCTCGGCCACCCGCGCAGGCTCCCCCAGCAGGCGCAGGAAATTGGCGAAAAAGCCCTCGCGCGGACCGAAGGCGACCACGGTCTGGGCGTTGCCGCGCACGCCATAGCGCAAGGCCACCGGCTGCACCGGCACCTGCGCGTCGACGGCCGCCTGGAAGATGCGCGCATGGAAGGGCCCGATTTCCTCGCCGCCGCGGGTGCGGCCTTCGGGGAACACGCCCACCGAGCGGCCGGCGCGCAGCCGCTCGACCATGACTTGCAGTACGCCGCCCAGCGATTCGGTGCTGCCGCGCTGGTGGAAAATGGTCTGGCCCCGCGCCGCCATCCAGCCGACCACCGGCCAGCCGGCAATCTCCCGCTTGGCCACGAAGCCCATCACGCGCTGGCTGTGCAGCACGGAGATATCGACCCAGCACACGTGGTTGGCGACGAACAGCGTCGCGCCCGTCAGCGGCGTGCCGAAGCGGCGCAGGCGAAAGCCGAAGATGCGCATCAGCGTGCCCTGCCACCAGCGGATCATCACCTGCTCCAGCGTATCGCCCCCCCGTCCCACGGGGATGGGCGCCAGGACCGGTACCACGATGCAGGCCATCGTCAGCGGCAATCCGATCAGCACGTGCAGCAACAGCAGCGGCAGGCGGTACAGGAAACGCAACCAACGCAGCGTGCCGCCAGCGTCGCGCGTGGCGGGCAGGGAAGACTCGCTCATTCGGGGAAGGTACCGGAAAGCCGTGGGGAAGGAACGCGCCCATTGTGGCAGCAGCGGCGACCCGATGCAGTCACACCGATGGGCGACGCTGTTCCAGTGGGAGCAGGGGCGCCGGCCAACGCCGAGGGCTGGCCGCTCAGGGTTGCTGCCGCGGCACCACCGCCAGGGTCAGTCGCGACACACACACGCGCCGGCCCGTGCCGTCCACGATGTCGATCTCCCAGACCTGGAGACTGCGCCCCACGTGCAGCGCGCGGGCCGTGCCGGTCACCTCTCCCTGGGTCACCGCGCGCAAGTGGTTGGCGTTGATTTCCACGCCAACGCACAGGTGCGTGGCCGGATCCACGCACAGATTTCCGGCGCTGCTGCCCAGCGTCTCGGCCAGCACCACCGAGGCGCCGCCGTGCAGCAGTCCGTAGGGCTGGCGGGTGCGCACGTCGACCGGCATGGTCGCGCTCAGCCAGTCTTCGCCGGCGGCGGTGAAGACGATGCCGAGGTGCTCGAGCAGGTTGCCGCGGCTCAGCGCGTTGAGCGCCTCGAGGGAGACCGGTTCGCGGAAGGCCATGGGACAGCTCCTGGCAGGCGTTGGAGGTTCAGAGGATCGGCACCAGGCCGGCGCCGAAAGCGGTGAGCATGCGGACCAGCAGCCACTTCGGACCGACGTTGACCTCGGGGAAATCGCCGACCGGTTCGTAGCAATGCAGGAATTGCGGATCCTGCCGCTTGACCGGGAAAGGGCAGTCCGGTCCAGGCTTGAAAGCGTAGTTGGTGGCATATCGCCATGGCCAGAAATCCAGGATCGGCAACTTCTCGAACACCTTGCCAAAGCTGTAGTTGAGGCCGGAAAACACCGGCGGCTTTTCCCGCGGCGCCACGGCCCAGGAATTGTCCGGCGAAATGTCGCGCTCGATGCTGGCGGCCAATGCTTGCGCAAAGGCGGGGTCTTCGATGACCACCGCGCCTTCGGTGTTGTAGTTCTCGCTGCGCGGGTCGAAGTTGTGCGTGCCGATCACGCCCACGCGGCGATCGACGACCAACGACTTGGCATGCAGCCCCATGCGCGCGCCGGTACGGGTCAACGGCAGGGGTTTGCTGGCCGGGTGGGTGCTGAGGAACGAAGGACGCGTCTCGGTGCGCTGCACCCGCCGATCCACCTCACTTCCGTATTGGCGCGTTGCATCTTCGCCTTCGTCGGATGCGGCCTGGAGGGCGCTGGCATCGCCCTGCCTGCCCTGGCCCTGCCCGCCCTGGCTTCCACGCACGGCATTGCCGATCGCGCTGCCACCCACGACACGGTTCTCGCGGCCACTGTCGGCCAGCGGATCGTGCACCAGGTTTTCGTAGTCGACCGGCGCGTCCAGCGGAAATGGCTTGTACTCGTAGATGTTGAAACCCAGTTCGCGGACATTGCGTCGCTTGTACTTGTACGACAGGGCATAGACGATCGGGTTGTCGGTCGCCGCGAGACTGTTGGTGGCCACCACCACGCGCGGCGGCCGTGGATGCTGGCGCAGGTCGCGGAAGATCTGCTGCGCCGGCTCGGACAACACCAGGTACGGCGTCTGCAGCAGCACTTCCTGCTGGGCACCGCCAATCAGGCCATCCAGTTCCGGGGCGGTGGAGACGGCCTGCTCCGGATGGGATTTGCGGTGCTTCTGGGGCAGGTCCGCCACGTAGAGCACCTCGCCCACCGGCACGGCCGTATCGACGAAACGGCTGCGGACGAACGCCTCATCGGCGGCTTCGCGCTCGACCCGCTCGATGCGCTCGGGACGAAGTCGCGCCGCGGGCGGCATCGTCGGCACCCCTTCGCGCAGCAGGGTGCGGCCGACGTCGTTGAGTCGTTCGGCAGGCACGCTGCGCTGGGCGCGCCAGAAGGCATCGAAATTGACCGCCATCTTGCGTGCCTCCGGCCCGGCGACGATCACATCGCGGTCGCGGAAGTTGTACTCGGCATCCCAGTCGTAATAGTCGTCCTGGTAGTTGCGCCCGCCCACCACGCCGATCACGTCGTCGATCACCAACAGCTTGTTGTGCATGCGCTGGTTGAAGCGACGAAAGCAACACAACACACTGCCGGCGTAGTCGAAGTAATTGAGCTTGGCCTTGCCGAAGGTTGGGTTGTAGATGCGCAGCGAGAAGTTCTCGTGGGCCCCGGACAAGGCACCCAGGATCTGCAGGTCTGAAATCGCCGAGAGCTGGTCGATCAACAGCCGCACCTGCACGCCGCGTCGCGAGGCATCGAGCAAGGCGTCCATCACCAGCCGCGCGCTGTCGTCCTTGTCGAAGATGTAGGTCTGCAGGTCGATGCTGCGCGTGGCGCTATGGATCAGGTTCAAGCGCGCCACCAGGGCTTCCTCGCCATGGTCCAGGATGGTCGCGTAATGGCGCGGTGCATCGGGCGTGGACTCGGCCATGGCCTTGCCGCCCAGCGCGCGCAACGGCGAGGGCTGCGCGCAACGGTCGGCGCGATCGCAATCCACGTGGGTCTGGCGCGCTGCCGCGGCGATGGCCGCAGCCTGGCCCCGCTGGTTGGCGGACAGCCCTGAGCATCCGCTGGCCAGCGTTACCGTGGCCAGCAGCAGGCACCTCAACCAATTCACGGCCGCGGCGCCTCCTGCAGGCGCGCACGCAGGATGAAGGTAACCCTGTCGCCCAGGGCCACCTGCCAACTGTCCATCCCATAGCGTCCGCGCAGGACCGTACCGCGACTTATCACATCGCAATCATAGCCTGCCCGCGGACAGTCGGCCGGCATCACCGTGAGTGTCTCGGTGTGGGTGATGCCGCGGATGCTCAGGTCGCCGATGATGTCGCCGCCGTGCAGGGTGACCTCCTGCGAATACGGCTGGGAATCGAATTCCACCACCGGGTGGCGCTCCACGTCGAAAAAATCTTCGCCGCGCATCCAGCTCGTGTAACGGGGCTTGTCCGGGATTTCGACCTGGCGCGCATCCATGCGCAGGCGCACCCGGTGCCGACCATCGGCCAGCCGCACTACCTCGCCCTCGAATTTGGGGAACCAGCCTTCGATCTTCTGCCCGAAGCGGGTGCGGATCTCGAAGCCACAGCGCGAACGCGCCGTATCGAGCAGGAAGTGTTGTTCACCCGCGGCCACTGCCGGCGCTGGGGCCGGCGCCGGGGCCGGAGATTGAGCGCGCGCGGGCGCGGGCAGCGCCCAGAGCAGCGCCAGCCCCAGGCACGCCGCGCCGGCGCGGTTCAAGGCCACCAGAATGCAGTCAACCGGGCAATGCCCGGTTCGATCGCGGTCTCCAGCGGCAGGGCAAGCAGGGCGATCGAGGCGGTGGGCATGCCCCGGTAGTCGCCCGTCTGGCCGCTGTGCATCAGCGCGGCCAATCGTTCCAGGCCGGGGTTATGGCCGACCAACAGCAGGCGTTCGCATTCGCGGTGCTCATCCACCAGCGTGGCCAGGGTGCCTGGCGTGGCTTCGTAGATGCGCTCTTCGAGCCGTTGCTCGATATAGCCGGTGAGGCCCAGCACGGCCTCGAGGGTTTCGCGGGCGCGCCTGGCCGGCGAGCACAGCACCCGGTCGGGGACCAGCCGCTGTTCGTTGAGCCAGCGACCGGCCGCCTCGGCCTCGGCCAATCCATGTGGCGAAAGCGGTCGGTCGAAATCGGCCTGGCCGGTGTCGGCGGGCTCGGCGTGGGCGTGGCGCAGCAGGATCAGTTCGCGCATGGGCATCCTCGGGTCAGGCCTTGAGCCACTTCAACAGCGGCTCCCAATCCTGCTGGTGTTCGCGCACCTGCGCGGACTTGTAGTCGAACAGGCTGCGGCCCAGGCCGGCCAGGACCACATAGGCCTGGGTGTCGCGCAGCTGCGCAACCAGCGGGTACGGCCAGCCGGCGAACATCTCGACCGCCTGCTGGGCGGTCTGTGTCCAGGGTTTGCTGCGGTTGAGCACCAGGCCGACCGGCAGCTTGCGCTGGTGCACCCGAGGCACCTTGGCCAGGGTGTTGAGGAAGCCGACCACCGCCTCGATGTCCAGTGCCGAGGCCAGCACCGGCACGACCACCGCGTCGGCACGTTCCAGGAAATGGACGAGATCGTCAGCCATCGCACCGGCTGGCGCATCGATGATCAATTGCTGCGTGTCGCCGGGCAGCTGGTCGTCCCAATGGCGCCGACGGGTGGCATCGATGGGCAGGACCGCGCTGTCCAGGCCCGAGCGACGCTCGGCCCAGCGCGTGGCAGATTGCTGTGGATCGGCGTCCGCCAGCACGGTCCTTCGACCCTGCAGGGCCGCATGGGCGGCCAAGTTGGTGGCGATCGTGGTTTTGCCGACACCCCCCTTGGAGCCGGCTACCAGGAACGTCTTCATGCACGTCTCGCTTTGCCTGAACCAGCTTCGAGCGTACACCGGGGCCCGGTGAGGAGATAGTCGATGAACTGGCCTGCGATCACTTCCGCGGCGCCGGTCACGTGCCGGATGCGCGCCCGCCACGCCATCGGCCAGGCCGCAAAACCCTCAGCGCTGCGCCAACAGCCAGGTCCAGGCCGGCAGGGTGAGCAGGGAAAACAGGATGCTGTAGCCAACCATCGCCGCGGCCAGGCGGGGCGCCAGCCGGTGGGAGATGGCCAAGGCCGCGGCGGTGATCATGGTCGGCATGGCGGTTTCGAGCACGCCGACCTGCAGCAGGGTGCCGCGCAGACCCAACGGCCAGGCCAGGCCCAGGGCCAGCAACGGCAGCACCAACAGCTTCAACGCCAGGCCCACGCCCAAGGGTCGCAGCTCGTCGGCAGGCAAGCGCAGTTGCAGCGACAGCCCCACCGCCAGCATGACCAGCGGCAGCATGGCGTCGGACAGGCTCTTGAGCGCATGGCCGATCCAGTCCGGCGGCGCCGCCGGCATGACGGTCAGGGCGGCCAGCAACGCCCATACGGGCGGAAAGGCCGCGATGCGCCCCAGGATCTGGCGGGCGGTGGGCGGCGTGTCGCCGCCATAGCGCGCCAGCACCACCAGGCCAAAGGTGGACAACAGCACGAAGGTGCCGAACTGGTCGTAGACCACGGCGTAGGGCAGCGCGCCATCACCGAGCAGCGCGCGCACCATCGGAAATCCGATGAAGCTGGAATTGGTCAGGCAAACGCACAGCAACAACACGGCATGTTCTTCGCGGCGAAAGTGCAGCAGGCGGCTGCACAGCGCGATCAATGCCGTGGCGATCGCCGCCAGGATCCACGGCAGCGCGACCAGGCCCAGGACCGAGCGATCCAGATGCAGCCGGGGCACGTAGGTGAGCACCGCCGCGGGCAGGCACAAGTACAGCACGACCCGGTTGAGGACATCGGCGGCGTTGTCCGGCAGCACCCGCAGCCGTCGGAACAGCAATCCGATTCCCAGGGTCAGCAAGATCAGTGCAAACGCGTCGAAGGCCATGGCGGGTGCGGAAGGATCAGGCGGGGTCAGGCCGACGCGTCGACGAGCGCCGTGGTGGCACCACGGCGTTCCAGCCACGCGCTGAACAAGGTGAGGCCGATCCCTACCGCGGTGACGGCCGAAGCCGCATAGCTGAGCTGCGGATACGCGGCACCGTGGCCCAGCATCGAGGCGCCGAGCCACGCACCGCCGGCATTGCCCAGGTTGAAGGCACTCTGGTTGAGCGTGGAGGCCAGCAACGGCGCGTCCTGTGCCTGCTGCATCGAACGCGCCTGCAGGCCCGGGTTGGCGGCAAAGCCCAGCACACCGATCAGGAACACCCCGATCACCGCGCCGGTGGGCGAATCCATCAACGTAGCGAAGCCGAGGAAGAACACGCATAGCGCGCCGAGCAGCAGGGCGATGCTGCGCATCAGCCGATGGTCGGCCAGCTTGCCGCCCAGCAAGGTACCCACGGTGGCGCCCACGCCGAACAACACCAGCACCTTGCTGATGGCGTGTTCGTCCATGCCGGCGCGGTGGGTCAGGAGGGGGTCGATGTAGGTGAAAACGGCAAAGACGCCGCCGAAGCCGAACACCGTCATCGCCAGCGCCAGCCAGACCTGCGGGCGCATCACGTGGCGCAGTTCCTGGCGCAGCCGGGGCGCCGGCATCGCATCCAGGCGTGGCACGTAACGCGCCATCACCAGCAACGCGATTACCCCCAACACCGACACGGCCCAGAAGGTCGAACGCCAGCCTGCGGCCTGGCCCAGCACCGTGCCCAGTGGCACGCCCAGGATGTTGGCCACGGTCAGGCCCGCGAACATCAGCGCGATGGCCTGCGTCTTGCGCCCGGGCGGCGCGATGTGCCCGGCCACCACGGCGCCGGCGCCGAAGAACGAGCCATGCGCCAGCGAGGCGATGACCCGCGCGGTCATCAGCACGCCATAGCTGGGGGCGAGCGCACACAGGATGTTGCCGAACACGAAGATGCCCATCAGCACCAGCAGCACGGTCTTGCGCGGCAGCTTGGCAGTCGCCATGGCCAGCACCGGGCCGCCGATCACCACGCCCATCGCGTAACCGGACACCAGCATGCCGGCCGCGGGAATGGACACGTGCAGGTCGGCCGCCATCTGTTGCAGCAGGCCCATCACCACGAACTCGGTGGTGCCAATGGCAAATGCGCTCGCGGCGAGCGCGATCAGGGGAAGTCGCATGGTGTGGGCGGCCGTCGCGAGCGGGCGGCTGAAGAAGTATGCAGGGTTATTGTGCGCTGCAGCATTGACTCGGGCAAGTCGGCCAACCGGGCGCCAGCGCGCGACGCGACCACCCTGCCAGCCCGAGTGGGAGCCGGCCGGGCCTTACCGGGCAATCCCGGATGGCACTGCGCTGCTCCAAGCCCGCAGGCAGGCCGCCTTCCCGGCGACCTGCTCCCCAGTTGGCGGCGGCAGCGCCAGGCCGCCGCCGCTCGGCGTTTACGGCCAGGCCGGCGGGTTGCTGGCGTAGGCGGTGGCGATTTCCGCCAGCGTGTTGCGGTCTTCCTCGCGCCAGGTGGGCGCTGCACTGGCCAAGTTCGCCGCATTGGCCCAACGATCCGGCCAGGTGCGGACGGCGGCGCCATACCACTCCACCGCCTCGCTCTTGCGGTCCAGGCGCCACAACGCCAGTGCCAGGGTCTGCGGCACCCAGTCCGGCGTGGCGGGACGACCGTTGATGATCTGCAGCCACTGCTGCAGCGCCTGCTCGGCATCGCCTTGTTTGAGCAAGTCCCAACCGTAGTTCCACACGATGGTGCGGTATTGCTGGCTGCCCGTGGCCAGGCCGGTCAATGCGGCGTGGTACAGCTGGTCGCCCAGCTCGCGGCGCCCGCCACCCATGGCCAGCGAGGCCAGTTGCACGCGGGCTTCGACCGCACGCGGATCGCGCTGGACCAGTGCGGCCAGCTTTTCGACCACGGCATCGCCCTGGCCAGGCACCACCACCACGGCGCGCGTGGTGTTGCGATCCTCTTCGAA
>DASWQJ010000229.1:0-12427 GCA_036403795.1 Stenotrophomonas sp.
TCGCGGCCGGCCGACAGGCGGACCACCGATTTCGGGCAGGTGAGGCGGGCCACCGCGATCATGCGGACGAACTCCAGCCCGTCCACCGGGACGGCGTCCTGCAGGGGCGTGCCGGGGATCGGCATCAGGTCGTTGACCGGCAGGCTGTCGGGATGGGCCGGCAGGGTGGCCAGCTGGTGCAGCAGGCCGGCGCGGTCTCTACGGGTCTCGCCCATGCCGACGATGCCGCCGCAGCAGGTCTTCAAGCCGGCATCGCGCACATGGGCCAGCGTGTCCAGGCGGTCCTGGTACTGGCGGGTGTGGATGACCGAATCGTAGAAGTCCGGCGAGGTGTCCAGGTTGTGGTTGTAGTAGTCCAGGCCGGCGTCCTTGAGGGCTTGGGCCTGGTGGCCCTCGAGCATGCCCAGGGTCGCGCAGGTCTCCAGGCCCAGCGCCTTCACCTCGCGGATCATCGCCGCCACCTTGGGGATGTCGCGGTCCTTGGGCGAACGCCAGGCGGCGCCCATGCAGAAGCGGGAAGCGCCGGCCGCACGCGCCTGGCGGGCCTTGGCCACCACCGCGTCGGTATCCATGAGCTTTTGTGCCGACACGCCCGTGTCGTAGCGCTGGGCCTGCGGGCAGTAGGCGCAGTCTTCCGGGCAGCCGCCGGTCTTGACCGACAGCAAGGTCGATACCTGCACCTGTGCCGGATCGAAGTGCTCGCGATGCACGCTGGCGGCGCGGAACAGCAACTCCGGCAACGGCAGGGCGAACAGGGTGTGCAATTCCTCGGCTTGCCAGTCATGGCGGATCACGGCGGACATCGGGATTTCCTGACGGTTTGCGGCTGGGAAGCGCGGCAGTCTGGTGAGCATGTCACGTCCTGTCAACCTTGTGATCCGCTGTCTGGTTGACAGCGCGGCACGCCTGGAAGCCCTGTTGCTGCCCTCGCGCTGCCTGGTTTGCGAGGGCGATGGACTGCCGGGCATCGACTTGTGCGATGCCTGCCGCTTTGCATTGCCTTGGCTGGCCGATGCCTGCCCCGGCTGCGGCGAGCCGCTGGATCGCCAGGCCGCCCCACCCGGCTGCGCACGGTGCCGACGCGATCCGTTGCCGCTGGATGGCGTCTGCGCGGTATTTCGATACGCGCCGCCGGTGGACCAGCTGCTGTTGCGCTTCAAGTTCCACCAGGACCTGGCGGCCGGGCGCCTGCTGGCCACGTTGATGGCCGAGCACCTGTCGAGCCTGCCGGCACCCCCGGTGCTGGTACCGCTGGCCTTGCACCCGCAGCGATTACGGGCCCGCGGCTATGACCAAGGTGCGCAACTGGCGCGCGCGCTGTCCCGGCGGCTTGCCGTGCCTTGCCAGGGGCTGCTGCGGCGCCGGCATGCGACCGCGGCCCAGTCCGGGCTGGATGCGGCGAGCCGACAGCACAACCTGCGAGATGCGTTCGTGTGCCCACGCCGGGCGCCGCCGCAGGTGGTGCTGTTCGACGACGTCATGACGACCGGTGCCTCGTTGCGCGCCGCGGCAACCGCAATGCGCCTGGCGGGTGCGACGCACGTGGCGGCGTGGGTCTGCGCGCGGGCCGTGAAGGGCGGGTGAGGACCCCACGAGGCTCGCGCGTAGGATCGCCGCGACGCCCCCAACGTCGCTTACGCAGTCCCCGACACACACGGAGAAGGCCATGAATGCACGCGCGAATCAGGATGAGGCAGTCGGTTTGGGAGCACTGGGACGCAGCTGGTGGGTATTGCTGCTGTACGGCGTGCTGGGCGTGCTGTTCGGGCTGATAGCCCTGACCCGCCCGGTCGCTGCAGCCACGGCGCTGGCCTGGGCATTGGGCGTAATGGCCCTGGCCGAGGGGTTGGTCAGTGGGTTCGCCCTGTTCGACCGCCAGGTGCGAATCTCCAAAGCCTTGCTGGTGCTTTATGCGGTGGTGTCGATCGCCTTCGGGCTGCTCACCATCATCAACCCGGTGGCCACCGCCGGCCTGCTGCTGCTGTTCCTGGCGGCCTGGCTCATCGTAGGCGGGATCTACCGGATCATCTTCGCGATCCGCGTGCGCAAGGAAATCGAAGGCGAATGGCTGATCGCACTCAGCGGCGTGCTGGCCATCGTGCTCGGCCTGCTGTTCGTGAGGTTTCCGGTCAAGGGCCTGATGGTCACCACGATCTGGATCGGCGCCGGCGCCCTGGTCTACGGCTTCCTGCAGATCCTGGCCGCCTTCAAAGTCCGGCGGCTCAAGGCGTTGTAGTCCCAAGACAGCGCGATAGCCTGCCCCGTCGTCGCGTCAAGGCGGCGCGGGCAGGCCCCCGTGGGAGGTGTCAGGTGATCGCCAAGGCGATCCAGCGCGGCCAGCCAGAAGGCGACGCCAGGCTCGCCGCGATGCCTGCGAATATCGCCAGGCCCACCCAGTTGTTGTGCATGAAGGCTTTGAAGCAAGCGGTGCGCTCGCGATGACGCGCCAGGCGGAATTCGTAGGCCACCAGCAGTGCCGCCACGCCCAGCCCCACCCAGTACGCCATGCCCAGGCCCGCGCGCGAACCGACCATCGCCAGCGCGCCAAAGGTCAACGCATACAGCACGCCTTGCGCGATGAGGTCCATGTCGCCAAACAGGATGGCGGTGGAGTGCGAGCCCATCCGGCGGTCGTCCTCGCGATCGACCATCGCATACCAGGTGTCGTAGGCCGTGGACCACAGGATGTTGGCCAGGTACAGCAGCCAACCCACCACCGGCACCTCGCCCTGCACGGCGGCGAAGGCCATCGGGATGCTCCAGCCGAAGGCCATGCCCAGGTAGACCTGGGGCAGGTGGGTATATCGCTTGAGATAGGGATAGCTGGCGGCCAGGAACAGGCCGACGACGCTCAAGGCGATGGTCAGCCGGTTCAACGTCAACACCAGCGCGAACGCGACCAGCATCAGCACCGCGAACACCAGCAGCGCCTCGCGGCCAGAGACCGCGCCAGTGGCCAATGGACGGTGGCGCGTTCGTTCGACGTGCGGGTCGAGCCAGCGGTCGGCGTAGTCGTTGATGACGCAGCCGGCCGAGCGGGTCAGCCATACCCCGGCCGTAAAGACGAACAGGATCCACGGCGGCGGCAGCCCACCGGCTGCCAGCCACAGCCCCCACCAGGTCGGCCACAACAGCAGCAGCGAGCCGATCGGCCGATCGCCGCGCACCAGTTTCCAGTATTGGCCCAGCCGTGCACGCCCATTCGGCGATGCCGGCGGCGCAGTCTCGAAGCGTTCGTAGCCCATGGGCACAGTCTAACGCCCGGCGCGGACATCCGGTCCGCGCCGACCATCGAGCGCCTCAGCGCTCGTTGGAGGCGTACTCGTAGTAGCCGTAGCTGTAGTAGCCGGTGGCGCGCTTCTCGACCGCGTTGAAGATCGCGCCCTTGACCTGTACGCCGTTCTGCTCGAAGCGCTTCATGGTCAGCAGGATCTCCTTCGGCTGGTTGAGGCCGAAGCGGGTCACCAGCAAGCTCGAACCGGCATGCGCGGCCACCAGCGCCGCGTCGGTCACCGCCAGGATCGGCGGGGTATCGACGATGATCAGGTCGTACTCGCCGGACAAGGTTTCGAGCATCTGCTGGAAGCGCGGATGCATCAGCAGCTCGGCCGGGTTGGGCGGGATATCGCCGCGCACCATGTAATGCATGTTGGCCAGGTCGTCCACCGGATGGATGGCCGCGTGGAGGTCCAGCTTGCCGACCAGCACGTCCGACAGGCCCTGCGTGTGCGCCACGCCCAACACCTTGTGCAAGGTGCCCTTGCGCATGTCCGCGTCGATCACCAGCACCTTCTGCCCGGCCTGGGCGATCACTGCCGCCAGGTTGGCCGAGATGAAGGTCTTGCCCACGCCAGGGCGCGGACCGGAGATCGCCAGGATGTTGTTCTTGGCTTCCAACATCGCAAAGTGCAGCGAGGTACGCAGGCTGCGCAGCGCCTCGACCGCCAGGTCCGCCGGCGCGGCGGCGGCAAGCAGGTGCGAGCGGCCGTCTGAGACGATGCGGTGCTGGCCGCCGCGCGCGCGCTTGAGCTTGGGCAGCTCGCGCGATTCACTGAGCGGGATGGCCGCGTAGACCGGCAGGCCGAGCTCTTCGATCTGGGCGGGGTCTTCGATGCCCGGGTTCAGCATGCGCAGGAGGAAGACGCTGCCGACGGAGAGGAAGCCGCCGACTAGTGTGGCAATCAATACCACCAGGGACTTGCGCGGCTTTACCGGGCTGCTGGTATCAACGATAGCCGGATCGACAATGCGTACATTGCCCACCGTGCCCGCGCGCGCCACATCAAGCTGCTGCGCCTGGTTGAGCAGAGCCGTATAGAGCTCATTGCTCACCTGCAGATCGCGGGTCAAGCGCAGCAGTTCCTGCTGGGTGTCGGGCAACTGGCCCACTTCGCGGCGGAAGCCGGCCTTGCGGCCTTCAAGGTCTTCCATCTGCTTGAGCAATGCCCGGTAGGCAGGATGTTCGCGCGTGAAACTGCGATCCATCTCGGCCTGTTTGAGGCGCAATTGCTGGATGCTGCCTTCGACGGCGACTTCCTGTTCCAGCAGACCTTTAGTCTGCATGGTGATGTCGACCGAGTTGGCCTTGGACTGGTAGGCGCTCATCGCCGACTGCGCGTCCTCGACCTGCTTACGGACCATGGGCAGCTGGTCCTTGACGAACTGCAACTGCGAGGCTGCCTCGGCAGAGCTGCGATCCACGTTCTGTCGCACGTACGCTGTGGCGACGTGTTGGACGATTGCCTGCGCGCGCGCTGGATCGGTGTCTTCGTAGGTGACCTGCAGGATGCCGGATTCCTTGCCCTGCTCGGCCGCGCCGATCTCTGTCTGGAGGCCGGAAATGACGTCAAGCCGGCGCAGCTTGCTCACGTAGAAACGGGTGCCGACATTGGCGCGCAGCGCCTTGACGTCAAGCTGTACGCCGTTCCCCTGGGCGGACTTCCCAGCGTTGCCGCGCAGCAACTCCTCGCCGTTGTCGTCATAGAGCACGTAGCTGCCAGGTGCCTCCACAGCTTCCAGCATCAGGGCCTTGCCCATCAGCCCGGAAGGCACCTCAAGACGCTGCAGTTCCAGCTTCTCGCCGCCCCATCCGTAGTGAGACATACCCATGACCGGCGCGCTCAATTCGTCGCTGCCGCCTTCGGCGCGACGGGCCAGGAACCCACCCAGCAGCGGAAACCGGCGAGGCTCGACTACCGTGTCCAGGTCGAGCTCGTCTACCGCGGTGCCGACGACCATGCGCGAGGTCAGCAATGCAACTTCAGTGGTCGCCGCTGGACTTCCGCCACCGCCCAGCGAGGAGGTGAGATCAGCCAACCCGGGAAGGCTCGGCACCTTGGATTCGATCTGCACCATGGCTTCGGCCTGGTATACCGGTGCGGCCAGTAGTGCATACGCCGCACCGATCACCATGAAGGCTAGAGTGATCCCGGCGATCCACCACTTGCGATCGATCAACACGCCCAAGAGCTCGCGCAGGTCGATCTCGCCTTCGTCGCGGCTGGCCCGCGTACCCGTTTGCTTTGTCATGACTTCCACTTTTCAGGTCAATCCGCAGTGCGCGGCAATCATTTGATGTGCGGCGCCCAGGCGACGACGCTTTCTTCGATCAGTTTGTACACATGCTCGAAGGCGACTCGCTGCTGACGGTACGGATCGGGAATTTCCCGTTTGTTCCATTTTCCCAACAGGAAAGTCTTGCCACTTACTTGTGGGTATTCGCGCGCGATCTTGGCCAGATGACTCTGCTCCATCACCAGGATGAGGTCTGCGGCGGCAAGCACCGAGCCACTGGCCTGGCGGGCGCGGTGGCTGACCGGATCATGGCCGGCTTCGATCAGCAGCTCGCCAGCGGTGGCGTCAATGTTGTGACCGACCAGGGCCTGAAGGCCTGCCGACGACACGCCCACGCCCAAGCGCTCCCGCACCTGATGGCGCATGAGGATCTCTGCGGTGGGGCTTCGGCAGATATTGCCGACACAAACGAACAGTACCTTCTTGAACACTACAGACCGACCCCGGTTTCCCCTGATGCAGCTGGCCGCAGACGTCGACGGCCAGTCCCCACTTTAAACCATCGGCCACAGGAGGCGAATCTTCAATGCGAGACTCGCCGCCCAGTTCGTGACAAGCACAAGACGACTGAATTGACAGTGTACATCCTGTTACCATACTGTTAATACGACTTAAGCCTTTCTGGAATGGGGATCCCCTATGAACATGAAGTTCCCGATGCTCGTTGTTTCCACAATTTTCGCGCTCGGCGCGCCGTCCTATGCGTTCGCCCAGTCGAGCGCCCCTGAGACCGCCAAGCCGGACGCTGCCGAGGGCGGAGCCGCTGGCACCACCGGTGCCACCACAGGCGGCGTCAGCACCACCACGTTGGTAGTGGGTGGCGCACTAGTCGTCGGCGCAGTCGTGGCAGCCAGTGGTGGCGGCAGCGACGGCGGCGGCAATAGCAACAATGGCGGCAGCGACGGCGGCCCGGGGCCGGGCAACGGCGGCGGTGGCGGCACTGGCGGTACGACCGGTACGACCGGCACCACCGGGACCTCCGGCACCAACTGATCCCGCTCAAGCTGTCCTGACAGCCCGCCGGGGCCACCCGGCGGGCTTTTTGATGGCCGCAGCAAACCACATCGCGGCCAAATATCGGAATGAAAATGAACCTGTTGCGCCCCTTCGCTATTGCCACGGTGGCGATGGTCTGCCTGTCCGGATGCATCTTGTCGCCAGGCCAGCACATGGCCCGCACCGCACCTGGTCCCGCCAAGATCCACACCAGTAGCAGCGATCAGTTGGATCTGGTCGCGATTACGCCCAGGTTGATTGCTATGGATCGCGCCGCACGCGATGGTGGTGACGTGCCCGACGCATTGGCGCGCTACCGTCCTGGCCCTTATCGCATCGATGCGGGCGATGTGTTGTACATCACCGTGTGGGACCATCCGGAATTGACCGTGCCGGCTGGCGCACAGCAGGCACTTAATGCCGCAGGTCGTCTGGTGCAGAGCGATGGCACGCTGTTCTACCCATACATTGGCAAGGTCCGCGCCGTCGGTATGACACCAACGGAATTGCGCGACGACCTGGCGGAAAAACTGGCACGTTATGTGGAATCACCGCAGGTCGACGTGTCGGTCCTCAGTTACGCCAGCCAACGCGTCTGGGTGACGGGTGCCACGGCCCGGCCCGCAGTAGTTGCGCTCACGGTCGTGCCGCTGACGCTTAACGACGCGGTCGGCAACGCCGGCTTCAACCCAGCCGAAGCGGATCTGTCAGGCGTTCGACTCACCCGTGATGGCGTGACCTATGTGCTGGACATGACGCATTTGGGCGGTGATCCCATCTACCTGAAGGGAAACGATCACATCTACGTGCCGTTCCTGGATGCAAAGGAAGTATTCGTCGTCGGCGAGGTCAACTTGCCGGGCGCGCAGAATTTCAAGACGGGCAGCATCAGCCTGAGCCAGGCGTTGGGTCGCTCGCGCGGGCTTGCCCAGTCGACCTCCAACGGCAACGCCATCTATGTCATCCGTGGCAGTCACGACCTGGAGCAGAACCCCTCGGTCGTCTACCAACTGGAAGCAAAATCGCCTGCAGCGTTTGCCGTCGCCAGCCAGTTTGAATTGTTGCCGGGTGATGTCGTATTCGTGGGCGCCGCAGGGATTACGCGCTGGAGCCGCTTCGTCAGCCAGTTGTTGCCGTTCTCAGGCATCTTGAGCAACGCGGCCAATGTGAGTTCGGATCTCTGACGAAACTGACTGGCGCTGACGGTAGACCTTCGTTTGTACACTCACGCTCCCATGCCTGATGCCTCGCTTCAGGGGGTCGACGTCGGCGGTTGGTCGGCTACCCGCCGCTGCTCTTGGCACTGCGTAGCCGTACTGGGCCTGGTCCTCATTGGTGGCTGCAGTACGACGGGGAATATCGCGCTAGACACTGCACGGCTGCTGGTGACCGGTGGTCCGGACCTCACGCCCGATGCGGGCGAGGTGGCGAACAGCCCCTATGCACGAATCCAGATCCAGGGCGGTGGGCTTCGCTCGGTGATGGTGCTGGGGAACGATGACGACGGGCGGCAGTCCTGGTACGGAGATCGCCGTCACATAGTGTTCCTGCGTGACGGGTTGGTGGTTGGTACCTTGGGTCTGTCCAGCGACGTGGATACGATCTACGTAGAAGGCGACAACCCTTTCAGGCAACTGGCCCAGGTCGGCGAGCAGCCCGTCACGGTGCGCCGCCGTTACGACTGGCGGGATGGCTACCGATACGGAGTGCCGGTAATCGGACAGCTGTCGCGGCGCGACACCGAGGAAGTTGAGATCCTCGGCGCGCGCTTGCGGCTCGTTCGCTATGAAGAAGACCTTCGGGGCCCGGGAGTCCGTGCCCGTAACGAATACTGGGTTGAACCTGACACCGGGCAGATCCGCAAGAGTCGACAGTACGTCGCCCAAGGCACCATGCTGGAAATAGTGGTGCTCAAGTCCTATCGGCAGGCGCGCCGGTGATGCGTCCGCTGTTGCTCGCTTTGCTTACCTGCGTGGTCTTTGACGCATCAGCTTTGCCCGCTCCCGTACGAGTCGAGGTCGTGGGCGAAGTAAAGCGCCCCGGCGTTTTGCAGCTGCCCGTCGGCAGTCGATTCGCAGACGCGGTGTTGGTAGCAATGCCCACGACCAATGCGTATCCGTTGGGGGCCGCGATGCTTCGCTCCAGCGAGATGCCAGAGCAGAAGCGCCGAAAAGCAGGCGTTGAGTACGACCTCGTGGCGGTGGCCAACCACCCGGACACCACGCCGGCGATGGCCATGCAGGCAAAAAAGCTGCACCAATGGCTGCAGTCACTCCCAGTGACGGGCCGGATTCGTGCGCAACTGGATCCGCGCCGGCTGGAAGTTGACGGAAGCAATCGCCTGCTGGCCGACAGCGATTTTTTTGTCTACCCCAGGCGCCCCACCACGATTCAGGTCGTCGGGGCAGTCCTCCATCCATGCAACTTGAGGCATGTGCCGTTACAGGACGCGGTCGATTACCTCCGCCAATGCGAAGTGGATTCTGCTGCAGTCGATCGCAACAGCCTGTTTGTCGTGCAACCTGACGGAGTGATACAGGTATTGGGTAGTGCGCTATGGAACCGTAGCCCGAGCGTGGCGCTTGCTCCCGGAGCGATTCTCTATGTACCACTCGATGAGGCTGCGCTAAGCAGGGTGGCACCCCGGTTGAACCATGATCTCGCCGAGTTTCTGGCCACGCAGTTCTTGTCGGCGGACCTGCCATGACCGGTGCGCGTTTGCTGGGTCGGCGCTCGCCGACCCTTAGCCTGCTTGCGCTTGCCGTCTGTGGCGGTTTGCACGCGCAGGTGGCACCGACCCAGAGCGATTGGGGTGGCACCGGCCTGATGCAAACACCAGTCGCGCGGATGGCTGACGATGGCGAGCTGAGCTTTGTTGCGAGCCATACTTCGCCCTATAGTCGCTACAGCATTTCGTTGCAGCCATTCCCCTGGCTGGAGGCGTCGTTCCGCTACGTCAATGTTGCCGGCGTCGCCTACGGGCAGGAGTGGCTCAGTGGCGACCAGAACTACAAAGACAAATCAGTCGATTTCAAGCTGCGCCTGCTCAAAGAACGCCGCTGGTGGCCGGAGCTGGCATTGGGCATGCGGGACATCGGCGGTACCGGATTCTTCTCCAGCGAATATCTTGTGGCCAGCAAGCGCTTCGGGACTCTCGACGCGAGCCTTGGGCTGGCCACGGGCTATCTCGGCAGCAATGGGGATTTCGACAATCCGCTGGGATGGATCGACGATCGCTTCGATACTCGGCCGGGCAACCAGGGCGCAGGGCAATTCAACGCCAATGCAATGTTCCGTGGTCCTGTCGGAGTATTCGGTGGAGTGGCTTGGCAGACACCGTGGCATCGGTGGTTGGTCAAGCTTGAGTACGACGGCCACGATTACGACCAGGAGCCGCGGGTCAAGCGACTGCCACAGGACTCGCGCCTCAACGTGGGCGTGCAGTACAGCGTCACGCCGGGCCTCAAGCTTGCTTTGGGTTGGGAGCGTGGCAACGAGTTGATGGCCGCACTGACCTTCCGCGGGAATCTGGCGCGTGCGCAGCGACTGCCACGCTTGTTGGATCCGCCGAAGGAGACTTTGCGAGAATCCGCCGGAAGGCCGACTTCGCTGGTCGCCCATCCCGCCATGCCAGCACCGGCGGCGACCGAACCGAGCGTTGTTGCCGATGCGCCGAGCGATCGCCCCGATGTGCTGCGTTCAGGCGAAAGCTGGGGTGATGTCGCACGCCGTCTCAACGACAACGCGGGGATCAGCGTGCAAGATATCGGCGCAGGCGATCGCGAAGTTATCGTGCGTGGCGAGCAATGGCGCTTCTTCTATCCGGCCGAGGGCCTGGGTCGGGCTGCACGGATCCTGGCCAACGCGACCGGCCCGGATGTGGATTGGTTCACCATCGAACATGCACGAGCCGGCATGCCGATTTCGCAGAGCAGCGTATCGCGCGACGCGTTGGCGGCCTACGCCCGGGGCGATATTGACTTAGCCACGCTGTCACGCCACGTGGAGCTCAACCGTCCCGGTAGCTCGCGAGAAGCCGCGCCGGTGTACGAGGCGCCGCTGGACCGGTTCACCAGTGGGTTTTCCCCGGGCTACGGTCAGTTCATGGGCGGACCGGATGCATTCATCCTGTACCAGGTCAGTGTCAACTGGACGGCCAACTTCCGTTTTTCTCGCAGTACCTGGCTAAGCGGCACCGTCAGTGCGAACCTGCTCAACAATTTCGACAAGTTCCGCTATGACGCGCCGAGCAACCTGCCGCGCGTGCGCACGGATCTTCGGTTATATGCCACTACCGAAGACATCACTATTCCCAACCTGCAGTTGACGAGCGTCCGTGCACTGGGGCCGGACCTTTTCGGGATGGCCTACGCCGGTCTGTTTGAGTCGATGTACGGTGGAGTTGGCGGCGAACTGTTGTATCGACCGTTCGGCGAGCGTTGGGCGGCGGGCGTGGAGGCGAACTGGGTTCAGCAGCGCGATTACGACCAGCGCTTCGATTTCCGCAACTATCGCATCGCAACAGGTCACGCCACGCTGTACTACGGGTTTGGCCGCGAACAGCAGGTACAGACCGCGCTGTCGGCCGGCCGCTATCTCGCAGGCGACTGGGGTGCGACGCTCAGCATCGGCCGGGCATTTGCCAATGGTGTGACGATGGGTGCGTATGCCACAAAGACCGACGTGTCGTCGCAAGAGTTTGGCGAAGGAAGCTTCGACAAAGGCATCTATGTCTCCGTACCCACGGACCTATTGTTGCCTCGCTCCAGTCGCGGCCGCGCAAACCTGATGTGGAATCCGTTGATCCGGGACGGTGGCGCGCGTCTGGCGCGCGCATACGGCCTGTACCCGTTGACCGGGGAGCGCAATCGGGAGTTCTTTTACGACAACGTGGGGTATATCGACCCATGACGGTCGGGGGATCCCTAGGCACTGGCACTCGCGTGACGTTTTGTTATGCTCGTCACACTACCGCTGCGCCGAGTAGGGAGTCCTGCCATCGAGGGCGGGGCCGGCGTGGCTGCTGGAAGCTCGGGTAGAGCAGGGGCAGGGGAGGGGACATATGTGGTACATGCCACTTCGGCTTCGCGCCGGAGCAAGAATTCCGTCGGCCGGAAAATTCTCGGCTGCGTTCGGCGTAGCGTTGCGCCTAGGCGATCCGCTGCTGCTGATCTCCGGTGCGTTCGCTGCGCATCTGGTGCGTTTCGGCAGTCTCGGCTTACCGCTCGAGTATGGCCGCCTGGTCGCGATCACATTGCTGTTCGCGTTGTTGGTGCTCAGCGCATCGCCCCTGTACCGGAGCTGGCGCGGGCGCGGGCTCTTTGCCGAGGCGCTGCAGATTTTCTTGCAATGGAGCATCGTGTTCACTGCACTCGTGCTTTACGCCACGGCGATCCAAGTGACCGACAACGTGTCGCGCTTGTGGCTGGGTGCCTGGTATGGACTCAGCTTGGCCTCGGTGATCGGCCTACGAATGCTGGTTCGTGCTGCTGCAGCATGGGTGCGCCTGCATGGGATGGACCTACGCAGTGCCGTCGTGGTCGGCGCTAATCCGGATGCCCAACGCATCGTCGATTCCCTGCATCAGAACGCGTGGGCGGGTATTGATCTGCGCGGTTGGTTTGCCACCTCCTCCGACCGGAGCATGATGACGGGCCTGGCTTCGCTAGGCTCGTTGGACACGCTGGGCGCCTACGTCGATTCGCATGGCATCGACCAGGTCTGGATCGCATTGCCGATGCGCGAGCAATCGGCGATTGCCCAGTCGCTGGACCAGTTGCAACACTCCACCGCCGACATCAAGTTCGTGCCGGATTTGTTCGGGATGCATTTGCTTAATCATTCCGTCGAACAGGTC
>DASWQJ010000230.1:0-8485 GCA_036403795.1 Stenotrophomonas sp.
GCTTCTGGATCTGTTGGATGACGTTGGCAATCGTGTAGGTCTTGCCGGAGCCCGTGACGCCCAACAGCGTCTGCTTAGCCAGTCCCGCCTCGAAGCCTGCCGTCAATTTATCGATGGCCTGCGGCTGGTCCCCGGACGGCGAGTAGGGGGAGACGAGTTCAAAGCGATCGCTCATGGGCAGGACGGACCGTGGGGGGCGATTGGCAAGTATAGCGAGGCATTCCATGACGGTTGCGCGAGCGGCTTTCGCACGCTTGCGTGGAACATCGGCCGATCGTGAAGGCGCTCGATGGACGGCAGGCTGGACGACCTCCTGACCGATACTGGCCATGCCGCCTTCATCCCGCGCCGGATTCACCCTCGTGGAACTGGCCGTCGCGCTCGCCGTGCTGGCGATTCTCGCGGCCATCGCCCTGCCCGGCCTGAACGGGGTAGTCGACCGCCTGCGCGTCACGACCGTCGTGCATTTGCTCAGTGCCCAATTCGCGCAGGCCCGCAGCACTGCCATCATGCGCCAGGAGGTCGTGAGCGTGTGCCCGTCGCGTGGCGACGGTCGCTGCCGCGACGATGGCGATTGGAGTGAGGGCTGGTTGTTGTACCGGGATCCAACCCGAGCGAGGCAGCCCGCCGAAGCCGGCCACGTGCTACGCGAGGAACGCCGCTCACGGCCTCCCCATTTTCAATTGAAATCGAGCGATGGCCGGCCGCAACTGCGTTACTTGCCCGATGGCCGAAGCGCCGGCAGCAACCTGCGGGTCCGGGCGTGCCTGCGAGGCCGGCTACACGGCGAGGTCGTCGTCAACAATCTCGGGCGTGTGCGATCCACGCGCGCGGCGGGGAGCCAGCCCTGCGAATGAGGCATGCATGCCGACAGCGTGCACGCAGGAACGCGAAAGGGCTGCAATGTCTTGCAGCCCTTCCCATGCGTTGCACCCACTCCCCTGCCGGCGGGCAGGGACCTGTCAGGCCTTTGGCATCATTTTATCCACGACCGAATCCAGGTTGAAACTTGCCGGCCGCTGGCGAATCGGGAACTCCTTCAACGTGGCCAACCATTTAGACGCCAGCCCCTGCGCCGGCACGACAAGGAAGGCGTGTTTGGCGAACCACTCCTCGTAGTACATGTTGCTGTCCGGCGCCTCCTCGAAGGGATCCATGCGCAGGTTGTAGAGCCGGTGCGCCCGCATATGCACGAAGGGCTCACGCCAGACATCCAGGCCGCCCTTGGCCCGCTGCTCCGAGAACGTCAGCTTCCAGTCGCCCACGCGGATGGCCAGCATTTCCCCATCGTCGCTCCAGTAGATGAAGAGATTGCGCGGTGATTCTTTCACTTCGCCCTTTAGATAAGGGATCAGGTTGAAGCCGTCGAGATGCACCTTGAACGTCCGGCCATCGGCCGCATAGCCCTTCTTCACTTTCTCGACAAGGTCAGGCTCACCGGCGGCCGCCGCGAAGGTAGGGATCATGTCTTCGTGCGCGCCGGGCTCGTTGAATACCGAGCCCGGTTGGATCACGCCTGGCCAACGCATCACGAACGGCACGCGGAAACCACCCTCCCAATTGGTGTCCTTCTCACCGCGGAACGGGCTGTTGCCACCATCGGGCCAGGACAACTTCTCGGCGCCGTTGTCCGTGGTGAACACCACGATGGTGTTGTCGGCGATGCCGAGGTCGTCAAGCTTCTGCAGCAGGTCTCCGACATAGCCATCAAGCTCGACCATGCCATCGGCATAGACGCCTAGGCCGGTTTTACCCTTGGACTCGGGTTTGAGATGCGTGAAGACATGCATCCGCGTCGGGTTGAAGTAGCAGAGCCAAGGCTTGCCTTCCTGTGTCTTGCGATCCATGAAATCGAGTGCGCCGGCGAGGAATTCCTCGTCCACGGTCTCCATGCGCTTGATCGGCATGGGGCCGGTGTTCTCGATCTTCTGCTTGCCGATCCTGCCGAACTGCGGATCTTCGGTCGGATCGTCATTGTCGGTTGCCCAGCACTTGAGCACGCCACGCGGACCGAATTTCCGAAGGAACTCCGGGTCCTTGGGGTAGTCGGGATTCTCGGGTTCCTCCTCCGCATTGAGGTGATAGAGGTTGCCGAAGAATTCGTCGAATCCGTGCACCGTAGGCAGGGTCTCGTTGCGGTCGCCCAGATGGTTTTTGCCGAACTGCGCCGTGGCGTACCCGAGGGATTTCATGAACTGCCCGACGGTCGGATCCTCCGCGGACAAGCCGACTTTCGCGCCGGGCAGCCCGACCTTGGTGAGGCCGGTGCGGATCGGCGACTGCCCGGTGATGAAAGCAGCCCGGCCGGCGGTGCAGCTCTGCTGGCCATACCAGTCGGTGAAATTCGCGCCTTCCTTCGCGATGCGATCGATGTTGGGCGTGCGATAGCGCAACATGCCGTTGTTGTTGCAACTGATATTGAACCAGCCGATGTCGTCGGCCATGATGAACAAGATATTCGGTTTGGACGATGCCATTGTCTGTACCTCTGGAAAGATTCCAAAAGGTTAGACCGCTTCAACAGACACGGCATCCGAACAATTTCCGACCGGTTTTGCGTAGAAATACTTAGGCTGACGCATGGGTAAGGCTGGCTTGGGTCCCTGCTGCGGGTGCCAGTGCCGTGCGACCCCAATGGCGACTTTGCGTGGAGGATCCAAGGCGCATTATTTCTTCGAATTTTCTCAATCCAGAAACCTTGAAAAGGCCAGTGTTGCCCTGCCTGCCCTGGATATGTTTCGCGCTGGGCGTTGGCTGGAGTCAACGCTGCTCTGATCAACAGTCCCGAGCTACCAGGCGCTTCTAATCAGGCTCTAGCTGGGTGCGCTTTCCAAGGGTGACTCACCCCGCTGGCGCCCTGGAGGGATACAGACGCTCATCTGGCAAGGGCTGGTTTGTTTCAGGATTCACGGTTCGCCAACGGCGGCCTTCTATGGCTGAAGCTGGAAGCCAAAGACTCCGAAGCAGCCCAAGAGCTCCCGGCGACCTGCATGACTCATGCCGCCGGGGTCGGACGCGGGCGCCGTCAAGGTTCATCGCCTTTGGCGAGACTGGTTTCGATTTGTCGGAGGATGAAAGCTACTCGCTCCGCCACTGACACCTGCGGGATAACTTGGGTACGGTATCCCCAGTCGGTGTATGCAGACACGGTGGGCTCGAACGACCTTGCCGCACGATCGAACGTTGCCCGTCGCCATCGGTCGCAAACATAGATCTCCGGCCACGGCTGTGCGACGAAAACGATGTTGGCGTAGCGACGCTGGCGCAGGTCCCCTTCGTGTTCGGGCCTGGTTTCCAAACCAAGTAATCGCATGTGCGCCAGGCATTCGGGTATGCCGCGGTCGAAGAATACTGGCGACGGCAGCGCTTGAGCCGCATCGTAGGCCTGAATGTTTCGCGCCAGCACCTCTTCCATGAACGACTGGCGATGGGTCCAGGGGAAGAGACTGCCTCCATTTCGCTCCTGTTCCTGGACGATAGCGAGGGCAATCTCGGGCACTACCGAGTGGCCGAGTTCACCCAGAGCGTTGAGGAGGGTCGATTTTCCGGCTCCCGACGCACCGGTGATCACGTAGAAGTGCGGGTTGCTCAAGATGCCGTCTTTCGTGGCCTGAAAACGCTCTTGCGCCGAGTGAGGGTCCTTCATTCATCCCTCGTAATGAGCCAACCGATACGTCCACTTGGGGTCGGAGGCAACCCCGCGTGCTGCACTATCCTTCCCCGGTCAGGTCATTCAGATCAAGGTGCTACTGCGGAAAGGCAATCGGAGCACCTGCCGTACCTCAACCCCAAATCATGGACAAAAAACAAGGGCTGCGATCGCTCGCAGCCCTTGTGGTGTTTGGCGCCCGAAGTTGGACTCGAACCAACGACCCCCTGATTAACAGTCAAGTGCTCTAACCGGCTGAGCTATTCGGGCGGGGCGCGCATTGTAACGAGACTTCGGCAGAGGATGCAAGCGGCGCTGAATTGGCTAGCTGGCGACATCCCTTGCCGTCACCAGCACTCGGAGAGCGTACCTTCGCTGCCCTTCACGTTGGCTTGGTTGATCGTCAGTGCACCGCACTTGTCGACATCCTGAGCGCCCTGGGGATCGGCTGTAAAAGTGAACGCGCTCTGCGTGACATTGGAAGGCGCCACCCTATACCAACCTTGTCCGGTTCGCGGCGACTGGTCGAAGGGCGGCGCAAATCCCACGTAGGTGTTATTCGTCGTGTGGTACCGCTCAGCCAACTGCGTCAGCTCGACCAAATCCGCCTTGGCCTGG
Organism: Stenotrophomonas sp.; assembly: GCA_036403795.1. Lineage (GTDB taxonomy): Bacteria > Pseudomonadota > Gammaproteobacteria > Xanthomonadales > Xanthomonadaceae > Stenotrophomonas_A. The sequence continues at coordinate 4,268 of DASWQJ010000230.1, forward strand.
GCCCGCCGCGATTTGCGGACGTACTCCTGATAGCTCGGGAAGGCAATCGCGGCGAGGATCGCCACGACCGCCACCACGATCATCAACTCGATCAAGCTGAATCCGCGAGCAAACCGCTGATCGCGAGACAAACGCACATTGCGAAACATTGAAATCTCCATTAGCGAACCTGACGCCAGGATTGTCGGCCGCAGGGCCGCGGAAGGTACAGCGGATCAGCACCGACCGCCCGCAGCACGAACGTGCACTGCTCTGCACCAATCAGGCTATCGACCGTGCAGCTCGGGTCCGACGGATCGCAGGGGGTCAGTTTCGGCACGAAGATGCTGGTGTCCTTGGTGGGTGGCGAGTTCGTGGACGAGCCGCCCTTGCCCAGGGCGACCGCTCCACAGTTTCCCGTACACACTGAGGTGCCGCCGATGGAGGTCGTCACGCCAGACATCGAGCCGGCGCCGGTAAGCAGGTTCAGGCCATAGAGCCAATTGGTACCGCCACCGGGGCCGCAGCTTGCCTCGCCCGTGGTGTAGGTGGTGAAGAACACCCGTCCATTCTGGATGTTCGGGTTGCCAATAAATCGCTCGCCCGTGCCCACGCCATCCACCACGAGATCGACGTACCAGCCTCGCTTCTGGGTGTAGTTGACCGCGTTGCTGGTGACTCCACGCGTCTGATATCCGTTGCTGTCTGCGGAGGAGACGATGGTCTGGCCGACCAATTCACCACGACCACCGACCGGACCGGTCTGGTTGTCCCAAATACCGTAGATGCTCTCCACGGGAAGGGTCGTGCCACCCAGATTGTCACCATCGGCGAAATAGCGGCCGGTGCCGAAGAAGATACTCACGCCGCCGCCGGGGCCGCCGGAGACCTCCAGCCCGCCAGTGATCGGCTGTGCCACGTCATCGCGCGTAGCAGTGAACAGCGGCGCACCCGCATAGGCGATTTTCCAGTTGGCCGGGTTCGGATCGGACACATCAAACTTCCAGAGGTTGCCCTCCATGTCGCCGCCGTAAACGGTATCGACCATGCGGTCGAAATTCTTCTGGGCGATCGGCGCAATGTTCATCAGGCCGTTGCGCACGTTGTGACCGGCGGGCTTAAGGCGGCGCAGGACTTCGCCAGTTTGGACGTCCACCACAAACAAGGTGGGCTGGCCGTTGGCCGAGTTCACGCCGTTGCCGAACATCGCCACGAAGCGAGGTCCGGACGCGCTGGCAACTGGCACGATGACTGGCTTGCCCAGCACGAATCCCATGTCGCTATCGTTGTCGCCGGAGATTTCCCACAGCACGCTTTCTTCGTCAAAAGTCTCAGGATCACTGATATCCAGACCGAAGACCGACCCATGGCCGACACGTGTGGAGGACGGGGCCTGCGACGCGCCACCAGCACCGGTGGACCCCACCAGGGTGGTGTGCCAGTCGCCGTCGTAATAAGTGTCCCCCGCGGTCATCAGGCCATCGACGTAATATCGGTGCACGTAGGTGGGATTGGCGAGCTCTGCAATGTGGCCGAGCGCGGCCGAAGGCATGAAGGCGAAAACCTCGCTGCCGCCCGCCGCCGAGTCCGTGGCATCGAACGCATGCAGGAAGCCATCGTTGGCACCGACATAGGCCATGCTGGGCGCCGCACCCGCTGCGGCCTTGGCCACGAGGTAACTCTTGTACGCAACCCCAAGCGTCTGCTTCCACGGTACCGACGTGAAGCCGGACCAGGCGCCATAACCATAATCGTCCTTGGGCGAAACGACCTCGGGCGATGAGTTCACGATGTCGCCCAGGATCGAACCGCGTCCACGGAACCCATTTACGGCATTGCCGCGCAAGTAGCTCACGAGCGTATCGACGGTGGTCGCCGAGCCGAACCAGGTCGGCACGTTCTCAAGCCCCATGCGTGAAAGCTTGGCAACACGGTCGGCGCCAGGCACGTTGGCAGATGTGAACTCGGCCGCCGTCACGGGGATCAGATCGCCATCGCCATCGACACCGGTCGGCGCCGTAGCCATGTAGATCGTACGATCCGTGCTGGTGATCTTGGTCGATGCGCGCCAGAGTACCGCGCCGTCTTCGCCTACCGAGCCGACCCGGCTGGCGGTCAGGTCGCCGGTCCAGTCGTTGGAGTCGTCCGGCACGTTGTAACTCGCCGCCAGCGTGAATGATCCGATCCCGATGCGAGCGCCCGAGCCGCTGCCTGAAACTGGCGCGTTGTCGCCGGCAGCACCTTCGAAGATCGCGCCCAGTGCCGCCTTCAGCTTGGCCGGATTGCGCGCCAGGAAGTAGTTGTCAGGCTGGCCGTTGTTGTCCACATCCCAATTCTTCCCTGCGGGCACACCGTACTTAGCGGCGTACCAGAGCGGGCTCTCAAGTACATTCGCTTGACCCGTGGCCAGCTTGAACTTAATCACGCGCGGTGCGGCCCAAGTGCTCGGCGGATCTTCTCTGGAGGAAATTACCGAGCCGTTCTCGTTACCCGGGCGCAACACCAATCGCTGCACATTGTTCGCGGCATCGGAGCCAACGATCGTGTAGCCGGTAAGCATCGCGTTGCCCGCGTAAGCGGAAAGGTTTTCGACGCGGACCAGTACCTCATCTGCGCCGACCGTGGAGGTAAGCGTCTGCGACCCATTACAGATTGCCGAATCTTGCGCACGCCAGCAGATGTCGTTAAAGCCACCGGTCTCGCGGCAGGCCGCCCCGACGCAGTAGGTCATCATGGATACTACGTCGTTGTCGTGGTCGTTGCCCCACAAGGAGTCTTCCCACACCAGCGAGAAGCTGCCGGCACTGCCATCGGCCTTCAATGGGCGACCGTAGACCTTCTTCGCGCCGACAGTAGACTGCTTGGTGCCTACGCCGACAGAGCCGAGGAAACAGCTGCGCCAGCCGGCATCAGCGATCTTCGCAGCGCCGGTATTGTTCGCCTGGCACAGCGGCGCCAGGCTGATCTTGCCGGTGCCCACGCTAACCTCGAACTTGGGCAGGTTCTCTGCCATGGCGACGGTATAGGTGGTCGGGGTGACCTTATCCTTGGCATCGTCCTTGCCCTGCAAGCCTGGGCGCATGTCTGTCTGCGACGCCGTATACGCCAACCCCGCCATCAGGTAGCTACCCTCCGTCGAGGGGGAGTCAGGACAAAGACCGCGAACCAAACTGAGACCACTAACCTCCAGGCCCTGGCAGATGTCCTCGTGGGTGTTCAGTGCGTCGTAGCGCGGCGTGGTCGACACCCGGCCGGCCATCCAACGCCCTCCGTTGATGCTTTCAGCGGCGCCAACCAGATTGGTGGCACTTTCCGGCGAGGCCAAGCGCGGCACTGAGGGAATGTTGTCGCTGTCGAAGGATGGCAGACCCGACGACATCACCAGGATGTTGCAAGTGGCGCAGTACGAATTGCCGCCATCGGTTGGCGCACGATAGGGGTCGAGCCACTTCACCGAGCCCGGTAGGCCACTCAGGTCGCCGGTGGATGAGTAGTAAGCCGTTCTTGTAGTGCCTACGTCACCCACATAACGCAGCGCTTCGGCATACATCTCGGCAATCGGATTGCCCCAGCCACTGCACTTGTAGGCGCCAGTGCCGCCGCTGCCCGGATCATCGAGGTGCTTGCTAGATGTCCGGTTCAGAATGCTGTAGTCGTTGCAGTCCGACCAATTATCGGTGTAATTCCACTGAGTAAGCCGGAAGTTCGAGATCGTGTTGATGATGCCTTCGCTGCCGCTGTTCGTCGCCAGACAAAACTGGCCCGTAGACATCCGGATTTCGTCGCCCGCTTTACAGTCACCGATGCCATTGCCGGCGAGCTTGCCGATATTGCGGCGGAGTACGCCGCCATCGCGTGGCGTTCCATAAGTGCCGCTGATCAGGCCGAAGCGCAACCGTCCGGACTCACCATAGGTCTGCAGCAAGCCGACGGGCTTGTAATGATCGGTCGTGCTGTCGCTGTACTTTTGGCAGAAGGACTCGCGCGTGGCGTCCACAGTGGGATCGCACACTTCGGCACGTACGGTGTAATCCGTCACATTGCTCTTGGGTGTGTCGTCACCATTGTTCACGGCACACTGGCGGCTGGCGGTAGCCGCCCACTCGGACCAGTTGCCGCTCGCCACTCGCATCAGCGGGGCGCCGCCGGACGAGATCGTAGCGTTGCAGAAGGAGCGCACGCCCGTCAGCGGAGTGAACTGATTGATGTCCGTACCACTGTAAACCTTGACCCAGGCAT
>DASWQJ010000231.1:0-5713 GCA_036403795.1 Stenotrophomonas sp.
TGTCCCAGTCGGCGCATGAGCGCAGCCGCATCGAACGGCGCGTGCACCTTGGCGTCGTTGTCGAAATAGCAGTACACCTCACGGCGTTTGCGAGGCGGCGCCGGCCCGGCACTTCGCGCGGCATCGGCAGGTTCGCCGCCCTCGGCCCAGGATTGGATGCGGCGCCCCCAACGGTCCAGCGCTGGATCGCTGTAGCCGCTGGCGTACAGCTCGGCATCGCCATGGAGCCGGATATAGACGAAGTCGGCGGTGACGTCCTCCATCAACGGATAACGATGCGCAGTGTCCGCCACTACCAGGCCAACGCGGTGGCGGCGGAGTAGCGCGATGAACGCGGGGTCCAGAAAGCTTTCATGGCGCACCTCGATCGCGTGTCGCAGACGGCGGTTGGGTTCGTTTTCCCCCAGCGCGGTGCGGCCCTTCATCAAGCTGCGATCTCGATGTCCGGCCAGTGCCTGGGCGGCCTCACGGGTTTTGGGCAACTGGGCCAGGAAGCCATTCAGCAGCCCCGCATCGAATCGCAGGGTGGGGGGCAGCTGCCATAACAACGGCCCCATCCGTGCCCCCAGTTGCAGGAGTCCGGAGGCGAAGAAGTTGGCCAATGCGATCTCGCAGTCCCGCAGCCGTTTGGTATGGGTGATGAAGCGGGGGCCCTTTACCGCGAACACGAAACTCGCAGGCGTGTCCTGACGCCAGGCAAGCCAGCTGGAGGGACGCTGCAACGAGTAGAAGGAGCCATTCAACTCGATGCTGCCGAAGCAGCGCGACGCAAATTCCAGCTCGGCGCGCTGCGGCAGGCCGTCTGGATAGAATCGCTTTCGCCAACGCGGATAGCGCCAGCCGGAGATGCCGATGCGGATGCTCATGCCGCCAGCGTCACGGGTCCGGCGTAAGTGCGCGTGCGTGCCCGGTCTAGGGCATGTGCAGGCTCAGCGTGCCTGCCGCCACGGCGGATCGAGCAAGGCGATGCGCGCGGTCACGGGACATTGGTCGTGGTGTGCGCCGGGCAGGTAACCCAGGCTCATCAGGAACTCGCCGGTGATCTCGCCGCCGGTAAAGCGGAAGGTCTTCTTGAACAGCTTCACCCACTCGGCCTTGTCGCGCGGGTGGTGGGCGTCCAGCCAGTCCGCAAATCCTCCATGGCTTTCCCGCAGGCCTTGGATGACCTGCGCGTTGTGGATCGCGGCCAGCACCTTGAGGCGATTGCGGATGATGCCCGGGTCGGCCATCAGGCGGGCGATGTCCTGGTCCCCGTAGCGCGCCACCTGGTCGACCGCGAACCCGGCGTAAGCCTTGCGAAAACCCTCGCGCTTGCGCAGGATCGTTTCCCAGCTCAGCCCGGCCTGGTTGATCTCCAGCACCAGGCGCTCGAACAGCTCGGCTTCCTCGCGCTGCGGAAAGCCGTACTCGTGGTCGTGGTAGTGCCCGTGGACCGGATGTCCCGGGGCAATGCTGCAGTATCCGCTCATGGCTGTTTTTCGTGCTCGTGTTCGTCGTCCCTGGCTGGCGGGACGACTTCGCGAGGCGCGCCCTGGCCCAGCCTCAGGGAGGGCCAGCGTTGCTTGCTCGCGTGTACCTGGCCGGCACGCAGCGCGGCGAGCATGGGGGCGCGCTTGTCATGATCGAAGAGGTTGAAGTCGACGCTGCCGCCTTCGCGCCACACCTGATCGACCTGCTCATGAAGATCGCACGCGATTCGCAGGTCGTTCTGGTTTTCGCAGAGCAGCAACTCGGCCTTGCCATCGCCGTCCAGGTCCTGGCTCACCAGCACGCATTCGGTGCCCTTGATCGTGCAATCGCCTGACGCCAGACGCCCCGTTGCGATCGCCTGCCACCAGCCGGCATCCGGGCCTGCCGTGCCACCGACCTGCTTGATCTGCGCCTGGAGCAGGGCGACATCGTGCAGCTTGTCGCGCTCGCGTTCGTGTGCCGTACGTGCGTCACCCCAGCGCTGGGTGCGCTCCAGGGAGTGCTGTACCAGCGCCAAGGCGCCCGGCGCGGCGCGCACGCCCGGGTGCTCCTGCAACGCCTGCACCGCCAGATATCCCCTGCGGCCGTTGTCGAACCGCAGATGATCGAGATTGGCGGCGTCCAGTTGGGGCAACTTGTCGTGCAACCGCGATAGCTGGCTGCCCACGCTGATGCGGAATGGATCGAGCAGGGGTGAGCAGCACGCCAACGCCAGCGCGATCACCACCCAGGACAGGACTTGGTTCTGGCGAGGCATCAGGCGCAGCCACTGCCCGCGTGGGCGCAGCGCGGCGATTGCATAGCCAAACGCGTACAGGCCGGCCACCAGGGCCAGGATGGCGCCCCAGAAGCGGTCGGTCGTCCATCCGTACTGGTGGATGCGCAGCGCCATCGCCACCGCGGCCAGCACCGCATACACCGGCAGGATCACCAGCGCCGCGTCGATCATCCGGCGCAGCCAACGGGGATAGGGAGCGGGGCCACTGCCGTCCTGGTAGACGGCATTGATGAAAATCACCAGCAGGGCAACCAGGGTCATCAAGACCGACGCTGCCGAGCGGGTTTGCCAAAGCGGCTGCAGCCCGGTGAAGGGCAGGCTCGCGACGAAGATCAGCGCGATGAAGGCGAGCAACGGCAGCAGCCCCTTGCACATGGCGAACAACAACAGCCGGGCGACCTGGACGGGTCGGTGCTGCGTGCGGCCAATCAAGACACCGAAGCCGGCCATCGCGCCGGTGGCCAGGTGGATGAAAGCGTCCTCGCGGAACAACTGGCGGAAGAACGTGATCTTGACCAGTGCGAACAGGTGACCCCACAGGTACAACACGGCCCAGCACACGGCAGTGAATGCCGCCGCGAGCAGCAGCGTCAGCGCGTTTTGCCAGGCATGGTCGAACAGGTCCGCGTACCCGGCACGCCACCGGCCCGAGGCCAGCCGGCACTGCAGCCAGGGCAGGGCGACGAACAAGCCGATCACCAGCGCGGTGCCGAATGGCGCCAGGACCTGGTGGCTGACCAGGTTGGGCGCCCCTGTGGCGTTCCACGTGGCCCAGGCGACCAACGGGATCAGGACCGCGGTCAGCAGCGCCGCCTGTTGCCAGAAACGGCGGTCCCGCAGTTCGATGACGCTCAGTGCCATGGCGCCGGGGACGGCGAGCACCAGCGTGTACCAGCAGATCCTCCCGCCCAGTGCGGAAAACGGCCACCACCCAAGCTCGGTGCCTTTCTGCGCCAGATGCAGCAGGCCCCCTTGCAGCAACGCCATGAGGACGATGAAAGAGCGGGTATGGCGGGATAACGCGACTTCCTGTCCCATGGCGATCCGTGTTTTATCGATGCGCCGATTATGGCATTGGCGGCAGCCCCGGGTCGGCGGGGATAGAATGTCCCCATGTCCGCGCCGGCCACCCATTTGATTCGTCAACTTCTGATCGCGCTGCCGGCGTTGTCGGACCCCAATTTTTCGCGGAGCGTGGCCTTGATCTGCCAGCACGACGAAGACGGCGCGATGGGGGTCATGGTCAACCGACCCTCCGAGTACACGCTGGGCGAGGTGCTGGGCCAGATGGGCATCGACACCGACGACGAAGCGCTGCGGGGCCAAATCGTGCTCAGCGGCGGGCCGGTGCATCCCGAGCGCGGTTTCGTCATCCATGACGGCCAGCCCTGGGATTCCAGCCTGCCACTGGGCCCGGACCTGCACCTGACCACCTCGCGCGATGTGCTCGAGGCGATGGCGCAGGGCCAGGGGCCGCGCAATGCGTTGGTTGCACTGGGCTGTGCCGGCTGGGGTTCGGGCCAACTGGAATTCGAGATCGGTGAGAACAGCTGGCTCACCGCCCCGTCGGACGACGAGCTACTTTTTGAAATGCCGCTGGAGCAGCGATGGCTTGCCGCCGCCGGCCGTATCGGCGTGGACCTGTTCCGGCTCACGGATTACAGCGGTCATGCCTGAGGCGGCTCCGATACGCGCCGACGCCATCGTGCTGGGCTTCGACGTGGGCTCGCGCCGGATCGGCGTTGCCGTCGGCAGCGCGCTGGGCGCCGGCGCACGCGCGGTCGCTGTCATCGATGTACTTGAAGCCGGACCCGATTGGGCTGCGCTGGATCGCGTGCAGCGCGAATGGCGCCCGGCCGGCCTGGTGGTCGGCGATCCGCTTACCTTGGACGACAAGGACCAGCCGGCGCGTCGTCGCGCCCATGCCTTTGCCCGACAACTGAGCGAGCGGTACCGCCTGCCGGTGGTGCTGGTCGACGAACGCTCCAGTTCGGTCGAGGCCGCGCAGCGTTTTGCCAGTGATCGGGCCGAAGGTCGCAAGCGCCGCCGCGATGCCGAGGCCCTCGATGCGATGGCTGCGGCAGTCATCGTCGAGCGCTGGCTTGCCGCGCCGGACCAAGCCCTCCCGCTTCCTTAGATTCCCACCCACCCTGCGATGACCATGCAACTCGAGTCCAACGGACGTCTGCGCCACCTGCTCACCCTCGAAGGCCTGCCGCGCGCCACGCTGCTGCAGCTGCTGGATCGTGCCGGACAGATCCGCGATGCGGCGGTGGGGCGCGTCGGCAAGCGCAACGTGCTGGCCGGCAGCGCGGTGTGCACGTTGTTCTTCGAACCGTCCACCCGCACCCGCAGTTCGTTCCAGCTGGCCGCCCAGCGATTGGGTGCGGACGTGATCAACTTCGACGCCTCGACCTCCTCCACCCGCAAGGGAGAGACCGATCGCGACACGCTCAAGAATCTTGAAGCGATGAGCGTGCGCGGCTTCGTCGTGCGCCATCCCGAAGACGGTGCCGTGGAACGGCTGGCGGCCGAGGCCGGCGAGGGCACGGCGGTGATCAATGCTGGCGATGGCCGTAGCGCCCACCCCACCCAAGGCCTGCTGGACATGCTGACGTTGCGCCAGGCCAAGGGCAGCGACTTCTCCAAGCTCAAAGTCGTGATCGTCGGCGACGTCAAGCATTCGCGGGTGGCCCGTTCGGACCTGCATGCATTGCGCATCCTCGGCGCCGGCGAGATCCGCGTGTGCGGACCGGCCAGCCTGCTGCCGGAGGACGACACGTTGGCCGGCTGCCAGGTGGGCCAGGACCTTGACGCCCTGCTGCAGGGCGCAGACGCGGTGATGATGCTGCGACTGCAGCGCGAGCGCATGGAGGAAGGCCTGGTGCCCTCGCTGGAGGACTACCACCGGCGTTATGGACTGACGGCCGATCGCTTGCGGGCTGCGGCCCCGGAGGCCGCGGTATTGCATCCGGGCCCGATCAATCGCGGCGTGGAGATCACCGACGAGGTCGTCGACGGCCCGCAATCCTGGGTGCTTCGCCAGGTCGCCAACGGCGTCGCGGTGCGCATGGCGGTGCTGGAAACGCTGCTGGGCTAAGCAGCAGCCAGGTGGGCGGGCCGCTAAAACGGGGTCAGGTTGAGTTCTCGCCGTAGGCGAGAACTCAACCTGACCCCGTTTTACGTCCGACCCCTTCCGGTTCTTCCCGACCCGTAGGGATTTTCCTGCACTGCGGCTAGGCGCCGCGCGGGCCGAGCGCGTATCGTGTCGCGTTTCCCGCCAGACCTGCGCTCATGACCCAGCCGATCGCCGCCCCGGAACGCCTCAGCCACGCGCTCAAGCCGCGGCAGCTGATCATGATGGGGTTGGGCAGTGCGATCGGCGCCGGCCTGTTCCTGGGATCGGGCGTAGGCGTGCAGGCGGCCGGGCCGGCGGTGCTGGTGTCCTACCTGGTCGCCGGCGCA
>DASWQJ010000232.1:0-14852 GCA_036403795.1 Stenotrophomonas sp.
TCTTTCAGGTATTGCTCTTCCTTGCCGACCTTGACCTTGTACAGCGGCGGCTGCGCGATGTAGATGTGGCCGCGCTCGACCAACTCGGGCATCTGCCTATAGAAGAACGTGAGGAGCAGCGTCCGGATGTGCGAGCCGTCGACGTCCGCGTCGGTCATGATGATGATGCGGTGATAGCGCAGCTTGTCGGCGTTGTACTCATCCTTGCCAAACCCGCAGCCGAGCACGTTGATGAGCGTCGTTATTTCCTGCGATGAAAGCAGCTTGTCGAAGCGGGCTTTCTCGACATTTAAAATTTTACCTTTGAGCGGCAGGATCGCCTGAAATTTTCGGTCGCGGCCTTGCTTGGCCGAGCCGCCTGCCGAGTCGCCCTCGACGATGAACAGTTCGGACAGCGCCGGATCCTTTTCCTGGCAGTCGGCCAGCTTGCCCGGGAGGCCGGCAATGTCGAGCGCGCCCTTGCGACGGGTGAGGTCGCGCGCCTTGCGTGCCGCCTCACGTGCGCGAGCCGCATCGACGATCTTGCTGGTGATCGCACGGGCTTCGTTCGGATGCTCCTGCAGGAACTCTTCCAGGCGGGCACCGAACGTGGCTTCCACCGCCGGCTTGACGTCGGAGCTGACGAGTTTTTCCTTCGTCTGCGACGAGAAGCTGGGGTCCGGCACCTTCACCGACAACACCGCGATCATGCCTTCACGCATGTCATCGCCGGTGAAGCTGATCTTGGCCTGCTTGGCAATGCCGTTCTGCTCGATGTAGTTGCTCAGCGTTCGCGTCAGCGCGGCACGGAAACCTGCCAAGTGCGTGCCACCATCCTTCTGCGGGATGTTGTTGGTGAAGCAGTACATCGTTTCCTGGTAGGCGTCGGTCCATTGCATGGCGACGTCGACGACGATGCCATTGCTTTCGCCGGTGACCGAAATCACGTTGGGGTGCAGCGGATTCTTCAGCTGCGCCAGGTGCTCCACGAAACTACGGATACCACCTTCGTAGTGGAAGTCATCGCGACGGCCGTCGCCGCGCTCATCGATCAGGGTGATGTGCACGCCCGAATTGAGGAACGACAGCTCGCGCAGGCGGCGGGCCAGGATTTCGTAGTGGAATTCGACATCGCTGAAGATCGCCACCGCCGGCTTGAACCGCAACGTGGTGCCGCGCTTCTGCGAGGGCTCCAGCTGCTTGAGCGGGTACAACGGCTCACCCAGCGAGTATTCCTGCAGGTAATGGTGGCCGTCGCGCCAGATGTCCAGCCACAGGTGCTCAGACAGCGCATTGACGACGGAGACGCCCACGCCATGCAGGCCACCGGAAACCTTGTAGCTGTTGTCGTCGAACTTGCCGCCCGCGTGCAGCACCGTCAGGATCACTTCGGCCGCCGAAACGCCCTCTTCCTTGTGGATGTCCACCGGGATGCCGCGACCGTTGTCGTAAACCGACACCGAGCCGTCGACATGGATCTTCACCACGATGTCGTCGGCGTGCCCGGCCAGCGCTTCGTCGACAGAGTTGTCGACCACTTCGAACACCATGTGGTGCAGGCCGCTGCCATCGTGGACGTCGCCGATGTACATGCCGGGGCGCTTGCGGACCGCTTCCAGGCCACGCAGGACGGTGATCTTGCTGGAATCGTAATTGCTGCCGGTCGCCGGCGTCGGATTGAGTTCTTCGGTCATGCGCTTTGCCAGGAGCTCCGCTGCGCGGGTGGCGGCAACGATAGTTGCGCCACCCCGGTGAAAAGGGTTGAGAGCCGTTCAATTATAGCAGCCGGGCTGCAACGGCTTCCGTTGGTCAGGGCAGGGGGCTAAAGGGAGCCGCCCAGGATGGGTGGAACCGTTCGGAGCAACCCATGTTCCACGTGGAACTGTGTCGCCTCCAGCGCGTCCCAGTGTGAGTTGGGCTCCGTGGCGGTGATGAGCACCTGCGCCGGTCCGCTCGCAAGTCGCTCCAGCACGCGCCGTTGGTGGTTTCGATCCAGCTCCGAGGAGAGGTCATCCAGCGCAATTACCGGCCACTCGCCTCGTCGCTCGGCAAAATCTTCCGCTTGAGCCAGTAGGCAGGCCAGCGCGGTGAGCTTGGCCTGGCCACGCGACAGCCCGTCCGGCCCCGTCAGCTCGGCAAACAAGGGCCGCCAGTCAGCGCGGTGGGGGCCAACCGAGGTGTAGCCGTACTGCCGGTCTCGCTCGCGCGCCAGCAGAAGCGCGTCCGCCAGGGAGACGTCCTGGCGTCGCCAACCTGGGGAGAATTCAAGGCCCACCAGGCCCAGCGAAGGCGACATCGACTCGGCCAGCGGGCGAGCTTTGTCTTGGAGGCGGTCTATGTATGCACCGCGGCGATTGGTTAGCGCCTCACCCGCTTCGGAAAGCTCTCGGTCCCATGCGTCCAGCGATTGAGGAGTCGCTCCCTGCTTCAAGAGGGCATTCCGCTGTTTCAGGCCGCGAGAGTAACGTCGCCACAATGCCAGGAAATCCGGTTCCACGTGGAACAACGCCCAATCCATGAATCGTCGCCGTGGTTCGCCGCCGCTACTGATGAGCGCATGACTACCCGGTTCAAACGTCACCACTGCCAATGCGGCGCAAAGGTTTCCCAACTGATGCACGTCCTCACCGTCGAGGCGTCCGTGCCAATCCTGCCCGCTATGCCGCAGGCCGGCCTTGCGCCTGCGGGGCAACTCAGTGACCGACTCGTTCCACTCCACGAAGACCTCCAGCGCCTCGGCCTGCTTTCGCACCAGGCCGTCGCGGACCCGTCCGCGAAAGCTGCGTCCATACGCCATCAGGTGCAACGCCTCCAACAAGCTGGTCTTTCCCGCCCCGTTGTCGCCGGTCAGCAGATTGAGGCCAGGCTGGGGGTGCCACTCCACTTGGGCGAAGCAACGGAACTGGTGGAGCGAAAGACGCGTGATCTGCATTCAGGCATTCGCTCGCCAAGGCGTGGAGGTAAGCGGAGGAGGGCACAGCCCAGTGCACGCCAAGGCGTGTGTTGCTGGGGATAACTTGTGGGCAAACCAGAGCCATTCAACGCTTACCAGTTTGATCCCCAGGAAATCCACAGGCTGGGAGCGTCTTGTAGGCAGGGTTTCAATGCCGGTTTTACTAACAATATCAATGATTTGAGTGCGCTTCCCACAGAATCTGGCGACACCATCACCACCAAGCTTTTAAGTATTTAGCTTCTAAAAGCCTTTGGTAAGGAAAAAAAAGCCCGGCTTTCTGCCGGGCTTCGTGTTCCACGTGAAACCAGCAATCAGAGTCGCAAAGGCATCACAACGTGTCGCGACTTCTCGCTGCTCGCCTCGCGCACCAGCGCCGAAGAGTTCGCATCGCGCAGCTGGATGACCACGTGTTCGTCTCGAAGCGCAGACAACGCGTCCAGCAGATAGTTGACGTTGAAGCCAATGGCCAGATCCGAGACCTTCGTATCGGCTTCCACTTCTTCCTGGGCTTCTTCCTGCTCGGGGTTGTGGGCGCTGATCTTCAATTGACCCGGCGACACTTCAACGCGCACGCCGCGGTACTTCTCGTTGGACAAGATTGCCGCCCGTTGCAATGACGCTCGAAGTGCCTCGCGATCAACCTGCACTTCGCGGTCGGCACCAATGGGAATCACTGCCTCGTAATCCGGGAAACGACCGTCAATGAGCTTGGAGGTGAACGTCACATCGTCCCGCTTCATGCGGATGTGGCTTCGACCCACTTCCAACTCCACTTGGCGTTCGCCGCCCTCGAGCAGACGCTGGAGCTCGGTAACGCCCTTGCGGGGCACGATAATCTGCCGTTTGGTGCCACTTCCGTTTTCCAACGGGGTTTCACAGAGCGCCAGACGATGGCCATCCGTCGCCACGCAGCGCAGCAGGCTGTCGCGCAAGTCAAACAACAGGCCGTTGAGGTAATAACGAACGTCCTGCTGCGCCATCGCAAACGCAGTGCGCTCAATCAATTCCTTCAGCGCTGCCTCGGGCACCACCACGCGCTCGGTCGCCTCGACCTCGTCGACTGACGGGAAGTCGTTGGCTGGCAACGTCGCCAAAGTGAACCGGCTACGGCCTGCCTGCAGCGTGACCTTCTCTCCCGACTGGGAGACGGTGATGCGGCTGCCATCGGGTAGGGCACGCACGATTTCGAACAATTTTCGTGCCGGGATCGTGGTTTCGCCATCCTGGGCATCCTCCACTGCGATGCGCGAGATCATCTCGACCTCCAGATCAGTGCCGGTCAGCGACAGCTGGCCGTCCTGCACCTGGACCAGGAAGTTGGCCAGAACAGGCAATGTCTGGCGGCGTTCGACCACATTCACCACTTGAGCCAGTGGTTTGAGAAAGGCTTCGCGCTGCAATGTGAAACGCATGTGGTTCCGTGCCCCTATGCTTTTAAAGATGTGGAATAAATCAAAAGCTTGGTGGTGATGGTAGGCCCAAAATCAGAGGAAAACTACCTTAACCGTTTGATCTAACAGAATTTTTTGGGCTCGAAACCCTTTGGATTACTGCCCCTGGGTCAGAGGAGAAACCTGTGGACAACTTTCAGCCGCGCTGAAGCGTCGTTTTTATCCACAGTTTCTCCCGGCCTTGCGCGCAGATCATGCACTGAATTGTCCACGCCTGCGCGGGCGGGGCGGAAGGATCACTCGCTCAGTTTGCGGATCAGCTTGTCCCAGTCCTCGCGCAGCTTTCCGTCAGTCTCCATCAGGGTGCGAATCTGCCGGCAGGCGTGCAGCACGGTGGTGTGGTCACGACCGGCAAAAGCATCCCCAATCTCGGGCAAGCTGTGTTCGGTGAGTTCCTTGGCCAAGGCCATCGCCATCTGCCGCGGGCGCGCCAGTGAGCGCGTGCGGCGCTTGGACAGCAGGTCCTTCATCTGCAGGCCGTAGTAGTCGGCCACGGTCTTCTGGATGTTGGGAATGCCGATGGCCTGCTGCTGCGCCCGCAACAGATCGCGCAGGGTTTCCTGAGCGAACTCGACCGTGATGGGGCGGCCAGTGAAATTGGCGCGTGCCACGAGCGTATTGAGCGCCCCTTCCAGGTCGCGCACGTTCGAACGCATCTTCTTGGCGATCAGGAAGGCCACGTCATCCGGGATCTCGGCGCCACGTTCGCGCGCCTTTGCCAGCACGATCGCCGCGCGGGTCTCGAAGTCGGGCGGATCGATGGCCACCGACAAACCCCAAGCCAGGCGGGATTTCAGCCGCGGCTCCAAGCCCTCCACTTCGCGCGGATAGCGATCGCAGGTCAGGATGATCTGCTGGCGGCCATCGAACAATGCGTTGAAAGTGTGGAAGAACTCTTCCTGCGTGCGGTCCTTGCCGGCGAAGAACTGGATATCGTCGATCAGCAGGGCGTCGACTTGCTGGAACTGGCGCTTGAACTGGTCCATGGCCTTGTCCTGCAAGGCCCGGATCATCGCGCTGAAAAACTGTTCCGAGCGCAGGTACATGACCTTCGCGCCCGGGTTGGCCTGGCGCATGGCATTGCCGGCGGCAAACATCAGGTGGGTCTTGCCCAGGCCGGTGCTGCCGTACAGCAACAGCGGGTTGTGCGCACGGTCGCCGGGCTTCTGGGCGGCCTGCAACGCGGCGGCGCGCCCCAACTGGTTGCTGCGCCCCTCCACGAAGTTGTCGAAGGTGTAATGCGAATCCAGGTTGCCAGCAAAGGACGCGGCAGGAATCGGTGCCGTGACGGCGCTGGCGGGCTGCACGGTGACCGGCGCGACCGGTTCGAAGGGCTTGGGACGCGAGCCGACTGCCAGAGCGACCTCGCCATTGCCGACGAAGTACGCCAGTAGTTCGCGAATGCGGGTCAGGTAGCGTTCGCGCACCTGCTCGACGATGAACGCGTTCGGGGCGTACAGCACGACGCTGTCGGAACGTTCTTCCGCCTGCAGGGGTTTCAACCAGGTATGGACGTCTTCGGGCGGAAACTCCGCTTCGAGGCGTTCCAGGCAACGGGGCCAAGCATCCATCAAAGTTTATTCATCATTGGCCGGCCGAGAGGCGCAGTAGAGCGCCGCGCAACGGCACGGGAGGCTAGAAACGGATGGGCCAGCCTACCACCCGTCCCCTGGTTTTCCCATACTTATTCACAGGTCAATCCACAGACCCGGGCGGGGAGACCCACGCTTCGTGGACGCGCGACTTGACGCGAAGTGCCCGACCTCATTAGACTTTCCGGTTCTTTCGTTCCCCTTTCCTATCGAGGCCCCGATGGCCACCAAGCGCACCTACCAGCCCAGCAATCTCAAGCGCAAGCGCGACCACGGCTTCCGTGCCCGCATGAAGACGGCCGACGGCCGCAAGATCCTGGCCCGTCGCCGCGCCAAGGGCCGTAAGCGCCTGAGCGCTTGATTGCCGCGCCGCTCATTGCGGCTGCGGTAATCCCGATCGTGAACGACTCCGACCCGCGCAAGCGATTTCCTCGCTCTGCGCGGGTTCGTACGCGTGCGGAATATTCGGTCGTCTTCGACCACAGCCGCCGCTGCTCCGACCCGCTGATGACGCTGCACTGGCGCCAGCAGGACGGGGCCGCCCGATTGGGCATGGCGGTTTCGCGCAAGGTCGACAAGCGCGCTGTCGCACGCAACCGCATCAAGCGCGTCCTCCGCGACACTTTCCGTCACCTGTTGCCCGATGTGGCTGCGGGTGACTATGTTGTGGTCGCTCGTTCTGCTGCCTCCAAGGCGGAGAACGACGACCTGCGCGCGGCCTTCGTACGCGTACTGCAGCGGGCCGGCGCGTTGCCGCTGCCGGTCGCTGGCGGCACAATGCCGCCGCGCACCGCCGACACCTCATCCCTTCCTCTTACCGAGCCGGAACCTCGTTCCGACTGAGCCGAGTTGCTGCCTGATGAACCAGACCCGCGTATTCCTGTTTCTTGCCTGGCTGATGGTGGCTGCCCTGCTGTGGATGGAGTGGGGCCGAGACAAGGCCGCACCGTCGACAGCCGAGGTAGCGGCTGCGCAGGCGGTGCCCAGCTCGGACGGTGCCGCCGTGCCGCAAGCGGTCACCCCCGGCGCGCCTGCACCCGCCGCTCAAACTGCCGCCACGCCGACCGTCGCCGCACCGGTGGTTACCATCACCACCGATGTGCTGCGCTTGAAGCTGGACGGTCGCAGCGTGCTGGACGCGGAGCTGTTGCAGTTCCCGCAGACCAAGCAAGCCGGTGCACCGCCGGTGCGCCTGCTGACCGAGGATCCCGCCCACCCGTACAGCGCGATCAGTGGCTGGGCCAGCGAAGGGGGTTCGCCCGTACCGGGCGCGGCAGGCTTCCAGCCCGTGCAAGAGGCCCGCGAGTTCACCCTTGAAAAAGGCCAGGACAAACTGGTGGTGCCCTTCGTATGGACCGGTCCGGACGGCGTGACCATCCATCGCACCTTTACCCTGGAACGGGGCCGTTACGCGATCCAGGTGCGTGACGAGGTGAGCAACACTGGCGGCAGCAACTGGACCGGCTATGTCTACCGCAAGCTGAGCCGCGTGCCGACGATCCTCAGCCGCAGCATGATGAATCCGGACAGCCTGAGCTTCAACGGCGCCACCTGGTTCACCACCGAAGGCGCCTATGAGCGTCGTGGCTTCCAGGATTACCTCAAGGACGGCAGCGTCGACAGCGTCATCAAGGGCGGCTGGATTGCGATGCTGCAGCACCAGTTCTTCACGGGCTGGATCCCGCAAGCCGACAACAGCGCATTGCTGAAGTTGTCGCAGGACCGCGGCGCCGACGTGCTCGAGCTGCGTGGCCCGGGCTTCACCGTAGCGCCGGGCCAGAAGGCCAGCACCGAAGCGCGACTGTGGGTGGGACCGAAACTGGTCAGCCTGATCGCCAAGGAAGACGTGAAGGGACTGGATCGCGTCGTCGACTACAGCCGCTTCTCGGTGATGGCCATCATCGGACAAGGCTTGTTCTGGGTGCTGAGCCACCTGCACAGCCTGCTGCAGAACTGGGGTTGGGCCATCATCGGGTTGGTGGTCCTGCTGCGCCTGGCGCTGTATCCCTTGTCGGCCGCGCAATACAAGTCCGGCGCCAAGATGCGCAAGTTCCAGCCTCGCCTGGCGCAGCTGAAAGAGCGCTACGGCGATGATCGCCAGAAGTACCAGCAGGCGACGATGGAGCTGTTCAAGAAGGAGAAGATCAACCCGATGGGTGGCTGCTTGCCGCTGCTCATCCAGATGCCGATCTTCTTCGCGCTGTACTGGGTGCTGGTCGAGTCCGTGGAGCTGCGTCAGGCACCGTGGCTCGGCTGGATCCAGGACCTGACCGCACGCGATCCTTACTTCATCCTGCCGATCGTCAACATGGCGATCATGTGGTTCACGCAGAAGCTGACGCCGACGCCTGGCATGGATCCGGTGCAGGCCAAGATGATGCAGTTCATGCCGCTGGTGTTCGGCGTCATGATGGCCTTCATGCCGGCCGGCCTGGTGCTGTACTGGGTGGTCAACGGCGGGCTGGGTCTGCTGATCCAGTGGTGGATGATCAAGCAACACGGCGAGTCGCCGAGCAAGATCATCCAGAAGAACGTCAAGGAAACCTGATCGACCACAAGGCCCGCCGCAAGCGGGCCTTGTGCCACCTGGGCCTACTCTTTTCCCGCCTTCCGGACCGTGCCAATGAGCTCCCGCGAGACGATCGTCGCCATTGCAACGGCCGCCGGTGCCGCCGGCGTCGGCATGCTGCGGGTGTCCGGCCCACGCTGCAGGGCCATCGCGTCGGGGCTCGGACTGCCTTCGTTGCGCCCGCGCCACGCCCACTACGGTCGTTTCGTGGATGCGGCCGGCGAGACCATCGACGACGGCCTGGCGCTGTGGTTCGCCGGGCCGCGCAGCTTTACCGGCGAAGACGTTCTGGAGTTGCAAGGGCACGGCAGCCCCGTGGTGTTGCGCCAGCTGCTGGCGCGCTGCATCGCCTTGGGTGCACGCCAGGCGCGGCCTGGCGAGTTCAGCGAACGCGCGTTTCTCAACGGCAAATTGGACTTGGCCCAGGCCGAGGCCATTGCCGATCTGATCGCCGCCTCGGATGTCCGCGCCGCGCGTGCGGCCCGCCGTTCGCTCGACGGTGTGCTGTCGCAACGCGTCGAGTCGGCCGCCGCGCAATTGACCGTGCTGCGCATCCACGTTGAGGCGGCCATCGACTTTGCCGATGAGTCGCTCGACACCCTGGGAGGCGCGCAGGTCCACGCGGGCCTGGAGACGGTCGCTGCTCAACTGGCCTTGCTGCTGCGCGATGCCGAACGGGGTCGCAAGCTTCGCGATGGGTGGCACGCGGTATTGGTGGGTCCGCCCAACGCAGGCAAGAGCTCGCTGCTCAATGCCTTGGCCGGCTCGGATCGCGCGATCGTCACTGACGTTGCCGGCACCACGCGCGACACGTTGCACGAAACCATCCGCATCGATGGGTGGGAACTCACGCTGGTCGATACCGCGGGACTACGCGAGGGTGGCGATGCGATCGAGCGGGAGGGCATGCGCCGCGCGCGCACCGAACTGGAGCGTGCCGATCTTGCGTTGATCGTGGTGGACGCTCGCGATCCGGAGGCAGGCCAGCGCGCGGTGGCCCACGACATCGCCGGTGTTGCCCAGCACGTGTGGATCCTCAACAAGTGCGATCTGCTCACCAGCCACGCGCATCTTCCTGCCGATGCGATGGCCGTATCGGCCACCACGGGACAAGGGCTCGACGCATTGCACGCCCGACTCGGCGCCTTGCTGGGCCAGCACGCTGGCGATTCGCTCGAGGGCGAGTTCTCGGCGCGCGCCAGGCATGTCGAAGCCATAGAACTGTCAGCGCGTCATGTCGCCCAAGCGCAAACGCAGGTCCAGCACGAGCACCTGGAGTTGGCAGCCGAGGAACTGCGCCTGGCGCATGACGCGCTCGGTGAAATCACCGGCAAGCTGAGCGCCGACGATCTGCTGGGTCGAATCTTTTCCAGTTTCTGCATCGGCAAGTGACGTGACGAATCACGGTCCAGATGCAGAAAGCGCTTCGTCCTGCTAGCGGTACAACCCGTCGCGCAGGTTGATGCCGTGCTCCAGCCACACTTTCAGTGCGCACAGCATTTGCGACCAACCCATGCAGTTCCGTACGACGCGCGCAGGCCCGCCTCGCCGTTGTTCCAGTCCGATTCGCTGACCTCCACACGCGTTCGGCCATCGGTGGTCGGGCATCCGCCTCATGCGAACCCGCAGTTCAATGCCTGATCGCCCTGGTCTGCAATCCGCCCCTGGCACGCGTGTCACCTGCCATGGGGGCGCCGGTCTGCGTTACGGGTTGGCCGGCGGGCGCGGCCGAAAGCGGATGATCACCCCCGTCTCATCATCCCTCGTCGGTTGCCACAGGACCGGAACCTGGCGCGGACGCGGCGGCTCCAATCCTTCGATATCTTCGTCTTCCTGCAGGGCGGCTTCTTCTTCATCGTCCCAGCTGTAGCGCTTGGCCGGCAGCCTGGGATCGAGATGGCGGAAAGCGATGGCGGCCACGACCCCGGCGATTGCCCCACCCATGTGCGATTGCCAGGAAACGCCAGCCTCGCGCGGCAGGATCGCGAGCAACATCCCACCGTAGAAAAGAAAGGCAATCATGCTGGTGGCGATGGCGGCGCGGTCGCGTCGCAGCAGGCCGAGCACGAATACCAGGAACATCAGGCCGTGGGTGACCCCACTGGCGCCCAGGTGCCGGGTGCCGGCGTCGCCCATCAACCACGCGCCCAACCCCGAACCCAACCACAACAGTGGCAGCGACCACGCGGTGGCGCGTGGGTACACGCTGCCAGCCAGGGTGCCCAGGATCAACAACGCAAAAGCGTTGGCCGCCAAATGCTCAAGCGAGCCGTGCAGCAGAGGGGCGCCAAGCAGGCCCCACAGCCCGGCAATGGCGTGGGGAGCCACCGCCCAGGGGCGCCAGTCGAAGTGCCCTTGGGCGGCGAATATCGCCACCAGCACCAGTACCGAGGCCAGACTCAGATTGAAGGCGCGCAGCACTCGCCCGCGTTCGAAACGGGCGTTGCCTTCCTGGGGAGCCGGCAGGCCAGCAGTGGATGCGTTCTTGTCCATGCTGCAGCAATGGCGCCGGCCCAGGCGTTTGCAAGACCCACGTCAACGGGATGCCGGGTGCGCGCGGCGGGACAATCCGCCGCGCGCACCGGGAGCGCTCCTCGCTCAGCCTGCCTTGCGCGCCTGCGGACGCACCAAGCTGAGCGCCACGGTCGCACCCATGATCAACGCCACGGCGCCGAGGGAGACCCAGACCGGCAGCTTGACCAGATCGATGGCCAGCATCTTCAAGCCGATGAAGACCAGCACCACGGCCAGGCCATAAGGCAGCAGGTGGAACCGGTCCGCCATCCCGGCCAGCAGGAAGAACATCGCCCGCAAGCCGAGCACCGCAAACACGTTCGAGGTCAACACGACGAACGGGTCGGTCGTGATCGCGAAAATCGCAGGAATGCTGTCGACCGCGAAGATCACATCGGTCACGGCAATCAGGATCAGTACGACGAACAATGGCGTGAACCAACGCTTGCCTTCCTGCATCACGCTCAGGGCATTGCCGTGGTATTGCGGACTTAGCCGCAGATGGCCGCGCATCCAGCGCAACACCGGGTTGGCCTCCAGGTCTGGCTCCTTGCCCGCGGAGATCCACATCTTGACGCCGGTCAGCAGCAAGAACCCGCCAAACACGTAGAGCAACCAGTGGAACTTGGTCAGCAGGACGGCACCGGCGAAAATCATGACCGCGCGCAGCACGATCGCGCCCAACACGCCGATGACCAGCACGCGTTGGCGCTGCTCTTCGGGCACGCCGAAGTAGGTCATCACCATCAGGAACACGAAGATGTTGTCGACCGCCAGGGACTTCTCGACCAGGTAGCCGGTGAGGAACTCCAGCCCGATGCGATTGGCGAGCAGCGGCGAGGCGGTTTCGTGCAGGTACCACCACAAGCCCGCGTTGAAGAGCAGGGCAAGCGCCACCCAGCCCAGGCTCCACCAGAGCGCTTCCTTGAAGGTGACCTTGTGAGGACCACCGTGCCGCATGAGCACGAGGTCGGCCAGCAGGGCCACGATCACCACGATCGCGAAGCCGCTCCAAAGCCAGATATTGCCGATGGTTTCCATGAGACTCCCGTTCAGAAAGTTAGACGCCTTGGACGGATGGCCAGGTGTCGCTCACGGAGTCTTTCCGGGGGCATACCAACCTTCGCCATCGCGGCGAAGGTCTCGCTCACAGCCGGCGGACCGACTGCCGTTGCACCGGAGCCTGACCGCGTTGCGGCAGGACTCGAATTGACGGCGACAACGTCTGGGAGCTACTCCCCTTCTTGGCGAACATTCTGAGGCGCCGGGGAGGAGCCGTCAAACGGCCGGTACAATAGGCCGATGAACACGCCCAACCCCCTTGTACGCCTCAAGAACGCATGGCGCTCCAGCCACCCGTGGATTTTCCAGAAACTGGTGGAGAAGCCCACCGTGCGACCCAAGCCCGGCACCATCGTGGACGTGGTGGGCGTGGACGGGGAGTGGGTGGGTCGAGGTTTCTACAATGGCCATTCGCGTATTGCCTTGCGCATCCTGGAGGTGCACCAGGACGTCGCGGTCGATGAGGCGTGGTTCTCGCGCAAGATCGCCGCCGCCGCGGCGTTGCGCCGCGAAGTGCTCGACCTGGACGCGGTCACCGACGCCTGGCGCGTGGTGCACAGCGAGGGGGACGGCCTCTCGGGCCTGGTCGTGGACCGCTACGGCGACCTGGTCGTGGTCGAGTTCTTTGCGGCCGGCATGTTTCGCCATCGTGAGTGGATCTACGCCGCGTTGCGCGAGCAGTTTCCCGGGTGCCGCTTCCACAGCTTCGCCGACGAGCACGTACAGAAGCAGGAAAGTTTCGACTTCCACAACACTTCCGGTACCGAGGCGGCCGTCATCACCGAGCACGGCGTCAAATTCCGTGCCGATCCGGCCGGTGCGCACAAGACCGGATTCTTTGCCGACCAACGTGACAACCGCCAATGGCTCAGCCAGCAGGTCGCTGGAAAGACCGTACTGGATCTGTGCTGCAACACGGGCGGTTTCGCGGTGTATGCCGCAGCACGCGGTGCCAGCGAAGTACTGGGCGTGGACATCGACGAGGACGTGATCCAGATCGCCAAGGGCAATGCGCGGTTGAACAACGTGCGGCCGAAGTTCGTCCAGGCGGATATCTTTCCGTGGCTGCGCGAGGCGGGCAATCGTGGTGACCAGTACGACGTGGTCATCCTGGATCCGGCCAAGATGACGCGCGACCGGGACCAGGTGATTCCCGCGCTCAAGAAGTACCTGGACATGAACAAATTGGCGCTGGGCGTGGTGAAGCCCGGCGGCTTGCTGGCCACCTTCTCCTGCACTGGCCTGGTGGCCGAGCAGGAGTTCCTGGACATGCTGCGCCGTGCTTCCTATTTCTCAGGGCGCACGATCCAGATCCTGAAGGTGTCCGGTGCCGGTCCAGACCATCCGTTCATGGCCCACGTGCAGGAATCACGCTATCTCAAGGCGGTGTTCTGCCGCGTTCTGGACTGACGTCACTGTCGGCGGGTACGGCGCAGCGTTAAGGTCCGGGGCTTGTCCTCCTGGATCCTCCGATGAAACCTCGCTCGCTGCCGCTTCTGGTCTCTCTCATCCTGGCCTGCCCGTTCGCCGCCGGCGCGGCGGATTTCAGCACCGCCGAACTGGTGCGCGCCAAGGCGTTGCAACAGCGCCTGCTGACGTTGGATACCCATCTGGACACGCCGGCCAACCTGCCGCGCGAAGGCTTCGACATTTTGCAGCGCCACGCTGGCAGCGCCGTATCGCAGGTCGATTACCCACGCATGGTGGAAGGCGCGCTGGATGGCGGGTTCTGGGCGATCTACACCGGGCAGGGCGACCGTAGCCCGGCGGCGCACCGAGGCGATCGCGATGCCGGCCTGGAGCGCTTGCTGGAAATCCGCGAGATGATCGCGGCCCACCCGGATCGCTTCGCGCTCGCCCGCACCCCCGAAGAGGCACGGCGCATCAAGGCAGCGGGAAAGCGGGTGGTCTTCATCAGCATGGAGAACGCCAGCCCGCTGGTGGCCGACCCCAGCCTGTTGGGTTTCTACCAGCAGGCGGGGTTGCGCATGCTCAGCCTGGCCCACTTCCTCAACAACGAATTCGCCGATTCGGCAACCGACCCCAAAGGACCGGAATGGAAGGGCCTGAGCCCCGCCGGCCGCGCGCTGGTCGGCGAGGCCAATCGTTTAGGGGTGGTGATCGACCAGTCGCATTCCTCGGATGCGGTGTTCGACGATCTGCTCGATGCCTCGAAAGTGCCATTTGTGCTTTCACACAGCGGCGCGCGCGCCATGCACGATCATCCGCGCAACATCGATGATGCGCGACTGCGCAAGTTGGCGGCCAAGGGCGGCGTGATCCAGGTCAATGCCTACGGCGGCTACCTGACCGACGTCCCCAAATCGGACGCACGCGTAGCGGCAGAGAAAGCGCTGGAAGCACGTTTCGGCGAGTTCGATGCGATGAGCATGGCCCAGTCGGAAGCCTTCGGTCGCGCGCTGCAGGAACTGGATGTGCGCTTTCCCGTGAAGCAGGCGGGCCTGGACGACTTCTTCGCGCACCTGGGGCACATCCTGGAAGTCGTCGGTCCCGAGCACACCGGCATCGGCATGGACTGGGATGGCGGCGGTGGCGTGCAGGGCATGCGCGATGTCAGCGACTTGCCGAAAATCACCGCGTGGCTGCTGCGACGCGGCTATGACGAACAACAGATTGCCGCGATCTGGGGCGGAAACGTGATGCGTGTGCTGCAGCAGGCACAGGAATATGCAGGCCGCCAGAACGCGACCAGACCGTGACGGTCGAAC
>DASWQJ010000233.1:0-4922 GCA_036403795.1 Stenotrophomonas sp.
GGTCACCGCCAACGCCAGGAACAGGGACCCATCGCGCGGATCGATGCTGAAGCCATTGACGGTGGTGAACCGGTCTTCGGCGACACATTCCGGCTGATCGCCTTGGCCGCCTAGCGGCGTGCCCAGCGTGGCGCAGTCGGCTGATGACGACAGGTAGACCGCACGGCCTTGGCCGTCTGCTGCCCAGCTGCGATATCGCCAGCGGCTCGGAGAGACGGCATCGACCTGGCGCAACGAGTCCGCCTCCAGGTCGCTGTCGATCCGCCACAAGCCCACATCCGAGAACCGGGTGAACAGGACGTTGCCGCTGGCCCGGTCCAACCGTACCTGTGACACGTCCTCGAGCTGCTTGAGCAATCGCCAGGGTTTGCTGCTGCGGTCGTACAGCCCAAGGCTTGCGCCTCCGGCCTCTTCGCCCGCCAGCACCAGCACGCGGGAGGGATCGTTCGTATACAGACCCTGGAGCGGACGATCGACCGGCGCCGGCAAGGCATCCACACGCCCCTTGGCGGGCTGGACTTCGTAAAGCAAGGGACGCCCTTCCGCATTCCGCCCGACGGTCAACAGCGTGCTGGACTGCGGCGACCAGTCCGCGGGCTGGCGAGTCTCCGGGACCAGGCCTTCGATGGGATGCAGCGAGTCGGGCCGGTCCAATTGCGCCCACCACATGGCGTACTCGCCGGACCGATCCGAATTGAAGACCAGTTGGCGCCCATCGGGCGAGACCATGGGTTGCGCGTCGCGACCATTGGAGGCGAACAGGCGGGTGCGCGCGTAACCGGGCTTGGATTCGTTGCGCTGCACGCGGTACAGCCCGTAGTGCGGTCGCCGTTGCACGAAGGCGAGCTTGCCCGTGGCCATGGCCACCGAGGGCGACTCCGCATCGGTCAGCGTGAGGTCGTGCAGGCGCAGGCGCGCCAGGTCCAAGCGATACAGCCGCGACTGGCTGTCCACCCGACGGCCGAACACCAGTCCACTACTGTCAGGCAGCCAGTCCCAACCGCGGATTTCCGCATTCTCGCGGGTCAGCGGCTCGGCCTCGCCGCCCTCGGCGGGCATCCGCCATAGATCGCCCATTTGCGGATTGCGCACGAACACGATCCAACGGCCATCCGGCGAGTAGCGGGGCAGATAGTCGAAATCCGACGGACTGGTGTTGTACGCCAGGTCGCGCCAACGACCCGTTTCCAGGTCGAGCTCGCGGATGCCACCACTGGCATTGCCGCCGGTCATCGAGCCGAACAGCAGCGCACGATGTCCGGGCACCCAACTGAAGCTCAGCAAGTCGGTGAAATCGCATCGTGCGACCTCGCGCTCGTTGGCCTCGCCATTGGCGGCTGCCACCATCACGCGGCAGCTCCGATTCTCGCCCTCGCGAGCGAAAGCCACTTCGCGCCCATCCGAGGACCACGCCGGCAGCCGGTCGGACTCTCCCTTCCCCGGCGAGCCCAGGCGGCGCGGCGCGGCCGCATCGGTCGTCTTGATCAGGATCGACGTCGAACTGCCCGGTCGATCGCTGGACAGCGACGCGTACGCGACCATGGAGCCGTCTGGCGACAGCGTGGGCGTCAGGTCGAAACCGCCGCCGGAAGTGATCAGTCGATACGGCAGTCGCGGCGTCCCCACCACGCGCTCTTCGCCGCCGTCGGCATCCAGGCCCCGCGACGCACCTTGCCGGGCAAACCACATCAGCGCACCGATCGCACCGCACGCCAGCGCGATCAACATCAACGCCATGGTGAGCCACAGCTGGAGTCGTGCGGGCGCACGCGCGGGCACCGGCAACGCGCGTCCCGCGCTGACTATTGCCACGGCAGGCGCAGTCTCTTGGGCGGCCACCCACGCATCAGTCGACGAGCCCACGGATGACGGCGTGGCCTCCGCTGTGTCGTCGACCTCCGTTCCGCTTTCCCATTGCACTGGCGACAACAGGCGGTAACCGGTCTTGGCGATGGTCTCGATGCCACCGGCCCGTCCGGCGTCGTCATCGGCATGCGCCAGGGCCTTGCGCAACTGAGTGATGGCCTGGGTGACCACATCATTGGTCGGCAACGTGTCGGGCCAGACATCGGCGAGCAATTGGTCGCGCGACACCACCTGGCCAGGCTGCCCGGCCAGCGCGCGCAACACGGCCAACGCCTTGGGCGTCAGGCGGACCGGGCGGCGTGCCCCAGGCACATGGACCTCGCGCGACGCCAGGTCGATGACGCACTTGCCGATCCGCAGCCGCTCGGGCGGCGTGGTTGTGGTCGTGAGCGAATGCATGGGATAGGCGGGCGCGGAGGTGCATCCGTGCGCGAATGCGGCCAATCGCCACATTCCGCAAAGCCGGACAACCGAATCGGTCAGGCAGGAAAGATGAGAACAATCTTACCCTAGGCCCCGTCGCTTCCCTTAGGTGGGAAGTCACGCATCAGGCTCTCTCTCTCGCCGACGAACTACGATAATCCGCTTTACTCTTCGCGCCTCTGGCGCGATTTTTTTATCTGGCGTTCATCCACGCGAGGTCGATGAAGGCCCGGGATTCGTAGCGGATCCGCCGACAGGGTCGCCGTCCTGCCATGACGGCGCCGACCGTGCGATTGACACTGTCATGATTTCTTGCGTTGGCAAAAGATGAATTGCAGATAAGCGACGACGCGCCGGGCGCGTCGCCGCATCGCCCGTTAGGACTGTCGGTAGACCTGTGCACCCTGTGCCAGGAATTCCGCCGATTTGGCGTCCATGCCTGCCGTCAGGGCATCACTCTCTTGCACCCCATGCTCGGCGGCGTAGTCCCGTACGTCCTGGGTGATCTTCATCGAACAGAAGTGCGGACCACACATCGAGCAGAAGTGCGCCAGCTTGTGCGCATCCTTGGGCAGGGTCTCGTCATGGAATTCCTTGGCCTTTTCCGGATCCAGGCCGAGGTGGAACTGGTCTTCCCAACGAAACTCGAACCTGGCCTTGCTCAACGCGTTGTCGCGGACCTGCGCGCCGGGGTGGCCCTTCGCCAGGTCAGCGGCGTGGGCGGCGATCTTGTAGGCCATGATGCCGTCGCGCACGTCCTGGCGATTGGGCAAGCCCAGATGCTCCTTCGGCGTGACGTAACAAAGCATTGCCGTGCCGAACCAGCCGATCATCGCCGCGCCGATGGCGCTGGTGATGTGGTCGTAACCGGGCGCGATGTCGGTGGTCAGCGGGCCGAGCGTGTAGAACGGCGCTTCGCCGCACTCGCGCAACTGCTTGTCCATGTTCTCCTTGATCAGCTGCATCGGTACGTGACCGGGACCTTCGATCATGGTCTGCACGTCGTGCTTCCAGGCAATCTTGGTCAACTCGCCCAATGCTTCGAGCTCTCCGAACTGCGCCGCGTCATTGGCGTCGGCAATGCAGCCGGGGCGCAAACCGTCGCCCAACGAGAAGGCCACGTCGTAGGCCTTCATGATGTCGCAGATGTCTTCGAAGTGCGTGTAGAGAAAGTTCTCCTTGTGGTGCGCCAGGCACCACTTCGCAAGGATCGAACCGCCCCGCGACACGATGCCCGTCACCCGCTTGGCGGTCAGCGGCACATGACGCAACAGCACCCCGGCATGGATGGTGAAGTAGTCCACGCCCTGCTCTGCCTGTTCGATCAACGTGTCACGGAAGATCTCCCAGGTCAGCTCCTCTGCGCGACCGTCCACCTTCTCCAGTGCCTGGTAGATCGGCACCGTGCCGATCGGCACCGGGGAGTTGCGGATGATCCACTCGCGCGTCTCGTGGATGTGCTTGCCGGTGGACAGGTCCATGACCGTGTCGCCGCCCCAGCGGATCGACCACACCAACTTTTCCACTTCCTCGGCGATGCCCGAGGACACGGCACTGTTGCCGATGTTGGCGTTGATCTTGGTGAGGAAGTTGCGGCCGATGATCATCGGCTCGCTCTCGGGGTGGTTGATGTTGTTGGGCAGGATCGCGCGGCCGCGCGCGATCTCGTCGCGCACGAACTCCGGCGTGATGAATTTCTGGATGCTGGCGCCAAAGCTCTCCCCCGGATGTTGCATGAGCAGTCCGGCATCCCGCACCGCATCGAGGCGCTGGTTTTCGCGGATGGCGACGTACTCCATCTCTGGAGTGACGATGCCGCGCCGCGCATAGTGCATCTGGGTAACGTTGGCGCCGGAAACGGCGCGACGCGGCAACGCGCGCGCTGGGAACCGCACCAGGTCCAATCGCGCATTGGATTCGCGGCCACGCCCGAATTCCGAACTCAGCATGGACAGTGGCTCGGTGTCGCCGCGCTCGGCAATCCACCGCGCACGCAGTGCCGGCAAACCAGCCGCCAGATCGATGGCGATCGCCGGATCGGTGTACGGACCGGAAGTGTCATAGACCGTGATGGGCGCGTTCTCTTCGCCGCCGAACAGGGTGGGCGTGCGCGTGAGTTCGATCTCGCGCATCGGCACCTGCAGGTCGTCGCGCGAGCCCTGCACGAAGATCTTGCGTGAGCCGGGAATCGGACGGGTGACCGATTCGGATAGCTGCTCGGTCTGCTGCAGCAGCGATTGGGGTTGGGCATTCATGACGTTCGTCCTGGCAATGGGCGGGACGAAGCGGCGGCGCTTCACGCGGTCCGGAGGTACGGCAGGCCAATGGCTGCGACCAGACTCCCCAGGGCGTGTTGCGAAGCTTCCCTACGCCGGTATCAACCGGATCAGGTTCGAAGGGTCTGTCTCAACCGCGTGCCGATGGCACGGGTACCCCCGCTTCGGGGCGGATTGTATCCCGTTGGCGCCCGGCCTGCGCCGGCGGCGTCCGGCCACGGGGCAAGCGCCCGCCATGCGACTCACGCCACCGGGCCGCGCTACCGGCTCGCGGTATGCGGCCCCTCACCGCAGCGAGTGCCGGCCCACCGGCATCAGACGCTTCCGACCGTTTGCGCCATGCCGCCGTTCGCGATG
>DASWQJ010000234.1:0-2811 GCA_036403795.1 Stenotrophomonas sp.
CCAGATCCGTCGGGCAGACGTCCGGACACGAAGTGAAACCGAAATACAACAGCACCGGCTTGCCCTGGTAAGTCTTGTCCGTGACCGCATGGCCCTGCTGGTCGACGAGCGAAAACGGCCCGCCGATCGTGTCGCCAGCCCACGCCGTCGTCGCCATCACCATCGTAGCCACGCACACCACCACCCAAGAACCCATCCTGATCATCAGTAAGCCCCGTTGTAAGTCACAGCAAGGCCGACGAGATCCGAATCCTGGCCGCTGATGTTCTGGCTTCCGACCGACAGCCCCACGCTCAACAGACCAGTCACCTTGTAGGTCGCGCTCAGCTCGTTGAGGCAGTCATGCCGGCCCGCATCGACGGCCCACGGCCGCCGCTTGTCAGTGCGCGTCGCGCCAAAGGCCCAAGGGCCATAGTCCACCGTCAGTGAGGTCGTCAGGTAGCGCGTGTCGTTGCCTTCCACTGCGTTCTCGTTGTCCACGTTGGCGTATTCCACGAACGGCACGATGTCGAAATAACGTCCGCGCAAGGTCGTGCCCAGGTCGCCACTGGATTGCGGCGACCAGATGTAGCGCGCAGACACCAGTTTGATCACCTCATCGTCGGGCAGGCCGCTGTCCGGCTGCGCCACGCCGGCACGATTGCGCATGTAGCCGCCTTGCAGCTCCAGAAAAGGCAGGGCCGGGATCGCATCCCAGTTCACCGTCAACGCATAAGAATCCAGATTACCGGTGTTGGCCGGTCCGCCATCGGAACGCTGCGCGCGCGAGCCACCCCGCAGGAACGGACGACTGAGCTCGGTCGTGTCGGCGGTATACAGGTTCAGGCCCGGCTGGATCATGCCCAGCGTCTGGCTGAAATACCGATACGCATACGTGGCGCCCAGCATGCCGCCCAGGTCGTAGGCCGACACGAAATCATTGGTGTACAGGCCCGGCGCCGCATCCATCGCGCGCCCGAACGGTACTTGCAGCTTGCCCACCTGCCATTGCGTATGCGCGGTGAGCTTGTAGTAGTTGAGCTCGTTCACCACCAGGCCCAGGTCGCCAAAATTGCGCTTCTGTCCCGGGTTGGGCGGGTTGACCGGATTGAATTCGGTCGACAGTCGAATCTGGTCGTCCGGGCTCAAGCGCAGGTAAAAGCTCGTGCTCAGGTCGGGATAGAAATCGGTGGTGTTGCGCGGCGACGTCGCCCCGTCACCCACGGCACGGCTGAAGTCGTACTGCATCACCGCCGTGTAATCCATGCCGAAGTTCGGGTACTGGCCACTGTCGGCGCGGGCATCGCGGCACAACGAAGCGCCGCACAGCGAGCCGATCACCACGCAGGACAGTCGCAGGCGGTTCATCGCGCGGTCTCCGCCGGCAGTTGCACATTGCCCGGTAGCTGGAACTCCCGCCCGGTGTTTTGCAGATAGGTGCAGGTCTGGTTGTCGCCATAGATGCCGCCCAGTCGCTCCAGCCGCACGGCCTGCGCGTAATCCTCGGGCTTGACCACCTGGATCACCTGCATCATCCCGCCGTCTTCGTGTTCCAGGATGTGGCAGTGATAGACGAACTTGCCCAGCATGACCGGGTCGCGGAACGGAATGCGGATCGTGATCGAGCCGCGTGCCGGAATGAAGACATTGTCGCGATAGCCGGTCAGCGGCACCGGCTTGCCATTGATCGACACCACTTGGAAATCGGTCTGGTGGATGTGGAACTGATGCAGTTCCTGCGACGGGTTGTAGAGGCGCCACTCCTCCAGGTCGCCCAGCTTGACCGTCGTGTTGACGCGGCGCGGATCGAAGCGCTCGCCATTGATCAGGAACGCATCGCCATCGGTGGCCGAATCCTGGAAAGCGAACTGGCGCACATGCGCGACCGGTTCCTGGCTGTAGTCCTCCAGCACCGGATAAGGACTGGTGATCTGCCGGGTGACCACGGGCTGGCCAGTCGAACGCAAGGTAGCCAGGCGCGCGCCGCGGTATTGGTCACCGGCCGCGCCGGTGTTGCCCGAGCCCAGGTCGATCGCGTGCTCGCCGGCGGGCGGGCCGACCACCAGCACGCTGAATCGCGCGGACGGGCCAATCAGCAGCTCATCGGTCATCACCTTCTGGTTCACGGTGTTGCCATCGCGCGACAGGATCTGCATCGACTGGCCATCCAGGCGAATGCGGAAGTACTGGTTGGCCGCGATGTTGATGAAATGCCACAGCTGGGTCTCGCCGGGCTGGATGTCGATCACCGGCTGCTGTTGCCCGTTGACGGTGCGGATCGACGGGTTGCTGGTGGTGATCTCGCTGGCCACCTTGCCGGTGAGCGTCTTCTGGAAATTGCGCAGCACCAGCACGCGTTCCTTGATGCCCTTCAGCTCGGGAAACGGATCGAGCATGCCGTCGACCAGGATCGGCCCGGCGATACCTGCGGCGACCTGGCGCTCGGAGCCGCCGTGGATGTGGCTGTGATACCAGTAGGCGCCGGGGCTATGGTCCGGCGGCAGCTTGAAGCGATATTCGGTCTGCTTGCGCGGGTCGGTCACCTGGAAAATGCTGTCGCCCGAATCCAGCGGCGTCACCGTCATGCCGTGGAAATGCAGGTTGGTGGTCTCGGCCATCTCGTTGTCGAGCTTGAGGTCGATCGTGCCGCCTGGTCGGGTGCGGATCAGCGGCGAGTCGTAGTCACCGTTGAACACCATCGTGGTGTAGCGCTGATCGCCCACCAACACCGGCGACAGCGTGGCGCGCAGCGTGGCGTGCGTGACGCCATCGGCGCCATAGGCGAACTCGGTCGGCGCCTTCAATGTCAGGCCGGTGGCCGGCGCCGCGTCC
>DASWQJ010000235.1:0-5077 GCA_036403795.1 Stenotrophomonas sp.
CGGGGTGGTGGGTCAGTGGGCCATGGATGGCCCACGTGCGGTGAGTGCGGCCATGGATGGCCGCTCGAACCGCGACCCACCATCCCGACAGGACGGGGCCCGCACCGTAAGCCACCAAAACCAACCGCCAAACACCCACCGCGCCCACAACAAAAACCCCAACTCGCAAGCCGCGATCAAAAAGCGCCAACAAAAGGGAGCAGGCCGCCACAACAGTCCGCCCGAACCGCGTCAAACCGTCACGCCAAAGCAAAGCAAAAAAAACAGGCCGCAGGACCTAAGCCCCGCAGCCTGCATCGACCCGTCGCCGGGCCAAACAACAAACCCAGCCGATTACTTCTTCGTCTTGGTCGCCACCTTGGCCGCCGCCTTCGCCTTGACCGGCCTGCCGTCGGCATCAAGCACCTGCACCTCACCCAGATTAAGCGCCCGCACCGGCGCCTCGATCTGGTCCAGGTCACCCACGATCACCCAAGTCATCGCATTGGGCGCGACGATCTCGCCGATGGCCTGCTGTGCGACCGGCTGGTCGATTGCCTCCAGGCGCGACTTCAGCGTCTGCACGTAGTCGTCCGGACGGTTGAACTTCACGATCCCCTCGACCGCACCAAGCACCGCACTGGTGGTCTCATAGCTGCCGGGCAGGGCGCGGATGCGTTGGTTGCGGATCTTGTCGATCTCCTCCTCGGTGAGCGGGCGATCGCCGACCACCGCCAGCGCTTCCTTGCGAACCTCGGCCGCCGACTCGGCGGTCTTGTCGGTCTGCACCGGCGCGTAGAACAGGAACGGCCGTTGGCCCTGCGCATCGATCAGGAAGCTTTGCGCGCCATAGGCCCAACGCTTGTCCTCGCGCAGGTTCATGTTCAACCGCGAGGTGAACGTCCCGCCAAACGCGCCGTTGGCCACGCCGATGGCCAGGTTGTTCGGCGCCTTGGTCGAGGGCGCCAACAGGCCGGCCAGGATCAGCGACTGCGGTGCGTCGTCGCGATTGATCAGGAACACGCGCGGCTTGGACTGCGCGGCCACCTGGGCGACGTTCTTCTTCGGCACGGCACTGGCCGGTGCCTGCCAGTCGCCAAATACGGCATCCAGCTGCGGGATGATCTTGGCCAGCGTGGTGTCACCGGCCACCAGGATGCGTGCGTTGTCCGGGCGCAGCCAATCCTGCTGGAACTTGCCCAGATCGGCGGCGCCCAGGCTGCGGATCGCCGCCTCGGTGCCCGAGCCGGTCAGCGGGATCCCGTAGGCGTGGTCACCGCCGAACAGCAGCGGCGGCAGCGTGCGCAGGGCCAGGCCCATCGGCTGGGTCTTTTCCTGTGCAATGCCGGCCAGCCACTGCGCGCGGATGCGCTCGATGTCGGCTGCCTTGAACGCAGGATTGCGCACGCTGTCGGCAAACAGGGCCAGCGAGGGCTGCAACTGGTCGTTGAGTGCGTTGAGCGACGCCGAGCACGTGTCCAGGTCGCATTCGTTGCCCAGGATCGCGCCCAGGCGCTGGCGCTGCTTGGCCACCTCGACCGAGTCCAGGGTCTTGGTGCTCTCGCCCAGCAGCGCGTTGGTGAAGCTCGCCACGCCCAGCTTGCCGCCCTGGTCGGCCGCATAGCCGCTGTCGAACATGATCTGCACTTGGGTGACCGGGATGGTGTGGCGTTCGGCCAGTACCACCTCGATGCCGTTCTTGAGCTTGCCGCGCTGCAGCTGCGGGAACGTCAGGCTCGGGAACTGGCTGGTTTCAGGCACGCCCTTGCTGCGGTCCACCTGCGCCTTGCCGACCTTGAACGTGGCATCGGCGCTCGCCGGCATTTTGGCCTCGGGCTTGCCGTCGGCCACGCCGAGCGCGACCACGGCCTTGTCTTCGGCCTCCGGGTTGAAGCCTTCGCCGGCCGGCAGCACCGTGAGCAGGTAATCGCCCTTGCCGAACCAGGTCTGCGAGGCCTGCTGCACGTTGGCCGCAGTGGCGGCCACCGCACGCGCCAGGTCCTTGCGATAGGCGCCGGGGTCACCGCGATAAACCTGGCCCTCGGCCAGGATCACGGCCTTGCCGCCAAATCCCCCCACTTTTTCCAGGCCCCGCACGAAGCCGGCGCGGAACGCCACTTGCGCGCGTTCGAGCTCATCGGCGGTCGGGCCTTCGGCCAGGAATTTCTGCAGCTCGTCGGCGATCGCGGCCTCGACCTTGGCCGGGTCCACCCCTTCCTTCACGTCGGCCTGGATCTGCAACTGGCTGGCCAGCGCGAACGGCTGGATCGACGCCGAGACGTCGTCGACGAGATTGTCGCGATACACCAGTCGCTGGTACAGGCGCGAGGTCTTGCCGCCACCGAGCACGGTGGTGGCCAGGTCCAGGTAGACCACATCCTCGGTGCCCAGCTGCGGCGCGACCCAGGTGCGGTAGATGCGCGGCTGCGAGACATGGTCGTGCTGCACGCCACGGGTCTGCTTCGGCAGTGCGGTGATCCACGGCTGCTGGCGCGCGACCGGCTGGCCGGCGGGAATATCGCCGAAGTACTTCATCGCCTTTTCGCGGGCCTGGGCCACGGTGATGTCGCCGGCCAGCACCAGCACGGTGTTGGCGGCGCCATAGTTGTCGGTGAACCACTTCTTGACGTCCTCCAGCGAGGCCGCGTCCAGGTCCTGCATCGAACCGATGGTGTCGTGCTGGTAGGGGTGATTGGCGGGGAAGACGTTCGACAGGATGTTTTGGTCGACGCGGCCATAGGGACGGTTTTCGCCCTGGCGTTTTTCGTTTTGCACCACGCCGCGCTGGGTGTCGAGTTCGCCCTGGCCAAACGCGCCGAGCAGATGGCCCATGCGGTCCGATTCCATCCACAGCGCGGTGTCCAGCGCGGTCGTCGGCACGGTCTCGAAATAGTTGGTGCGATCAAACCAGGTCGTACCGTTCATGTCGGTCGCGCCGACTTTCTCGAACGGCTGGAAATAGGTGCCCTTGCGATTCTCCGAGCCCGAGAACATGAGGTGCTCGAACAGGTGGGCAAAGCCGGTGCGGCCGGCCGGCTCGTCGGCCGAGCCGATGTGGTACCAGATGCTGACCGCCACCACCGGCGCCTTGTGGTCTTCATGGACCACTACGGTCAAGCCGTTGGGCAGGGTGAAGCGGGTGTAGGCGATGTCCGGGATCGCGGCTTCGGCATCGGCCTTGGCCAGCGAGGCGGGGGCCGCGAGGGCGGGAAGGGGGGCGGTGAGGCCGGCACCAGCGCCCAAGGCGGCGGCGATCAACAGGGACAGCGGTCGGGTCATGACGTCCTCCAGGACATTGCATTGAACCCATCGAGGCTAGGCGGTCGCACCGCCCCGGGAAAGTGACCAATGGCACGGGCTGCACGGGGATGCGGCGTGTCGTGGCGCGCAGGCCGCCGGGCATGGGAAAATGCCCCATCCCCGATGTGCCCCACGTTCGCGCCACAGGCCGCTCCGCGCTCGCCTGCGGTGTGCCTGTCCGCCTCCGATACCGGCCAGCCCCATGTCCTTTTTTCGCAATGAATTGTCGCAGTGGCGAGTCGCGCCGCTACGCGAAATGCTGGCCGGTGCCGTGGCCACGTTCGCCCTCATTCCCGAAGTGATCGCCTTCGCCTTCGCGGCGGGGGTCGATCCGCAGGTCGGCCTGTTCGCCTCGTTCGTGATCGGCATCGTGATCGCCTTCACCGGCGGGCGCCCGGCGATGATCTCCGCCGCCGCCGGATCGGTGGCCTTGGTCGCCGCTCCGCTGGTGGCCACGCACGGGCTGTCGTACCTGCTGGCGGCCGGCCTACTGGCCGGGCTGATCCAGATCGTGTTCGGCGTACTGCGTCTGGGCGTGCTGATGCGCTTCGTCAGCAGCTCGGTGCGCACCGGTTTCGTCAACGCATTGGCGGTGCTGATCTTCGCCGCGCAGCTGCCGCACCTGCTGGGGGCCAACGCCGCGAGCTGGTGGATGCTCGGCGCCGGCCTGGCATTGATCTACGGCCTGCCGCGGCTGCGCCTGCCGGGCCTGGCGGCGATTCCCTCGCCGCTGTTGTGCATCCTGCTGTTGACCGCCGCCACGGTGGCGCTCGACCTGCCGGTCAAGACGGTCGCCGACCTGGGCAAGTTGCCTGACTCGCTGCCCTGGCTGCAGTGGCCCGGCGTGCCGCTGGCCTGGGAGACCTTGCGGATCATCGCGATGCCGGCCTTGGCCATCGCGATGGTCGGGCTGCTCGAATCGATGATGACCGCGCGCGTGGTCGACGGGCTCACCGATACGCCCAGCAACAAGAACCGCGAATGCGCCGGCCTGGGCCTGGCCAACATGGCCGCCAGCCTGTTCGGCGGCATTGCCGGCTGCGGCATGATCGGGCAGACCGTGGGCAACGTGAAATACGGTGGTCGCGGCCGTCTTTCCACGCTGTTCGCCGGGGTGTTGCTGCTGGTGTTGATGGTGTTGCTCAAGCCGTGGGTATCGCAGGTGCCGGTAGTGGCGCTGGTGGCGATCATGGTGATGGTGTCGGTGGAGACTTTCGACTGGCGTTCGCTACGCCAGTTGGTGCGTCATCCGCGCACCTCGTCAGGCGTGATGCTGGCCACGGTGGCGGTCACCTTGGTCACGCACAACCTGGCCGCCGGCGTGGGGGTGGGGGTGCTGCTGAGCGGGGTGTTCTTCGCTTTCAAGGTGGCGCGGCTGCTGCATGTCTCGGCGGTCGATGCCGATGGTGTGCGTACGTGGACGGTGAGTGGGCAGGTGTTCTTTGCTTCGGCCGATGCGTTCCTGGAGGCATTCGATCCGCGCGAGGTGCCGGGGCGTGAGGTGGTGATTGAAGTGTCGCGTGCGCACTTCTGGGACATCACGGCGGTGGCGGCGCTGGACCAGGCGGTGCAGCGGCTGCGCCATCATGGGTTGGAGGTGCGGTTGGAGGGGTTGGATCCGCATAGTCGGCGGTTGCTGGGGCGGGTTGCGCGGGGGCAGGTGTTGGAGCCGGTGCTTTAGCGCTTTTTCTGCTGCGTCGGGCGGATGCTGCTGGCCCGGGCGGACGCTACTGGAGTCCTTTTTTGATGTCGGCGTAGTGATATCGCGGCTTGCGAGTTGGGTTTTTTATTGTGGGCG
>DASWQJ010000236.1:0-25314 GCA_036403795.1 Stenotrophomonas sp.
ACCCACCGCGCCCTCAACAAAAAAACCCAACTCGCAAGCCGCGATCCAAAAGCGCCCGCAAAAGGGCCGACATCAATGGGCCGCACGAAACACGAAAAACCCACCCCGCAAGCCGCGATCCAAAGCACCCAGCCAAGAGCAAGGCGAAGATTTTCCGCGCACGCCACCCCCACCCCACCGCTTTGCGACGCCGATCCCGCCTTGGCGACGCCACCTGGGTAGCCCCCGGTTCGAGGCCCCGACGGGCTTGCTACACTCCGCCAAATTCCCTTGGCTGGACTCCTCGATGCCCGTTCTCCGCCCACTTGCCCTGTCCCTGAGCCTGGCCGCCCTGATCGCCGCTCCCCACGCCGATGCCGCACCCAAGAAGAAGAGCGCCGCCAAGGCCCCCGCCGTGGCTCCGGCCTGCAGCGACTTCTACAGTTACGCCAATGCCGCCTGGCTGAAGGCCAACCCGGTACCGCAAAGCGGCGCGACCACCGCCATCGGCCAGTTGGCCGACCGGGCATTGCAACAGCAGCGCGACCTGCTCGATGCGTCGATGAACTCCCCGCAAAACAACGTCCAGAAGCTGCTCGGCGACTTCTGGGCCAGCGGCCTGGACGAGCCCGCCGTAGAGAAGGACGGCTCGCAGCCGATCGCCCCGCTGCTGTCGCGCATCGATGCCATCAAGAAGGCCAAGGACGTGCCGGCCTCTATCGCAGCCCTGCACCAGGTGGGCATCCCGGTGGCGTTCAACTTCAGCCCCGACGTGGACCTGAAGGCACTGGATCGCCACATCGGCTATTTCATGCAAGGCGGCATGGGCTTGCCGGATCCGGCGTTCTACACCCGCACCGATGCGGACACCGTCGCGCTGATGGGTCGCTACCGCAACTACGTCAAGCAGATCCTGGCGCTCACCGGCACGCCGGCCGATCGCCTGGACGCCGATACCGTTTCGGTGATCCAGATCGAGACCCTGCTGGCCAAGGCGGCCAAGCCGGTGGCCGACGTCAACAATCCCTTCAACAACTACGCGCCGGTCGCGGTGAAGGACATCACCAAGCAGTTCCGCAATCTGCAGCTGGGTGACTTCCTCAAGGCGCAGGCCGTGCAGGACGACCTGGTGTCGATGGCCGACCCGGGCTACTTCAAGCAACTGGACGGGATGGTCGCCACGCTCAAGCCGGACCAGTGGAAGGCTTACCTGCGTTGGCGCGTGGGCGATGCGATGGCGCCGTACCTGTCCAAGAGTTTCCGCGATGCCGAAAGCGGCTTCCGCGGCCGTTTGCTGCGCGGCGAAACACTGCCGCCGCCGCGCTGGCAGCAGGTGCTCGACGCGATCAACGTAGCGGCCGGCCCGATGGTGGGCCGCGAGTACACCGAGCGCTATCTGACTGCCGATGCACGTCGCCAGGCCGCAGTGATCGCCGACCAGATCCGCGAGGCGCAGGTCGCGGCGCTGCAGCGCACCGGCTGGGGCGACGGCGCGGTGGTGGGCGAGGCGCGTGCCAAGCTCAATGCCATGAAGATCGAGATTGGTGCGCCGCGCCGCGATCTGGATTACAGCGTGCAGCCGATGGGCCGCGGCAGCTTTGGCGGCAACATGCTGATCGCCTCGACCTGGCGTCATCGCGAGGAAATGAAGCGCATCGGCAAGGGCAATGCCGACCGTCGCTGGGACGTGCTGCCTCAGCAGCCGGCGCTGGCCTATGACATCGCCCAGAATCGCCTGGTCGTGACCGCCGCGGTGCTGCAGCCGCCGGTGTTCAACACGGGTGATGTGGCGGCGCAATACGGCGCCTATGGTGCGCTGGTGGCGCATGAGATCACCCGCGCGATCGATGCCAAGGGTGCGCTGGTCGATGCGCAGGGACAGTTGCGCAGTTGGTGGAGCCCGGCTGAAAAGAGTTCCTGGACGCTGCTCAACAATCGGATCGCGACGCAGTTCAATGCGTATCCGTTCCCGGGTCTGACCGGCACCAAGGTCAATGGTCAGCTCACCGCGGAAACGAACCTGGCCGACCAGGCCGGCGTGGAATTGGCTTGGCAGGCGTTCAATGCCGCGCAACCGGCGGCCACGCTGGCCAACAAGCAGGCTTTCTTCACTGCGTGGGCAGGTTTGTGGGGCCAGCAGTTGTCGCCCAACGAGGCGGTGCAGCGTGCGGCTTCGGATGTACGGGCGCCGGGTCAGTGGCGGACCAATGGGCCGTTGTCGAATCTGCCGGAATTCGGGGCGACTTTCACCTGCAAGCCGGGGCAGCCGATGCAGCGGGTCGAGGGTGAGCAGCTGCGCATCTGGCGGTAAGGGTTTCGACTGTTTCAAAGCAAAAGGGCGCGGTTTTTCCGCGCCCTTTTGCGTATGCGTGCGTTGCAATGGGCTGATGCTCATCCGTCTTGCATGGCTGATGGCTGATGGCTAGACGCGCATGGTGCGTGGTGGGCGCGAAGAGCGGGTGTGTTGGCTTCGGGGTGGGCCTCGTCCTGCCGGGAGGGTGCGCCCCGGTTCGGGCGGACATCCTGTCCGCACTCACCGTCGCGGCACATCCATGTGCCGCTGACGCACCCTCCCGACAGGACGATGCCAGGCGATTCGTTTTTCCCGCTTCGATACCCGGGGGCTCTGTGGGCGATGCCAGGTGATTCGTTTTCCCTGCTTCGATGCCCGGGGCTCTGCGGATGCCAGGCGATTCTTTTTCCCGCTTCGATGTCCGGGCTCGGCGGGCGATGCCAGGCGTTTCGCTTGTCCCGCTTGCGGTCGCGACGAGGGCGGCTGGCCGGCTGGACATCTCCACCCTCGCTTACCGATTCACCCGGCTCGGTGGCCGGGGCGGAACTACTTCACTCGGCGCAGATGGGGTGGTTTGCCGCCGCGTCCGCCGAACGGTGGCTGGCCGCGCCAATAGCGGATCAGCAGCCAGCCGAACAGCATGCCGCCGAGGTGGGCGAAGTGCGCCACGCCCGGTTGCCAGCCGGTGACGCCAAGCAGCAGTTCGGCCACGCCGTAGAGGATGACGAAGGTGCGTGCCTTCATCGGAATCGGGGGAAACAGCAGCATCACCTGCTGGCGCGGGAACAGCATGCCGTAGGCGAGCAGCAGGCCGAATACCGCGCCCGATGCGCCGACCACCGGATAACCCGGATTACCTTGGGAGACCGACCACCAGCCCACGGCCAGCTGGCACAGGCCAGCGCCCACCAGGCATACGAGGTAGTAGGTGAGGAAGCGCTTTTCGCCCCAGGTCTGCTCCAGCGGCGCGCCGAACATGAAGAGCGCGAACATGTTGAAGAACAGGTGCGAGAAGTTGCCGTGCAGGAAGCCATAGGTCAGCAACTGCCAGATCTGGAAGTTCTGGCCCGGCGAGAACGGATCGAACCCGCCTTCGCTCATCGGCCACAACATCAGTGGCTCGATCGTGGCATCGCCCAGCAGCCACTGCAGCAGGAACATCAGGCCGTTGGCGATCAACAGGGCCTTGGTGACGGTGGGAAGTCGCGGGAGCATGGGAGCGTCTTGGGGTGGATGCCGACATCATAGCCGCAGCCGTCAGCGCGGCCCCCACAGCACCGCATCCAGTCCCGCCTCGGGTTTGGCCCGCTTCACCCGGCCCTGTTGAACGGCCACCCCTTCGGCGCGCAGCCGTTGGCTCTGCTCGCGCCAGCCGCGTGAGCCTTCGGGCAGCGCGATGCGCCCATCCGACCGAAGCACGCGGTGCCAGGGCAGCCCCGGATCCTCGTTGCCGGCCAGGACACGCGCCACCAGCCGGGCGCGACCCGGCAAGCCGGCGCGCGCCGCCACCTCGCCGTAGCCGGCCACCTGCCCACGCGGGATCGCGCGAATGGCCTGCACGATGCGCGCCCTCGCCTGCTCGGCATCCATGGGAGCCGCTGCTTGCTTGCCTGCACCCGGCACGCTGCGTGTTGCCTTGCTCGCTTGCGTGCCCGTCGGGCGCACCGGGGCCGACCGGCCAACCGCGGTGGGGCCCAGGTGGCTGCCGGCCGCCTTGCGCGGCGCAGCAGTTTTGCGGGGTGCAGCCATGGGCGCGAACCGATGCGACGGAGACCGGGCCAGTGTGCCCGCCAGCGTCGCTCAGCGCATCAGCACGATTTCTTCCGACGAAGTGGGATGGATCGCCACCGTGTCTTCGAGTTGCCGCTTGGTGACGCCCATCTTCAGCGCCACGGCAAAGCCCTGCAGGATTTCGTCGGCGCCCTCGCCCAGCAGGTGGATGCCGACCACGCGCTGTTCTTCGCCCACGCACACCAGTTTGAACAAGCTGCGCTGGGGTGAATTGGCCAACGCATAAAGCATGGGGCGGAAGTTGGTGGTGTATACGCGCACCTGGTCGCCGTAGCGCTCGCGTGCCTGCTCTTCGCCCAGCCCGACCTGGCCGAGCGGCGGATGGGAAAACACCACGCTGGGAATGTTGTCGTAGTCCATGCGCGCCTGCGGATCACCGCCAAACAGGCGGTCCATCAACTTGCGCGCGGCAGCGATCGCTACCGGCGTCAGCCCTTCTCTGCCGGCCAGGTCGCCCACGGCATGGATGTTGGGCACCGCGGTGGTCTGGCCGGCATCCACTTCCACCTCCCCCTTGTCGCCGATGCGTACGCCCAGCGCTTCCAGGCCCAGCCCTGCACTGTTGCCGCGTCGGCCGATGGCGAAGAACACCTGGTCGAATGGCTCCTGCGCGCACAAGCCGCCGGTGCCATCCAGGCGCAGGTCGCCGGCCTCGTCGCGCCACAAGCGCGTGGCCCTGTATTCCAGGTGCACGCGCACGCCTTGTTGGCGCAAGTTTTCCGCCAATTGGGTGGTGAGCTCGGCATCGAACCGGCCCAGCAGCTGCCGGCCCTGCACGAACAAATGCACGTGGCTGCCCAACGACTGCAGCAACCCGGCCAGTTCCACGGCGATGTAGCCGCCGCCGATCATCGCCACCCGGCGCGGCGCCTCGCACAGGTTGAAGAAATCATCGGAGACGCTGCCCAGCTCCGCACCCTCGATGTCCGGTCGCAGCGGATGTGCCCCGGTTGCCAGCACGATGTGGTCGGCGCTCACCCGCACGCCGTCCTCGCACGCCACGGTGTTGGCATCGATCAGCCGACCGCGCTGCGGCAGCAGCACGACACCGTCGTGGTCCAGCCGCCGCCGATAGCTGGCGTGGATGTTGGCGATGTAGCCCTGTCGATGGGCCACCAGCTGCTTCCAGGAAAACACCGGCGGCCCGACATCGAAGCCCACCGCGGCGGCCAGTTCGATCTTGCCAGCCAGGTCAGCGGCCAGCCACATCGCTTTTTTCGGCACGCAGCCGATATTGACGCAAGTTCCCCCCAGCGCGTGCGGCTCGATCATCGCCACCCGCTTACCGTACTGCGCGGCGCGAAACGCCGCGGCCAGGCCGCCGGAGCCGCCACCCAGTACGATCACGTCGTAATCATGGCCTGCACTCATGCAAAACGCTCCACGCGATAGGGATGCGGGTCGATCGCGGGCGACTGCCCGGTCATCAGGTCGGCCATCAACTGTCCACTCGCACTGCTCATGCTGATTCCGAGCATGCCATGGCCGGCCGCCAGCCACACTCGCCGATGTCGCGGCGACCGGCCCAACACCGGCAGGTCGTCCCAGGTCATCGGGCGCCATCCATACCAACGTTCTTGCACCTGTGCACCGGCCGGTTCATGCAGGTACTCGCCGGCGGCCCGTTCCAGTGCGGCCAGGCGCGTGGCGTTGAGCTGCGTGTCGTAGCCGGAAAACTCCATCGTGCTGCCGATGCGCAGCCCTTGCGCCCACGGCGTGACGAATACCCAGCGGTCCTTGAGCACCACTGGCCGCCGCGGCGCCAGCGTCGGCCGGCTATAGGTGATCGAATAACCCTTGCCGGCCTGGATCGGCAAGCGCAGGCCCAGTTGGGAGGCCAGCTGCGGCGACCAGGGGCCGGTTGCGATCACCACGTCCCGCGTGTAGCGGGTGATGCCACCGGCCTGGACACGCACACCGTTGCGTTCGGGTTGCACGCCATCGACCCGGCATTGCTCCTCGATCACGCCGCCGCGTTCGCGCAGCGCGCGAGCCAGTTCCGCCGTGTAACGGTCCGGACGCAGATGGCCGTCGTCGGGAAAATGGATGGCACCGGCCAGGCCGTCGCGAAACGCGGGATCCTGGCTGGCATAGGACGCGCCGTCGATGCATTGCGCACGCACGCCCAACTGGGCCAGCGATTCGCACTCGCGCGCATAACGCTCGAAGTTGCGTGCATCACGGAAAACGTAATCCAGGCCATCGGCATGGAACTCGCAGTCCAGCGCGTAACGCGCGATCCAATCCTCCAGCCGCGTGCGCG
Source organism: Stenotrophomonas sp. (assembly GCA_036403795.1). Taxonomy (GTDB): domain Bacteria; phylum Pseudomonadota; class Gammaproteobacteria; order Xanthomonadales; family Xanthomonadaceae; genus Stenotrophomonas_A. Next base: position 6,327 of record DASWQJ010000236.1, read on the forward strand.
AGTCGTTCAACAGTGCCGCCCGGGCCCGCGAACTGCTCCACCAGTCACGTTTATTGCAGCGGCCGGCAAAGCGTGCGAACCAGCGCCACAACGCCGGATCCATGCGCGGTGGCACGTACAGCGGCGCATCGGGCGTCAACATCCAGCGAAGCGCCTGCAAGGGCAGGCCCGGTGCGGCCAAGGGCGGTGCATGGCTAGGCGTGATGGTCCCGCAATTGCCGTACGACGTCGCCGCCCCGACGCCGCCGGCCTCGAGCACGCGCACGCCACGTCCTGCCTCGACCAAGGCCAGCGCGGTCGCCAGGCCGATCGCGCCGGCGCCGATCACCAGGACATCATCGGAAGGAAGGTTCACCGACAAAGTGTAGGGCCTGCCATGCGTCTTGCCGACCTTGCGCGCGCAACGCGACGTTTCAGCCGTTGCGCGCGCGGCGCATCGGCGGCCAACGCAGGTAGGTAAAGGCACGCCACAGCCACTCCAACGGGCCGAAACGGAACCGCCGCAGCCAAGCCTGGCTGAGCAGGACTTGCAACGCGAAAATCAACATTGCCAGCGGGATCTGCCACGCGCGTGGCAAGCGCTCGAACAGCCCCGCGCCATAACCGTAGAACAGCCAGGTGCAGATCAACGATTGCAGTACGTAGTTGCTCAGCGCCATGCGCCCGGCCGGCGCCAGCGCGCGCAATGCATGGGCGCCGCGCACGACCCAGCCGACATAACCCAGGCACATCAGCAGGCCCGCCACCGACGACAAGGCCCAGGCCGCGGAAAGCCGCAGATCCAGGCGGGCCGGGTCCATCCATGGCTCCAGCGCGAAGCTGGCAAGCATCAGTACCAGGCCTGCGGGCAGCGCGACCCAACGCAATCCCGTGAAGAAGCCCGCGTGTCGCGCCGGCGCGGAAATCACGCCGGCGCGCACGAACCAGCTACCCAGCAGGAACATGCCCAGCATGGTCGGGCCGTTGATGACCAGCCCGCCCAAGGACTCGCGCAGGTCCTGCCAGCGCTGCGCCGTGGCCTGCGCGAAGCTGCCTGCCCCATAGGCCTGGCGCTGTGCCTCCACGGTCTGCTGCCACTGGGCGCCGACCTGTGCCATTTCGCGTTGCCAGTCGATCGCTTCGTGCGGGTGCAACTGCGCCAACGAGCCGAGCGCGCCAAACATCAGCACCCACACGCTCGCGAATAGATACATCAACAACGCCATCGGCGGCAGCCAGCGCGTTGGCGCCTCGGCAAAGGCCAACAGCAACACCGACAGCAGCGCATAGGTCACCAGGATGTCGCCGGACCACAGCAGCAGCGTATGCGCCAGACCGATCAGCAGCAGGCCTGCACTGCGCCGCAGGTAGAACGGCGCAAATCCGCGCCCTGCCTGCTCGGCGCGTGTGGCCATCACCGCGAAACCCATGCCGAACAGCAGCGAGAACAGCGTGTAGAACTTGCCCTGGATGAAGATGTAGACCAACGCATCGGCAATGCGGTCGGCGCCGGACAGCGCAGGATCCAGCCCGGTCAACGCCAGGTTGAGCGGCCCAACGAACGCTTCGATGTTCATCAGCAAGATGCCGAGCAGCGCAAAGCCGCGCAGCACGTCCATCACGACGATGCGCTCGGCAACTGGGACGGGCAGCAAACCGGTCTGCTTCATGGCGACACGATAACGGGGACGAAGGCGCGGCGCCTGCCAGATGGCCGATACCGAAACGAAGGCGGCCCCGCGATGCGGCGGGCGCCACGGTGACGAAAGCCCGCGACGTAGCGGGCGCCATCACGAAGAAGGCCCGCAACGCGGGCCTTCTCTTGCCACCGGAGCCGACGGCTCAGTGGTGGTGACCACCGTCGCCATGCACATGGCCGTGTTCGACTTCTTCGGCGCTGGCTTCGCGCACTTCGACGATCTCCACGTCGAAGTGCAGGTCCTTGCCGGCCATGGGATGGTTGAGGTCGACATCGACCACGCTCATGCCGACCTTTTCCACGGTGACCGCACGCGGGCCGAAATTGGTCTGCAGCACGACCTGCATGCCCGGCGCCAGCTTGGTGTTGCCGAAGTGCTTCTTGGGCACGCGCTGGGACAGGCCTTCGCGGCGCTCGCCATAAGCATCGGCGGCCGTGACATCGACCCCGAAATGCTCGCCGGCTTCCTTGTCCATCATCGCGTTCTCAAGGCCCGGGATGACATTCCCGTGGCCGATCATGATGGCCAGCGGCTCACGATCGGTGGAGCTTTCGATCGGCGGCTGCCCGACTTCGGAGACGGTGTAATGGAAACGGACGACGCGGTCTTTTTCGATCTTCATGGACGACTCTCTGGGGCTGCCCGTGCCAGTGGCTGGCGGCAGACGGTGTAGACGACTTGTGGGCCGCCGGGTACGCCGCCATGATGGCGGCCAGTTCAAGCGGCGCATTATCCCGGCTCGATGCACAACAAGCCAGTTACCCCTTGGTTGATCGCGCCCGCCCGCGGGCTGCTGCTCGTGCTGTTGTGCCTGCTGGTGGTCGCGTGCAGCAGCCAGCCACCGCCGCGCAAGGCGGGCCCACCGGCCAAACCACGCAGCTGGCCCCAGGTGGCCCCCGCCAACCCCGCCGGTGCCAACGCCGTACTCATGCGCGCCTTGGGCCTGGTGGGAACGCCGTACCGTTACGGCGGCAACACCCCGGACAGCGGCTTCGATTGCAGCGGATTGGTCACCTATGTCTATCGGGACATGCTCGACCTGCGCCTGCCTCGCAGCTCCGGCGAGCTGGCCGCCACGCAAGGACCCCGCATCGCCCCGGAACGATTAGCCGCCGGCGACCTGGTGTTTTTCGGCAGCAAGGCCGCGGTTTCCCATGTGGGAATCTACGTCGGCGAAGGCCGCTTCGTGCATGCCCCCAGCACCGGTGGCACGGTCCGGTTGGACACCCTGGATGGGACTTACTGGCGTGACCATTACACCGGCGCCAAGCGGGTATTACTCTAAACTGTGACGCGTCGCACACCCGTGCCAACGGAACTTTAACGCAAATTGAACCTCACGCCGGCTTCACCGGGGCATCATCGCGCATCGCCTGCCGCAATGTGATTTCCGCGTGACGACTGACGAAACAAAGTTCACCGCCCAATCTCGCTCCACCGCCGCACGGAATCCGTTCCGTCTGGTATGCACCGTCGCCCTCTGCCTGGCCAGTCTTCCGGCCCTGGCGCAGACGGCCGACAAGCCCGTCACTACTGGCCCCGAGGCGTCACCGCCGACCGTCAGCGCTGCTTCGGCAAGCGCGTCGTCGCCGGCCCGCAGCAAGGCCGACGCCGCTGCCACCGCCACGCTGGCTGCCCTGCTGCCGCACTTGGCCGGCAACGACACCATTCCGCTGATGGACCGCTCGGCCATGTTTGCCGGCGACCTCAGCCGTCTCCTGGCCAATTACGACGTTTCGCAGAGCGCCGCCAACCGCGCCGAGATGGCCATCAGCGACAGCCAGGTCCAGACCATGCTGAAGCGGGCCATGACCATGCTGGGCACCCCCTATCGCTGGGGCGGCACCTCGCCGGATGGCTTCGACTGCAGCGGCCTGGTCGGCTATGTGTTCAAGACGGCACTGGGGATCGAGCTGCCCCGCGTCTCCCGCGAGATGGCCCATGACGAGGCCGCCCAGCTGATCCAGGACCGCAGCGCCCTGACCGCAGGCGACCTGGTCTTCTTCGGTCGCCGCGGCCGGGTCGACCACGTCGGGATCTACGTAGGCGAAGGCCGCTTCCTGCACGCCCCGAGCCGTGGCAAGGACGTCCAGATCGACACCCTCGCCAGCGGCTACTGGAGCCAGAAGTTCGTCCAGGCCCGCCGCGTGCTCTGACCGACTTTTCACGTCCCAACCAAAAGGCCGCGCACTGCGCGGCCTTTTGTTTTCTGTCCTTCCACCCTGCCCACGCCTTCTGCCAAGCCCCCAGGCAGAGAGGGCAAGGCGAGCGGGCTTCGAACTTCCACTCAGCCATCCCACCCTCAAGCCAACCGCAGCCACCGCCGCGTCAGATCTCGACCTGGTAACGCGAGATCGTGTCCTCGATGCCCTTGCTCAACTCCATCACCTTGGTCGCGTACTCGGCCAGCCGGCAATCCTCGTCGTCCGACGGCTGCCACGCAGGTACCGGCGTCGGTGTCGCATGGTCATCGCCCATCGCCACGAACACGATGATGCAATGCGTGCACAGCCGCGACTGCCCGCCCACCGGACTGCGCGCCCGCACATCGATCGCAAAGTGCATGCTGGTCCGTCCCGTGTAGACCAACTTGGCCGACACCGTGACGACATCGCCGATCAGGATCGGCGCCACGAACCGGATGCCCCCCACCGCCACGGTCACGCAGTAACGGCCACTCCAACCACTGGCCGCCGCAAAGCCGACCTGGTCGATCCACTTCATGACCACGCCGCCATGGACCTTGCCCCCGAAGTTGACATCGTTCGGCTCGGCCAGGAAACGGAAATTCAAGGAACGCTGTTCGCCACTCACGCCATACCCTCGGCTGCACGGGCCGGCAGTGTGCCACGGCCTGGGTGGCGGCCACGCCTGTGCCGGTGACCGCCCCTCAACCCGAGTGGCAGCGACCGGCGATGGCCGCTTTCCGACCGAACCCTCGTTGACTGGATTGTCCACACCCCGGCTTACCGGTGCGTGGAACCGGGAGCTGCCGGGGGACCGGCAACGCTCGCGTGAAGACAACCAGTTCTCCCGGTCGTGGGGCGGCATGACCGGGGCAAAGCGTGACCGGCACTTCCAGCGCACCGCCCGCGCAGGGTTCAGTGTGTGACAGGAAGCGCATGGCAGCCATCCCCGACTTCGCCCGACGTTGTGTCATCTGGTTTGGGCAACCGCACCTGCAGGAACGAGAAGTCCTGGCCGCCGCCGGCTGGCGGCTGCGCATCGTCGGGCCCGGCGATGATGGAGGCATCGGCCTGCGTAGCGACGACCTAGTAGTCGGCGTGCTGGACCTGCGCGATGCCGGCGCGGACATGGCGCGGGTACGCCGCCTGTTGGCCGAGCATCGCCATCTGTCACTGATGGCCGTCCGCCCTCCGCAGCGCGCCACCGAGCCGGACGAGCCCCTGCTTGAGCAATGCATCGAGACGTTCACCAGCCCCCTGGATCCACGGCGCATCGTGCAGGCCCTGCGGCTGCTGGAAGCACCGGTGCCGGGTGAAACGAGCGGTGGCCTGCAAGCGCTGATCGGCGAAAGCTCGGTCATGCACCTCACCCAGGCACGCCTGCGCAAATTCGCGCCCGTCGACCTGCCCGTCCTGGTCACCGGCGAAACCGGCACCGGCAAAGAGGTGGCCGCCCGCGCGATCCATGAACTCTCGGCCCGTGCCTCGCGCAGCTTCGTCGCGGTCAATTGCGGCGCGCTTCCGGCCAACCTCGTGCAGTCCGAGTTGTTCGGCCACGAACGGGGTTCTTTCACCGGCGCCGCCAGCCGTCGCCTAGGCCTGTTCGAGACCGCCACCGGCGGTACCGTGTTTCTCGATGAAATCGGCGACCTGCCGCTGGACGCGCAGACCAACCTGCTACGCGTTTTGCAGGAGGGCACCATCGAACGCGTGGGCAGCAACCAACCGGTCAAGGTCGACGTGCGGGTGATCGCCGCCACCCATGTCGACCTCGAACAGGCCGTGGAATCGGGCCGCTTTCGACGCGACCTGTTCTACCGGCTCAACGTGTTGCGCCTGCCGATGCCGGCACTGCGCGAGCGCGGTGACGATATCGCCCTGCTGGCCCACCACTTCCTCGATCGTTTTCGCCAGCACCACCACGCACGGGCGCGAGGCTTTTCCGCACAGGCACTGCGCGCCATCGCCGAGTTCCCTTGGCCCGGCAACGTGCGCGAATTGCTCAACCGCGTGCAGCGGGCGGCGGTAACCGCCGAACAGGAACTGATCGAGGCAGCCGACCTGGAGCTGGCCGACGCTTCCGGCGACAAGCCCCGCCTGCAGCAGGTGCGCGCCGATGCCGAACGCGAAGCACTGCTCGCCAGCTTGCGCCAGAGTCACTACAACATCAGCGAATGCGCCCGCAGAATGCGGATATCGCGAGTGACCGTGTACAGGCTATGCCGCAAGCACGGCGTGGTATTGGAGCGCAGCATCTGAGGTGGGGTTACGCTCAGAATGGCTTGGCAAGCACCAGCCAGATCACCGCCACCAGCACCAGCACCGGCACTTCGTTGAACCAGCGCAGCGTGCGCGACGATGGCAAAGGCCGTCCCTTCTCCGCACCCTTGAGCCAGCGCCCGGCCACGATGAAGTGCGCCAGGATCAGCGCCACGGCGAACAACTTGGCGTGCAACCAGCCACTGCCCGGCACCACCATCGTGGGGAAATCCGGCAGGAAGCGATAGCCCTGCCAAAGCAATGCGCCCAGCAACAGGGCCATGCCAAACATGTTGTGGCCAAACTTGTACAGGCGCCGCCCCATCAACAGCAAGCGCGCACGCACGGGCACCTCGTCGCCGGCCTCGGCTAGGTTGACCAGCAGCCGTGGGAGGTAGAACACCGCCGCCATCCACGCGATGACGAACAGCAGATGGAAGGTCTTGATCCACAAGTACAACGTCATGGGCTGGCTCCGTTAGCTCGCGTACGATGGCGGGCATTCTCACCGATCCGCCGTACGCGCGCATCGCGCCGATCGGCCCGGAGCCTCCATGCAAAAAGATTACGACCAGGCCTACTTCCAGCGCTGGTATCGGCGCGAAGGCCTGCACGATCCCGCACGACTGCGGCGCAAGGTCGCACTGGCCGTCGCCCAAGCCGAGCACTACCTCGAGCGCCCGCTGCGCAGCGTGCTCGACATCGGGGCCGGCGAAGGTGCCTGGCGTGCGCCGTTGCTGCAGGTGCGACCGCGCGCCACTTACCTGGGCTTTGACAGCAGCGAATACGCGGTGCGTCGATACGGCCGCAGCCGCAACCTGCATCCGGCCCGATTCGGCGACTTCGCCTGGTTGCGCCCCTGCGCCCCGGTCGACCTGCTGGTGTGCGCCGACGTCCTGCATTACGTACCGACCCGCGAACTGCGGGCCGGCCTGCCCGGCCTGGCCGAACTGTGCGGGGGCATCGCGTTTCTTGAAGCCTTTGCCGCCGAAGATGAGTTCGAGGGTGACCACGAAGGCTTCCAGGCGCGGCCGGCCCGCTGGTACGCCCGCCAGCTGCGGGCGCAGGGCTTCACGCCCGTGGGGTCGCATTGCTGGTTGTCTCCGGCCTTGGCCGGCCATGCCTCGGCGCTGGAATCCCCGCGCTAGGGGGCCGGGGGCCGGAACCCCTCACTGGCCTCCCGGCCCGCTCGCCCCGACAACGGGCGGCCGGCGACCCATTAAGGTGCAAATGCGCCATTTCCGATATGCTGCACAGCAACAACCGGCGTATCTGGTTTTGTCAAGGGAAAGGGATGCTTTACCAACTGCATGAGCTGACCCGCAATCTTCTAGCGCCCTGGGTCCACCAGGCGCAAGCCAACGCCAAGATGTTCTCCGATCCTGACAGCCTGTGGGCCTCGCTCCCCGGCGCCGAGCGCCTGGCCGCCAGCAACGAGTTGTTCCACCGCCTGGGCAAGGAATACGAAAAGCCGGCCTGGGCCCTGGACGACGTGGAAGTGGATGGCCAGTCGCTGCCGATCATCGAGCGCGAAGTCCTGAGCAAGCCTTTCTGCCGCCTGCTTCGCTTCAAGCGTTTCAGCGACCGCCCCGAGCTGCTGGCCAGCATGAAGCAGCAGCCGACCGTGCTGGTGGTCGCGCCGCTGTCCGGTCACCACGCCACCCTGCTGCGCGATACCGTGCGCACGCTGCTGCGCAACCACAAGGTGTACGTCACCGACTGGGTCGACGCGCGCATGGTGCCCGGCCAGGCCGGTGGTTTCTCGCTGGACGACTACATCGATTACATCCGCGATTTCATCCGCCACATCGGCGCGCAGGACCTGCACGTGATGAGCGTGTGCCAGCCGACCGTGCCGGTGCTGGCCGCGGTGTCGCTGATGGCCGAGGACGGGGAACAGACGCCGCGCTCGCTGGTCATGATGGGCGGCCCGATCGACGCGCGCCGCAGCCCCACCGCCGTCAACAACCTGGCCACGCAGAACCCGATGTCGTGGTTCGAGAACAACGTGATCCATACCGTGCCCTATCCGTATCCCGGTCACGGCCGCAGTGTCTATCCGGGCTTCCTGCAGCACACCGGATTCCTGTCGATGAATCCGAGCCGGCACGTGATGTCGCACTGGGACTTTTACACGAACCTGGTCAAGGGCGACCTGCAGGATGCCGAATCGCACCGCCGTTTCTATGACGAATACAACGCGGTGCTGGACATGCCGGCCGAGTACTACCTGGACACGATCCGCGTGGTGTTCCAGGAGTTCCTGCTGCCGCGCGGCAAGTGGGAGGTACGCGGGCAACTGGTCAAGCCGTCGGCCATTCGCAATACCGCCCTGCTGAGCATCGAAGGCGAGCTGGACGACATCGCCGGGCTGGGCCAGACCGAAGCGGCGCATGGCCTGTGCACCGGCATCGATGAGGCGCACCGCCGCCATCTGGTCGTCGAGGGCGCGGGGCATTACGGCATCTTCAGCGGCGGCCGCTGGCGCGAAGTGGTGTATCCGCAGGTGCGGGACTTCATTGCGCACTACGCGGCCGAGCCGGCGGTGAGCGCCACTGCGGCTCCGGCTGCAGCGCCCACCGAAAACGCCAAACCGATCCGTCGCCGCCGCAAGTAACGGCTGCACGAAGCGGGCGTTGCCCGCCATGAAGAAGGCCGCCTCCGGGCGGCCTTCTTGTTTCCGGCAATCTATCGAAGCTCAGTCCAGGCGCACCAACAGGTGCTTGGCCATCAAACCATGCACGTGGCCCACGGCGCGCGCCAGGTGCAAGGTGACGAACAGCAGCAGGACACCCAACACGCTCAGCAGCGGCAATGCCCAAGGCGCGGCCTCGGTGACGCTCCACGCGCCGAAGTTGAGCGCGAAGGTCTGGCCGAACAACCAGGCCAACGGCGACAACAAAAAGCCCAACGACAAGCCCAGCAAGGTGGTGAACACCACGCAGTAGGCAATGCCCAACGGCAGCATCAGCACGAAGTAGAGCATCGTGGTCCAGGTACGCGGATCGCGGAACATCTCGGCGATGCGGGCCAGCCAACCCTGGTCGGTGCCCACATACCGCGGCCGGCGTGGCATGCGAACGCCCAGCAAAACCTCGACCAAGCGACCTTCCACCAGCGACAGCAAGCGCACCGAGCCCAGGAACAGCACCAGCAGCGGCACGCCGATGATCAGGATCAACAAGCCCAGGGACAGTGACACACCCGTCACCACCCAGCTGAAATAGAAGGTGCCCGTCGCCACGGCCAGCAGCAGGTAGAACAGCGCGCCGTAAGTGCGCGGATCGGCCGCTACGCCAAAGAAGCGGCCGATCCACGATTGCCGCTTGGGCGGCGTTGGCGGGCGCAGCGCGCGGGTTACCGTCACCTCGGTCTCGCGATAGATGTCGGCCACTTCGCTCGGGGCGCCGTAGCTGCCGGCCACCCCGGCAATCACTTCGGCTTCGCTGCGTTGCGGCTGCTCGGCCAGTTCCGCGCGCAGGTACTCCTCGGCGTCGTAGAGGGCATCCTGGATCATCGCCGGGTCGGCGCCGGACAAGGCCTGCCGCAGCTGCGCCAGGTAGTCGGGGATGGTGGTCGGCAAGGGCCGGACCGCTTCATTGAAAGTATTCATTCGTGGCTTCCCTCCAGCACTGAATCGACGGAATCGCGGGTGGCACGCCAGGCCAGCGTCCACTGCACCAGGCAGTCGCGCCCCAACGCGGTAATGCGGTAGTAGCGGCGGGGCGGACCGGACATCGACGGTTCGACCTCGCTCTCCAGCAGGCCGGCGCCCTCGAGATTGCGCAGCACCGGATACAGCGCGCTCTGCTTGCCGGCCAGCACCCCTTCGCCGACCCGCTCCAGGCGTTTGGCGATGAGGTAGCCGTACAGGGGTTCCTCGGCCTGGCCCAGCACCGACAGCAGCGCCAGCGACACAGTGCCGGCACTGAGTTCTTTCTGGAACTTGCGCAACTGGGTGTCGAGGTCGGTCATGGCGGTGTTTCCGCTAGGTTGGACTCGATACTAGTGTGTAGTTCGCTATAGCAAATGTGCCACTAGTCACGGCGAAGCCGCTGCGGCGGCTTCGCCCCCAAAGTTTTCGCTGCGCTAAAACTTTGGGCCCCGTTCCCTGGCTATCCAACTCCCCGCGGCTTCGCCGCGCCCCCTCTACTAGAGGGGGCTCCTGCCCAGCCCGGGATGCCGGGGCTGTGAGTTCCTGTGGGGACGGCGCCCTTGTCGACCGCTTCGCACCGGATGCGCGTCGCCGCATGGGCAAAGCCCCTTTGCCGAGCAGACTCACCGTGGTGGTCAAGAGCCGCAGTGCTGCGCCTACAATGCGCGACTATGTCGCCCAACGCTGTCTCCCCCGCTCCTCGCCCCTCCCTGCAACGCATCTTCCTTACCGGCCTGCTGACGCTGCTGCCGGTCTGGTTGACCTGGGTGGTCGTCAAGTTCGTCTTCTCGCTGCTGTCCGGCATCAGCGCCCCCTGGGTCATGCCGGTCTCGGTGCGGATCGCCGATTCTTTCCCCGGCTCGCTCGACTGGATCCAGGCGGTCTGGGTGCAGAACACGATCGCGCTGGTCGCCACGCTGCTGGTCATCCTGTTCGTCGGCGTGCTGAGCCGCCGGGTGATCGGCCAACGCCTGCTGCGCTGGTTCGAGGCGATCATGCGCCGCATTCCCTTGGCCAGCATCGTCTACGACAGCGCTCGCAAGCTGCTCGACATCCTGCAGACCCAGCCGGGCAGCACCCAGCGCGTGGTGTTGATCGACTTTCCGCACCGTGACATGAAGGCCGTCGGGCTGGTCACGCGCGTCATCCGCGAACAAGGCACCGGCCGCGAGCTGGCCGCCGTGTACGTCCCCACCACGCCCAACCCCACTTCCGGCTATCTGGAAATCGTGCCGGTCGAACTGCTCACCCCCACCGACTGGACCGTGGACCAAGCGATGAACTTCATCATCTCCGGCGGCGCGGTGTCGCCCGACACCGTGCCCTTCACCCGTACCGTGGATCGCTGATGGAGGCCGCGCGCCTGCTCGAGGACCGTGCGGTACGCCTGTTCATCGCGCTGGCCGCGTTCTTCTGCGTCAACGCGGCGCTGGCCGAATTCATCGGCGTCAAGATCTTCGCGCTGGAAGACACGCTCGGCATCGCGCCGCTGAATTGGAACCTGTTCGGCCAGACCGGCTCGCTGAGCTTCACCGCCGGCACGCTGCTGTGGCCGATCGTGTTCATCATGACCGACACGGTCAACGAATTCTTCGGCAGCCGCGGCGTGCGCTTCATTTCCTGGGTGGCCGTGGCACTGATCGGCTACGGCTTCGTCTTCGCCTTCGCGGCGATCTCGCTGGCCCCCGCCGGCTGGTGGGTGACCGCGGCGCAGGACCAAGGCGTGCCGGACTACCAGGCAGCGTATGCGGCGGTATTCGGCCAGGGCCTGTGGACGATCGGCGGCTCGTTGGTGGCGTTCCTGTTCGGCCAGTTGATCGACGTGGCGGTGTTCCACCGGATCCGCCGGGTCACGGGCGAGCGGCACGTCTGGCTGCGCGCCACCGGTTCAACCGCGGTGTCCCAGCTGGTGGACAGTTTCGTGGTGATCTACATCGCCTTCGTGATTGGCCCACAGCATTGGCCGACCTCGCTCTTCCTGGCGGTCAGCACGGTGAACTACGTCTACAAGATGGCCTTTGCCGTGCTGCTGATCCCGCTGCTATACCTGATGCGGCGCGGCATCACCGCGTACCTGGGTGCCGATCGCGCCCGTGAACTGCGGGAGCAGGCCGCGGCCTGAACCCATCCGCCTGCCGCGTGGCGCGCACGGGGTGGTGGCGGCGCGCTGGATCGGGCAAGCTCCCCTGCCCGAGTTCCACCGGAGTGCCGTTGATGTCCTCGCGTCTTTCCCGCCTGTTGCTGCTGTGGCTGACCGCCACGGTGCCGTTGTCGATGATGCCGCCGGCTGCTGCGGCGCCGCAAAAGAAGTCCACGACCGCCCCCAAGCCGGCCGCCAAGAGCACCACCAAGGCCAAGAGCACGGGCAAGGCCAAGACCGCCGCCAAATCCAGGACCGCCAAGGGTAGCGCCAAGAGCAAGGGCAGCAACAAGAGCGCCGGCAAGGGCCGCAAGACCACCACCCCGCGTGCGCGCACGGCGCCGGCGCCCGTCCAGCAGACCAAGGCCCAGCAGCTGGCCGCGCTGTATCAGCAGTATTGGGATGCCTCGCTCAAGCTCAATCCGTTGCAGGCCACCCTGCAGGGCGACCCGCGCTACAACGACCAGATGCCGAACTTCCTGTCGGCCGCGTTCCGCCAGCAAAGCCATGACCTCACCGTGCAATGGCTCGGCAAGGTCGAGGCGATCGGGCCTGCCGAGCTCACCGGGCAGGACCTGCTGAGCTACGAGATCTTCGTGCGCGACGCGCGCAGCGCCCTGGCTGCCGAACAGTTCCCCAGCTGGATGCAGCCGGTCAACCAGTTCTACAACATCGCCAATATCGCCGCGGTACTGGGCTCGGGCACGGGGGCCCAGCCCTTCGAGACCGTGCAGGACTACGACAACTGGCAGCGCCGCGCCGCCGGCTTGCCCGTGCTGTTCGACCAGGCCATCGCCAACATGCGCCAAGGCATGAAGGCCGGCGTGGTACAGCCGCGTGCACTCATGGAAAAGGTGCTGCCGCAGCTGGACGCCATCATCCAGCCCACGGCCGAGGAAACGTTGTTCTGGGGGCCGGTACGCAACATGCCCGATTCGATCCCCGAAGCCGACCGCCAACGCATCGCCGGCGACTACAAGCGCCTGATCGACAACCGCATCATGCCGTCCTATCGCGCGCTGCGCGGCTTCATCGCCACCGAATACCTGCCGGCCACGCGCAAGACCGACGGCATGTCGGCGCTGCCCAATGGCGCTGCCTGGTATGCCTTCAACGTGCGCCAGAGCACCACCTCCGACCTCACCCCCGAGCAGATCCACCAGCTGGGCCTGGGCGAAGTGGCGCGGATCCACGCGCAGATCGAAGCGGTGATGAAGCAGGTGAAGTTCCGCGGCTCGATGCCCAAGTTCTTCAAGTTCATGCAGTCCGACAAGCGCTTTGCCTTCCCCAGCGAAGCGGCGATGCTGTCGTACTACCGCGGGCTGGAATCGCGCGTCGATGCCAACGCGCCCAAACTGTTTTCGCTGACGCCCAAAGCGAAATTCGAGATCCGCCCCGTCGAACCGTACCGCGCGCAATCTGCGGCCGGCGGCTCGTACATGCGGCCAAGCCAGGACGGCAAGCGGCCCGGCATCTTCTACGTGAACACCTACGACCTGCCCTCGCGCAAAACGTGGGACGCCGAAGACCTCTACCTGCACGAGGCCATCCCCGGCCACCACTACCAGTTGGGCTTGCAACAAGAACTCGGTGAGTTGCCCAGCTTCCGCCGCTTCGGTGGCGAGACGGCCTTTATCGAAGGCTGGGGCCTGTACGCCGAATCGCTGGGCAAGGACCTGGGGCTGTACCAGGATCCCTACAACTACTTCGGGTACCTGCAGAACGAGCTGTGGCGTGCCATCCGCCTGGTGGCGGACACTGGCCTGCATGCCAAGGGCTGGACCCGCAAACAGGTGATCGACTACATGCTGGAGAACTCCGCTGCCAGCGAAACCGACGCTACTGCCGAGGCCGACCGCTACATGGCCATCCCCGGCCAGGCATTGGCCAACAAGGTGGGCGAACTGAAGATCCTGCAATTGCGCCAGCAGGCGCAGGCCTCGCTCGGGCCGCGTTTCGATGTGCGCGCGTTCCATGCCGAGGTGCTCAAGGACGGTTCGGTGCCGCTGGACATCCTGCAGGAGAAGCTCGAACGCTGGATTCAACATCCTGCTCCTGCCGTTGCCGCACCGGCCGCGGCAACGGGTCCACTGGTCCCACCCGTTACACCCACTCGATAGGCCCCCTATGCCCCGGTGCCGGCTCCACGCCCTGTTGCTGATCGCCACGCTGTTGTCGTTGAGCATGTCCGGATCCGCCGCGCCGGTGATCACCCCGCCCGATGCGGGCATCGATGCGCTGATGAGCGAGTACGACGGCATGCAGCCGGGCGCCGCCTTGCTGGTGCTGCGCGACGGCGAAGCGGTGTTCGAGCGGGGGTACGGGCTGGCCGTGGTGGAAGACCGCACCCCGGTGACACCGCGCACGAATTTCCGGTTGGCTTCGATCAGCAAGCAGTTCACCGCAGCGGCCATCCTGCTGTTGGCCGAGGATGGCAAGTTGTCGCTTGACGACCCCGTGCGCCGCTGGTTTCCCACGCTGCCGCCGGCTGCCGACGCCGTCACGATCCGTCACTTGCTCAGCCATCGCGGCGGGCTCATCGACTATGAAGACGTAATGCCGGCCAGCCAGGCCGAACAGTTGCACGACATCGACGTCCTGCATCTGCTTGAAACCCAGGACCGCACCTATTTCGCGCCGGGCCATGGGTATCGATACAGCAACGGTGGCTATGCGCTTTTGGCCCTGATCGTGGGTCGCGCTTCAGGCCAGGACTTCGCCAGCTTCCTGCGCCAACGGATCTTCCTGCCCTTGGGCATGGCCGATACCTACGCCCATCAGGACGGCGTGGATGAAGTGCCGAACCGGGCCTATGGCTACAGCACGATCGACGGCCATTGGACGCGCACCGACCAGAGCGCCACCAGCGCGGTGCTGGGCGATGGCGGCATCTATTCCTCGTTGCAGGACCTGGCGCGTTGGGATGCGGCGCTGTACGACGAGCGTCTGCTCAAGCGCACCTCGCTGGAAGCCGCCTTCCATCCGGCGGTGGCCACCCCCGAGCCGGACGTGCCGTTCTATGGATTCGGCTGGCGCATCAACGGCGAGACCCTGTGGCACAGCGGCGAAAGCATCGGTTTTCGCAACGTCATCGTGCGCTACCCGCAACGGCATTTCACCGTGGTGATGCTGACCAATCGCGACGGGCCCGAGCCCTATGCGCTGGCGCAGAAAATCGCCCATCGTTTTCTCTACGGCCACTGAGCGGGAGTCGCGCAGCGACCGGCGCGTTACAGGCCGCGTGCCATGATGGCCGTCCCCCACGCCGGTGTATTCCCATGCTGCAAGGCATTCATCACGTCGCGATCATTGCCTCCGACTATCCGCGCTCGCGGCACTTCTACAGCGAAGTGCTGGGGCTGCGCATCGTGCACGAGGTCCATCGCCAGGCGCGAGATTCGTGGAAGCTCGACCTCGCCCTGCCCGATGGCGGCCAGCTGGAGCTTTTCTCGTTCCCCGCGCCGCCGCCCCGCCCCAGCCGTCCCGAGGCGCAAGGCTTGCGCCACCTGGCCTTTCGCGTCGCCGACCTGGACGCGGCCATCGCGCGCCTGCATTCGCACGGCGTGGCGACCGAGCCGGTGCGCGTGGACGAATACACCGACCGTCGCTTCACTTTCTTCGCCGATCCGGACGACCTGCCGCTGGAGCTCTACGAAGCTTGAGCGCATGCGACGTCGCTCACCGCGTGGAAGCGCATTGCGAGTGAGCCTCCGCTGGGATTGAGAACAATCGCAGCGGATTTGCGATCGGCGGTCGCGTTGAGAACTTTCCGGTGATCGATGCACAACCGCGCTTGAACGAAACCTTTCTGGAAGGCGTCATGCCCGAGCGACGCCGCGGGCGTACGCGCCCGCGACGCAGGCGGGCCTTCTTTCGAGAGAGGAATGACGATGGTTGGAAAGACCCCGCGCGTGGCACGCGCAAGACTGGCCCTGGCGATCGCTGCGTTGCTGGGCGCCGCCTGCGCGCAGGCGCAGGCACCCGCCAACGAGCCGGCCCCGCCAGTCGAGTCGCCCGTGCCAGGCAATGTCACGGAGGCCAAGACGCTCGATGCCGTCAGCGTTACCGGCACGCGCATCAAGAGCCAGACCATGACCGCGGCCAGTCCGGTGATGGAGATCAACGCCGAACAGTTCCGTCAGTCTGGCGCCACCCGCGTGGAGGATCTGGTCAACCAGTACCCGCAGCTGTCGGCCAACTTTGATGGATTCACCAACAATGGCGCGACCGGATACGGCACCGTCTCACTGCGGGACCTGGGCGCCAACCGCACCCTCACCCTGCTCAACGGTCGCCGCCTGCCCGATGGCGCCGAAGAGACGACCGATGTCTCCATCGTGCCCGTCGCGGTGCTCAAGCGCGTGGACGTGCTCACCGGCGGTGCTTCCGCGGTGTATGGATCGGATGCCATCGCCGGAGTGGTCAACTTCCTGATCGACGACGAGTTCAACGGCGTCTCGGCCAACGTGGGTTATTCCGGCTACCAGCACGACAACGACAATGGCTGGATGCAGCAATTGCAGCGCGACGCCGGATACGACTATCCAACCGGCAATTCGGGCCTGGGCGGCATCAGTCGCAACCTCGACCTGGCGGCCGGTGGCGACCTGGGAGAGAACGGCCATGCCATGGGCTGGGTGAGCTGGCGCAAGAACGAAGGCTTGCTGCAGGCAGATCGCGACTACAGCTCGTGCGCGCTGAACGCGACCGGCAACGGCTGCGGCGGCTCGGGCACGTCGGATCCGACGAACTTTCTGGTCGATGGGGATTTTGCCCATCTCAATCCCGATGGCCGTTGGGCGCCTGAGCGCGCCGGCTTGTACAACTTCGGCCCGGAGAACTATTACCAGCGCCCCGACGAGCGATTCACCGCTGGTTTCCAGCTCAAGTACGAGATCACGCCGCAATTCCAACCCTATCTGGAAACGGCCTTCGTCAACCACAAGAGCACGATCCAGACCGCACCCAGCGGAACGTTTTTCAGTACGCCGCTAACGCTGGGATGCACGGATCCGCTGCTGGGGTCGCTCTGTAACGATCTGGGCATCGACGCCCCTTCGGTCGACGTCAACATCGGCAAGCGCAACGTCGAGGGCGGCCCCCGCGTCATCGACAACGAGAGCACGGCATTCCGAATCGTCGCTGGCGCCAGGGGTGATTTGAACGCGTCCTGGTCCTACGATGCCTCCGTGCTTTATGCGCGCAACGATGCCAGCACCCGTGGCCGCAACGACCTGCTCGTCGACCGCATCAACGATGCCGTGCTGGGATGCCCGGCCGGCTCGCCGCGCAGTTGCGTTCCGTACAACGTGTGGGTACCCAACGGCGTCACGCCCGAGGCTGCCAAGGCACTGGCCGGCACGAGCCTGCAAGACGTCACCACCAGCCTCAAGGCCCTGTCCTGGTACGTCAATGGCGATACCGGTTGGGCATTGCCATGGTCACAAGGCGATACGTTCAAGGTGGCAGGCGGCATGGAGTGGCGTAGCGAAACTTACGAACGGCGATCGGACTCCGATACGGTGCGCGGCAATTTCGCCGGTGCCGGCGGCCCGATTCCCGACATCGATGGCGACTACAACGTCGCCGAGTTCTTCCTGGAAGGCCAGGTGCCGATCCTCGCGGATCTCGGTGCGCTGGATCGGTTCGGCGCGGAGTTCGGCTATCGCTATTCGGATTACTCGACCTCCGGCAGCGTCAACACGTACAAGGTCGGCCTGAGTGCCGATCTGCTCGATCAGCGGCTCCACCTGCGCGGCGGCTACAACCGGGCCATTCGCGCACCGGACTTGTCCGACTTTTTCCGCCCGAACAGCATCGCGCTGTGGAACGGCTCGGACCCTTGCGCCGGCGACACGCCCGAGTTCACCGCCGAACAATGCGCCCGCACCGGCGTGCTGGCAGGACAGTACGGCGACGTGACCGAGAGTCCGGCCGGGCAGTACAACCAGTTCGTCGGCGGAAATCTTGCGTTGAAGCCGGAGACCGCCGACACCTGGACACTGGGCGTGGCATTCACCCCGATCCAGGACCTGGATTTGAGCGTGGACTACTACGACATCCGCATCGAGGATGCCATCACCGATATCGGCGCCAACCAGATCCTGCGCAACTGTGGTGAAACCGGGCTGGCGGTGCTCTGCGATCGCGTGCACCGCGCTGCGCGTGGCGATCTTTGGGTAGGCAACGATGCCGAGCGCTCCGGTTACGTATCCAACCTGACCGACAACTTCGGCAATTTCCACTATCGCGGCGTCGACCTCAGCGCGCGTTATCGCTGGACACTGGGTCCGGGCAGCCTGGTGGCCGACATCGTGGGCAGCTATGTGATCCAGCAACAGAACGATCCGATCCCGGGGGTACCCAGCGCCAGCTACGACTGTGCTGGGGTCATCAACGAGTCGTGCAACGCGGCCGAATGGCGCCACGTGGCCAATCTGCGCTACAGCTGGGACGACTACTCGGTGGGAATGCGCTGGCGCCATATCGCGGCGGTGGATTACGAGAACACCGACGGTAGCCCTGGGATTTCAGACGAATTGGTGGCCGCACGCGATGGCATCGATGCGGCGAATTATTTCGATCTGTCCGGGTCGATGCGATTCGCGCAGTACTGGGAGTGGTCCGCCGGCATCAACAACGTGTTCGACCGCGCTCCCCCGCTGGTGGGTTCGGCGCTGGTCGACGGTGAGGGCGGCGGCAACGCCAACTCGCCCGCCGGTTACGACCCCGCCGGGCGCTACCTGTTCACCAGCCTGAGCTACCGGTTCTAACGCTGGGGCAAGCACCGGCAGGCCCCTGCTTCGGCGGGGCCTGCCAACCCCGCCAGGCGCGAGGGGACCGTCTTTCCGTACCCAGCCGAATGGGTATAGAGTCGGGGCATCCGGCCCCGGCCGGTCCAACATCCCTGGGAGGGGACAATGCGCAATACCTTCAAAGCCCTGCTGTTTGCGTTGCCGCTGATGCTGGCCACCCTGTCGGCCCAAGCCGCCGATGGCGCGGTCGGTCGCTGGAAGACCATCGACGACAAGACCGGCAAGGTGAAGTCGATCGTGGAAATCACCCAGGC
>DASWQJ010000237.1:0-9159 GCA_036403795.1 Stenotrophomonas sp.
CGGTGGTGGATTGGGGCGCCAACGGCAACAACACCGTGCTGTCCCAGGCGGTGTCGCAGATCGGCGAAACCATCCACTACCGCTGGGAATCGTTCGACATCACCCAGTACGCCGAGCAGTCGCTGGCCCAGGAAGCGACCAGGAACAAGATCGCGACCGCCACCGAGAGCGGCCCCACGTATGAGCAGCGGCTGGAGCAACTCAAGAATTCCAAGCGGGGCAGCGGCACCGACGTCACCGGCATGGGCGGAGCCAACTACGAGTTCCAGCGCGCCTTTGGCGACTGGTGGGGCGACACCAAGCGTGCGGCGCGCGGTACCGCCAGCGTGCAGGGCGACACCCTCGGCGAGCGCATGTCCAACGCCACGGCCAACCGCCTGTCGCTGGAACTGACCCCCGTATCGCTGCTGACCACGGCCATCGGTGCGGCGCTCAGCTGGATGGCCGAACTGTTCGCCGGCCCGCGCCAGCAACAGGAAATTCCGCTCACCAAGAAGGGCGTCTACCTGATTCGCACGATTACCACGCCGGCGATCAACGAAGACAGCAAGGGCAATGCGGTGATCCGGCCGCCGTCGGTGTCTTCCAAGATCACCGAAGTGGCACCGATGCAGAAGGCCGTGGACGAGGCGCTGGACGAACCCGACGCGCAGATGGCCGAGCTCGAGGCACAGATCAAGATCGCCGACGCCGAAGGCAATGCCGCCAAGGCCGCCTACCTGCGCGAACTGCTGGCACAGGCGACGCTGCGCTTCGAAGGCTCGGCGTTGGACGTGCTGCGCAAGAGCCAGGTCGAAAAGCAGAACGCACTCAAAGCGTTTCGCAACGACAGCCCTAACCTGTCCGATTACACCCGCGCTCGCGAAGTGTCGCTGATCGAAGACCAGATCGCCCGCTACGAGCACCACGAGGGACAGCGCACCGAAGGCGCCACCGGGCTGGCACCGATGCGCCGGCTCAACGGCACGCTGATCTCCGAGGTCACCGGCGAGCAGTATCCGCTGCTGCTGTCGGCCGGCCCGATGACGATGTCCGGCGACCAGCATCGCTGGCTGGTGAGTGACGTCACCAATCGCGAGGGCGACGCCTATATCGGCCTTGGGGCCACGCCCAGCGGTGCGCTACGCTCGGCGCTGACCAAGTTCGGCGAGAAAGCGTCCTATGGGCGCGGCCGAATCGGTGTGCGCACCGGCAACCTGGGGCTGGAAGCCAACGCCGCGCCGACGATGTATGTCGAGAGCGCACCCGCCAACTGGGCGATCGCCGAAAAACGCATCGACGACCTGGTGATGACGCTAGCCGCGGTGGGCCTGTTAATCACCACCGCCGGTACCGCCAGCGCCGCCATTGGCGCGGGCGTGGCCGCGGTGCGGCTGATCCAGCGCTGGCAGGCGGGGCGGTTGTACCTGGATGCGCAAACGATCAGCGATGCGCTGGGCGTGCTGGGCGGCATCGCCGCCGGCGCCCAGGTGATCTCCGGCCTGCGCGTGGAAAAGTTCGAGCGCATGTTCGTGCTGGTGAAGGAAGGCCAGTTCACCCAGGCCCAGCTCAGCGCGGTGAACGATGCGCTGCGGGCCGCCGACCGTATTGCCAAGGGGGTGGAAGTCGCCAACGAGGTGTTGAATTACGGCGGGCTGATCTGGGGCGAGCTGACGTTCTTCGACCAGATGCTCGCCATCGCCGCGCAAGAGCGCGACGGCATGACCCATGCGGCCGCGCGCCGCGCACGCGCGCAGGCGATGGGCGCCGCCGTGCAGAACAACGCGATGTTCATCGCCGGCAACGTGATGAAGGCGCGGCAGGCGGCCAAGAACAACGCCCATGGCAAACCACCGGCCAGGGGCGCCGGGGGTCTGGAGCCGGCCCCCATCGAGCATGCGCCCGCGCCGTCCGAGTCCACCGGCAAGGCACCGCTCGAGCGGCCAATGACCGAGACCCCGGCCAACGAACCCGGCGCCGACGGCGCGCCGGCCAAGCCAACCCGCGAGGAGACCCGGCGCCCGGCGGCCGACGAAGAAAGCGTACCCCGGTCCGAATCGGCCGGCCCCGGCAACCAGCCCGGCACCGAGCGCCGCGCCACGGTCGAGGAGCTCGCCCAAGGCCTGCCGCCGGAGATGCGCAAGCTGGTGAGCATCGACGACAAACTGGAAGGCAACGATGTGCGCGTCGATTACAAGATCGACGACAAGACCGGCCTGATCACCGAGATCCGCGTGCGCTGCAGCCCCGATGCACGGCCGACCTCGGTGGCCTTGCACGCCGAGACCGTGCAGGCGATGCAGAAATACCAGGGTTTCTCCGGACGGGTGAAGCTGGCCCTGGCCGACATCGCGCGACTGATCGGCTTCGATGCGGTCACCCCCGAGCAACGCAGCTCCTACGAGGCGATGCTGGAGGTGCGCAAGCTGCCCAAGTCCATCAAGGACCAGATGGAGCACATGCGCACGCTCGGCCCCGAGGCCGCCTCGCAGGCCATGGCCGAACTGGAAGGCATGCGCGCGCAACTGGATACCCATCTGCGCACCCTGCAGCTGGGCCCGGAGTTCGCCGGCGATGGGCAAGGCTTCGTCGCGGCCAAAGGCCTGTCCAAGGCCAAGCAGCGCCAGTACGCCGAGCTCGAAACCAAGCTGCGCCAGTACGACGCCGGCACCAACAAACACAAGGCCACCCGTTGGGAGATGTACCAGCTGGTCGGCGGCGACCTCCCCTTTGCCAGCTGGGAGCGGGTCTACACCTCCAATGTGGAGCGCGCCAACAAGGCCAACGTGATCGTCGCCGCCGAACATGCCCGCATGGGCATGGGCGAGACCGAGCAGACCATCAAGCTGGGCAAGGACGAAGTGCGCCGGCTGGACATCGCCGACGTCAAGAAGAAGATCGGCGTTGAAATCAAGGCCTACGAAACCGGCACGATCTACGCCACCGAAGACATCGTGTGGGAAGCGCAGCGCGACGCCACGCTGGTCAAGCGCGGCTGGAAGATCAAGTGGGTGCTGATCGACACCGAGCCCAGCGGACCGTTGCTCAAGCTGCTGCTGGACGGTGGCATCCTCGTCGAGCGGCGCACCAGCGACGGCAAGGGAAGCACCACCTTCGTCAGCCGCAACCTGCCCAAGAAATGACCACCCACACTTTACGGAGCACGCACATGGCCGACGCCTTCCACGCTTTTCGACTGCACTCGCGCGAGGATTTCCAGATCTGGCTGGCCAGCGACGTGGAGGTGCGCGACGAACTCTACGCGCTGATGCGCCGCGACCCGGGCCGCGACCTGGCCTCGCTCGACGCGGTCGAGACTTTCCTGCTCGAGCGCTTCGACCACCCGGACCGCGCGCTCGCGTTGGACCAGCGCGGCGTACTCGATGCCGTCGCGCGCCACATCGGCCTGGTGATGGTGCTCGGCCTGGACGAGGCTACCTGGGACATCGACCTGGACGATCCGGACAACGCCTATTACCGCCTGCCCATCGTGCGCATCGACGGCGCCGAAGAATGCCCCTTGAGCATGGCCACCGCCGCCCTGGATCGCCGCAGCCGCGGCTACCTGCGCGGCATCGCCGAGAGCTACGAGTGATATCGCCATGAGCGGCTATTCGCGCACGCCTAAGCTCGTCAAAGGGGGACTGGCTTTGCTCGATCCGCTGGCCGGCAACGTGCTGCGCATCGTCGCCCTGCAATACAACCCCGACACGCTCACCCGCACCCTGCAGGTGCGCGGGGTCGGCAACGACCAGGGAGATCGCCTGGAAGCGCTGCGCTTGAAAGGCCCGGCCGTGGAGACGATCAAGCTGGAGGCCGAGATCGATGCCACCGATGCGCTGGAATCCGGCCGCGGTCCCGGCGTGGTATTGGGCCTGCACCCGCAGCTGGCCGCGCTTGAAGCCCTGGTACAGCCCAGCAGCGCCGAGTTGCGCGGTGCCGACGCGGTGGCCTCGTCCGGCTCGCTTGAAATCGCCCCGGCCCAGGCGCCGCTGGCCGTGTTCGTGTTCGGCCCGCAACGCATCGTGCCGGTGCGGGTGACCGACCTGGGCATCACCGAAGAAGCGTTCGACATCCAGCTCAATCCGATCCGCGCCAAGGTATCGCTCGGCTTGCGCGTGCTCAGCATCGACGACCTGGGCTTCGGCAGCCGCGGCGGCGGGCTGTTCATGGGCTACCTGCAAGCGCGCGAGCGTTTGGCCGCGCAGGCCGGTCAAGGCGACTTCCGCGCGCTCGGCATTTCCGGCATCCATTGAAGGCGAGGACCTCCGACCATGGCCAATTACGACTTTCCGCCCGGCAGCCGCTACTACAACATCGCGCTGACCACGCTCAACCTGCCCGACGGCACCGTGGTGCCCCATCTGCGCCGACGCTTCCTGCCGCCGGTGGAGGGCTTCACCGTGCTGCGCGAAGTGCGCGTGGCCGAAGGAGAGCGGCCAGACCACGTCGCGGCGCGACAGCTGGGCGATCCCGAAGCGTTCTGGCGGCTGTGCGATGCCAACGGCGTGATGCATCCGGACGAGCTCACCGATGAGATCGGCGAAAACATCCGCATCGCCCTGCCCGACGGCGTGCCGCCGCCGGCGCGGGAGTGAGCCATGCTGCAGGGCATCCACCTCACGCTGATGATCGGACCGGCCGTGCCGATGCCGGTGCCGCGTGCCGTGGTGGATGCGCTGCAAAGCGTGGAAGTGACCAGCGGCCGGGATCGCGCGGGGTTCCAGCTGACTTTTTCGGTGGCGAAGGATTCGCTGTTGCTGAGCACCCTGCTGCCGGCCGGCTATTTCGATCCGCTGCTGACGCGCGTCATCGTGATGGTCACGATGGGGGGCATGCCGCACGTGCTGATGGACGGCATGGTGACGCGGCAGGACCTCTCGCCCAGCAGCGAGCCGGGGCAATCCACGCTCACCGTGACCGGTGATGACCTCAGCGCCGCGATGGATCTGATCGAGCTCACCCTGCCCTATCCCAACATGTCCGACACGGTGCAGGCCTATACGGTGCTGGCCAAATACGCGGCCTTGGGCGTGGCGCCGATCGTGATCCCCGCCTTCATTCCCACCCAGCCGATCATGACCGAGTGCATCGAGTCGCAGAACGGCACCGACCTGACCCACCTGCGCCGCATCGCCAGCGACAACGGTTTCGTCTTCTACGTCGAGCCCGGTCCGCTGCCAGGGCAAAGCATCGCCTACCTGGGGCCGGACATCCGCCTGCCCGTGCCGCAACCGGCGTTGAGCGTGAACATGGATGCGCACACCAACGTCGAGGCGCTGAGCTTCTCGCTCGATGGCCTGGCCAAGGAAAACATGCTGGTGACCGTCTTCGATCCAGCCACTGGCCGCCTGCCCATTCCCCTGCCCGTGCCGGCGGTCAGCATCTTCCAGCCGCCGCTGGGCGCACGGCCAACCCCGCCGCTGCGCTGGGTGATGTCGCGCGACACCGGTGGCGACGACACGCTGTCCACGGGCAAGAAGATCCTGGGGCGACTGCTGAAAGGTTCGGCCAATGCGATCACCGCCAGCGGCTCGCTCGACGTGTTGCGCTACGGGCATGTGTTGCGCTCGCGCATGTTGGTAGGCGTGCGCGGCGCCGGCCTGGCCTACGACGGCATGTACTACGTCGACAGCGTCACCCACAAGCTCAAGCGCGGCGAATACAAGCAGAGTTTCCAGCTCAGCCGCGACGGCCTGATCTCGCTGACCCTCAAGGTGCTGATATGAGCCAGTCCCATCGCAACGGCCAGTTTCCAGGCATCTATCGCGGCACCGTCGCCTTCAATGCCGACCCGATGTTCCGTGGCCGGCTGATGCTGACCCTCGTCGACGTGGCCTCGTTCGTACCCTCGACCTGGGCCGAGCCGTGCATGCCATTGTCAGGGCCGCCGGGGCCTGGCATGGGCATCTACGCCGTGCCGCCGGTGGGTGCCGGGGTGTGGGTGATGTTCGAACAAGGCAACGTCAACAAGCCGGTGTGGCTGGGCTGCCGATTGGACAAGACCAGCGATTCGCCGGCGATGGCCAAGCTGGGCAATCCGGCCGATCCCAACATCGTGATCCAGACCCTGCTGCAGAACATGGTGATGGTCAGCGACATGCCGCCCACCCCGGTCACCGGCGGAATCATGCTCAAAAGCACCACCGGCGCGATGCTGGTGGTCAACGACAGCGGCATCTACATCGACAACGGCAAGGGCGCCTCGATTTACCTGGTCGGCCCGACCATCACCTTCAACAAGATCGCCATGGCCATCACCTGATCGCCGCCGACTGCGTCGAGCTTGCGCGCCGCATCGGCGCTTTGCATCGCAAGTCCCGCCCTCCTTCCAAGGCCACGAACATGCCCGGATTCCTGCTTCACGCCAACGCCGCCATGACCTGCCAGCACGCCGCCGGCCAGGCCAAGATCGTGCCCGGCCAGGCGCGCGTGCTGGTGATGGGGCAGCCGGTGTCGGTGATCCCGCCGGGGCCACCCACCATCGTGGTGGTCGGTTGTCCGTTCACCGTGCCCAGCAAGCCGCAGCCCTGCGTGACGGTGCGTTGGTCCATGCCAAGCACCCGGGTGAAGGTGATGGGTTTGCCCGCGATGCTGGTGCCCTCGCCCGGGCCGGCACCCGGCATTTGCCAGAGCGCCGAACAGATTCCACAGGGCGCGCCGATCGTCGGCGCGATGCAGTCGCGCGTCATCGCGCTCTGAACCGGACCACGGGAGCACCACCATGTATCTCGACTTCCCCTTCCACGTCGACGGCCGCGGCCGCAGCGCCGAGACCTCGCTCGACGGCCATGTGCGCGACCTGATCGAGCAACTGGTATTCACCCAGGCGGGCGAACGCGTCAACCGGCCGGAATTCGGCAGTGGCTTGCTGCAACTGGTCTTCGCCGGCAACAGCCCGGAGCTGGCCGCCACCGTGCAGTTCACCCTGCAGGCGGCGTTGCAGCGTTGGCTGCAGGACGTGGTCGAACTGCACGCGCTCGAAGTCATTGCCGACGACGCCGCGCTGCGCGTGCACGTGGAATACCGCGTGCTGCGCACCGGCCAGGACGTCAGTGCCGATTTCGAACGCGACCTCTAGGGCATTGCCAAGGAGCCCTGCCATGAATCTTTCCTGCCATGCCGATCCACGCCGCCAAGCCGTTCGTGCCGTCCAGGGACGGGTCGGCCTGGATTACGTCGAAGTGTCCGCCGATCAACTCACCCTCGATGTCACGTTCCTGGGCAAGCTGCCGCCGGAACTCCGGCAAGACGGCCCCGGCCTGCTTCGCCACCTGCGCCTGGAAGGCGGACGCCATGATCGCCCGATCACCATCGTCGATGTCGATCCCCATATCAGCGATGGCGAGGATCGCGACGACTGGCTGGTCGTGCGGTTGGATCGACGCGGTGACCATGGCCGCTACCGCTTGCACCTGAGCGAGGTCGACGGCCTGGACCCGCTGTATGCCAGCGTCGAGTTCTCCTTCAAGGTCGGCTGCCCGTCCGACCTGGACTGCGCCGCCACCACGGCCTGTGTAGACGCCGCGCCGGCCGAGCCCGTGCTGTCCTATCTGTCCAAGGACTACGCCAGTTTCCGCCGCCTCATCGAAGATCGGTTGGCCCTGGTATCCCCGCAGTGGCAGCCGAATCACGTGCCGGACCTGGGCGTGACGCTGGTCGAGCTGCTGGCCTACGCCGGCGATTACCTGAGCTATTACCAGGATGCCGTGGCGACCGAGGCTTACCTTGGCACCGCGCGCCAGCGCATCTCGGTGCGACGGCACGCGCGGCTGGTCGACTACCGGCTGCACGAAGGTTGCAACGCACGCGCCTGGGTCGCGGTCGAAACGGACAGCGACGTGGAACTGCCGATCGTCGACATGGCCTTCCTCAGCGGCATCGCCGCCGATGCAGCGGTGCCGGTGGTGCTGGACGATGAAGCGCTCGCCGCCCTGGCCGAGCCGGCGCTGGAGGTCTTCGAGCCGGTGCGCACGAGCGCCAGCGCCGAACCATCCAGCAACGCCGCCAGTCCGCCGGTCCACCTGCGCGCCGCACATAGCCGCATCGGCTTCTACGATTGGGGCCGCGACGATTGCTGCATTCCACGCGGCGCCACCAGCGCCGTATTGCGCGATGGTTGGGCCGGCGCCGAGGGCCAGGGGCGTACGCTCGCGCTTGAGCCGGGCGACGTGCTGATACTGCGCGAGGTGATCGGCGCCCACAGCGGCCTGGAAGCCGACGCCGATCCACAGCGCGCCTGGCCGGTTCGCCTTACCCGCGTGGCGCCCTGCGAAGACACCCTGTTTCCTTCCGGCAGCGACGACACTCGCCCGCGACCCCTGCTGCGCATCGAATGGCATCAAGACGATGCATTGCCATTCCCGTTGTGCCTGTCTTCGCTGGGCACCGCGCCGAACTGCGCGCGCCTGCGCGATGTATCGATGGCCTTCGGCAACGTGGTGCTGGTCGACCATGGCCGCAGCCTCGGCCCGGTCGTACTGGGCACGGTGCCCGATACCCACGGCCTACAGGCCTGTGATTGCGAAGGCCAGCCAGCGGACGTCGAGCCGATCGCCGCGCGCGTGAACTGGCGGCTGCCCGACGCACCGCTGACCCACGTGGGCACCGCTCCCGCCCGCCTGGCCGCGGCCAGCGCCAGCATCGATACCGATCCGCGCGACGCATTGCCCGCCCTGGCCCTGCTCGACAGCGACAACGCCCGGTGGACACCGGTGTTCGACCTGCTGGCCAGCCGCGGTGACGATCGCCACGTGGTGGCCGAGATCGACAACGAAGGTCGCGCCCGCCTGCGCTTTGGCGATGGCAACCTGGGCCGTGGCCTGCGCGCCGGCCTCGAAATGCAGGCCTTTTACCGCATCGGCAATGGCAATGCCGGCAATGTCGGCGCGTACAGCATCAACCGGCTGCACGTGCGCGGACTGCGCCTGAGCGGTGCGAACCTGGTCATCGGTAATCCGCTGGCCGCCCGCGGCGGCACCGATCCCGAACCCCTGGCACAGGCGCGACTGCTCGCGCCCTCGGCATTCCGCACGCAGCCTCAACGCGCCATCGTGGCCGAGGACTATGCGCGACTGGCCGAGCGCGACCCACGCGTGCAGCGTGCATCCACCGAGCTGGTGTGGACAGGCAGTTGGTACGAGGCCGACGTGGCGCTGGACCCCTACGACCAGGTGCCGG
>DASWQJ010000238.1:0-10045 GCA_036403795.1 Stenotrophomonas sp.
GCCAGAGCAGATCCGGCTGCGACGATTCGGCCTGCCCTCCGTCCCGGGAAGGCAGTTGGCCGTGGCCGCACTCGTCGTGGCGGCGATGTGGCTGACCGCTTGCGCCGGCTCGGCACCCACCGACTCGCCGCCTACCGCCCGTCTGTGCCTGGAAACCGGATGCACCGACGTGCCGTCGGATGCCGCGGCGCTGGACGCCGTCGAACAGGCGATGGCGCCCGCGCTCCAGGCTGCCCGCCATGCACGCGCAGAGGGCGCCGCACCGGCGGCGCAACGCGCCTGGCTGCGCTGTGCGCTCGCCGCCCATGCCCTGATGGGCGGCACAGACCGCACCCTCGCGCTGGCTTCCGCCGCCCAGGCCAATCGCTGTACCGAGGCCTTCCTGCGCGTCGGGCTGGCCGCTTCCCCGCAAGCATGGGACACGGCCATCGTGCGCTTGGGCGGGGTGCGCGTAGCCCTCGATCCGCAACGCCCTTCACCCGAACTGCAGGGCGCGATGACCGTGAAGGTGGCGGTCGATGTGCCGCTGATGCTGTTGGACGATCGCCACGTGCAGCCGGGATTCGGGGTGCCGATGGTGTTGCTGACCCCGCGCTGCCACGACCAGCCGCGGTGTCGGTTGTTGCCGCCGGAAGGCGTGTTCCGTTCGGCCACCGCCTGGTTGGAACCGGCCCCCTCCGGCAGCGGAGCCGACGCGGCGCTGCGCATGGTCGAGCCCGTGCAGCAGCCCAGCGTGCAGGTCGGCTCGCAAAGGTTCCTGCTCGCTTCCGACAGTTCCTCGTTCTTCGATTTCGGCGCGCAGCAGTCGGCCTTGCCGCGGCTGGGCGTGTGGGGACTGTTGGGTGGCCGTGAGGTCGGGCGGCGTGCCGGGGTCTTCCTGTTGGAGGATTACGATCCCCGCAAGCGTCCGTTGGTGATGGTGCACGGCCTGGGCAGCAGTCCACTGACCTGGGCCAAGCTGTCCAACGCGGTCTGGGCCGATCCGCAACTACGCCAGCGCTACCAGGTCTGGCATGTGGTCTACCAGACCAATGCGCCCTTGCTGGTGTCGCGCTATCGCGTGCAGCAATACCTCGATGCGACGTGGCGACTGCTGGACCCTGCCGGACAGGACCCGGCGCGCCGCCACGTCGTGTTGATCGGCCACAGCATGGGCGCAGTGATCTCGCGATTGCTCACCGCCCAAAGCGGCGATGTGTTGTGGAAAGCGGCCTTCACCGTGCCGCCGACGGCGCTGGAGGGCTCGCAGGAAGACCGCGACGGCATCGACGCGGTGTTTCGCTTTGCCCCGTATCCGGGGGTCAAGCGTGCCATCTTCCTGTCCGCGCCCCATCAGGGCAGCCCCGCCACCGATCGCTGGTTCGGACGACTCGCGCGCGTGCTCGTGGGACGGCGCACGCCGGAGATCGAGGCCTTGCGCCGGCTGGCCCGCGACCATCCGCAGATGGTGCAGCCGGCGTTGCTGGACGCTTACCGGCAGGGCTGGCTCAACAGCATCACCACCCTGCGCAGCGATCAACCCGTCAGTCGGGCCGGGCGTGTGCTGATGCCGGCGGTCGGCATCCACTACCACACCATCGCCGGTTCGCTGCCGGGACACGACCCGCCGGGCGACGGCGTCGTGCCTCTGGAAAGCGCGTTGCTGTCCGGCGCCGACTCGACCCAAGTGTTGTCCGCCGGGCACGACCTCTACGAAAATCCGGCGGCCATCGCCGAAGTGATCCGCATCCTGCACGTGGACCTGGACGCCGATGCCGTCGATGACGGGCCCTCGCCCGCTGTGCAGCGCCCTGCGGCTCAGCCTACCCGGGCGGAGTAGCGCTCGCCGTCGTGCTCGACGCGTACCGGCCCGTCGAAAACCGCTGACAACGTATCGTCGCGCAGCATCGCCTCGCGGTGGCCGTCGGCAAAGATGCGCCCGCCGCGCAACAGGATCACCCGCTCGATTTCCGGCACGATTTCCTCGATGTGATGCGTCACCAGGACCAGCGTGATGCCCTCCCGGGCCAGGTCGCGCATGGTGTCGACCAGGTGTTGGCGCGCGATCAGGTCCAGCCCCGTGGAGGGCTCGTCCAGCAGCAGGGCCTGTGGTCGGTTGACCAGGGCGCGGGCGATCAGCACGCGGCGCGTCTCCCCGGCGGAAAGCTCACCGTAGGCACGACCGAGCAACGGCAACGCACGCGCCAGCGCCAGCGACTCGCGGGCGCGCTCGCGCATTGCCTCGGTGACGTCGCGGTGCGGGGGCACCACGAAGCTGGCAAAGAACCCCGACAACACCGCGCTCTCCACGTCCAGCCCCGGCATGTCGGCCAGGTTGCCGCTCAGATCGCCGGTGACGATGCCCAGTTGCGAGCGCAATCGGTCCACCTGCCAGCGGGTCTGCCCGAGCACTTTGACCGGCGCCTCGCCCGCGCCAAGGGCCAGCGGGTAAAGCTCGCGGGTGATGAGCTTGATGAAGGACGACTTGCCGCAACCATTGGGTCCCAGGATGGCCGTGTGCTGGCCCATGTCGATGCGCAGGCTCAGCTCATGCAGCACGCGGACCTGCCCGCGGGTGACGCTGGCGCGGTCCAGCTCGATCAAGGGACGTTCGGAGGCGATGGCGTGCGGTGCAGCGGACATGAATGCGGTATCGATCGTGAAGGTGGACGAGGGAAGATGATCGACCGCACAACATACGCAGCCGACGGGTGAAGTTTGCCGTCCGCGCCCCCATCATGTCTGCACCCTGACGCACAGTTGCCGCATGCCGGCTGGAGAGCTCCGATGTTCGCCCAATCCCTCCTCGATTTCCTGACCGCCGGACTTGTCGGCCTGGGATGGTGGGAGATGCTGCTGGTGTTGTTGGTCTTCACCCAGCTGACGATCTTCGCAGTCACCTTGTACCTGCATCGCAGCCAGGCGCATCGGGGCGTGGACTTCCACCCGGTGCTGGCGCACTTCTTCCGTTTCTGGACGTGGCTGACGACCTCGATGATCACCCGCGAGTGGGTGGCCATCCATCGCAAGCACCACGCCAAGGTCGAGACCGAGGACGATCCGCACAGCCCGCAGGTCAAGGGCATCGGCCAGGTGTTCTGGCGCGGCGTGGAGCTGTATCGCGAAGCGCGCACGCTGCGCGAGGACATCGCCCAGTACGGCAAGGGCGCGCCGGACGACTGGATCGAGCGTCACCTCTATACCCCGCACGCCACGATGGGTCCGGTGGTGTTGTTCTTCGTCAATGCAGCGCTGTTCGGCCTGCCCGGCGTGGCGCTATGGGCCATCCAGATGGCGTGGATCCCGTTCTGGGCGGCCGGCGTGGTCAACGGGCTGGGACACTGGTGGGGCTATCGCAACTTTGAATCGGCCGACACCTCGACCAACCTGACGCCGTGGGCGTTCTGGATCGGTGGCGAAGAGCTGCACAACAACCACCATGCGTTTCCCAGCTCGGCGCGTTTCTCGATGCGCCGCTGGGAGTTCGATATCGGTTGGCAGGTGATCCGCCTGTGCGAGCGCCTGGGCCTGGCCAAGGTGTTGCGCGTGGCGCCGGATCTCGACATCCGGCCGAACATCGCCGTACCCGATGCCGACACCTTGCGCGCGCTGCTGTCGCATCGCTTCCAGGCGATGACCGATTACCAACGCAACGTCTTCAAGCCGGCGCTGCGCGAAGAGGCCGAAGCAGTGGGTGCGCGCGTGCGCCAACTGTTGCCCAAGCGCCTGCGCCGCGGCCTGGTCGATGACGGTCGCTGGCTCAAGCCCGATGCGCGCCAGCAATTGCGCGATTGGGTATCCCATCGCCCCAGGATCCGCACCCTGGTCGAGCATCGCGCGCGCCTGTCCGCGCTGCTGGAAGCGCGCGGCCACGACGCCTCGGAGCGCCTGCGCCAGCTGCAGGCGTGGTGCCACGATGCCGAAGCCAGTGGCATCGCCGCCCTGCAGGCCTATGCCGCCCGCCTTAAGGGCTACGCCCTGGCTGGCGCGTGAGCCAGCAGCCCGGTGGGCGCAGCGGCGAGGCTTCGCACGCCCGCGCCCTCCCATTCCTCGAACGCCGCCTTGTGCGGCGTTCGTCGTGCTGGATGCTTTGCGCCTGCCTGGTGGCCGCACCTGCCGTGGCGCAAGTCACCGACAGCGGCCAATACCTCCAGCGCATGGACACCGACGGCGACGGCAAGGTCAGCCTGCCCGAATACCTGGACTGGATGAGTTACGCCTTCGACCAACGCGACCTGGACCACGACGGCGTGCTGGCCAGCAACGAGTTGCCCGGCGGTCGCGGCAAGCCCATCACCCGCGAGCAGCACCGCGCCACGTTGAGCGAACGCTTCCGCAAGCAGGATGCCAATGGCGACGGCACCCTCAGTGCGAAGGAATTGCTCGCGCCGCCACGCTGATCAGGCGTCGGGAGCCATGGCGGAAAGTTTGGCGCCCGCCTTGCGTAACCCGTCGAAGATAGAAGAGCTGACGTGGGTTGGGAAGCCTGCCGGAAGCTTGTTCTGTACTTGAAGTATTGCCGGTTCCATGCGTGCAAGCAGCGTGTCGATGAACGGCTCGGCGCCGTTGCGCAACCCGCACGCGCGCGCTGTCTCGTTCCAGTGTCGACGACGGATGTCGACCAGTCGCCGGTGGCGATTCTTGCCAGCGATCGCCATGGCGAGTTTGGCATCGCGCGGTTCCAGCTGGCCAGGCTTGCGGCCCAGAATCGGGTAGACCGACAGCACGTCATACAAGGGCGTCATTCGAAAGCGGCCGCCCGGCTCGATGAAGAGGCTGAAGTTTTTCGCATGCCCATCCGTGGCGGCGAGCAGCCAAAACAACAGCTGCGACTGGAAGAAGACTTCCCGGTCCGAAGGGGAGGTGGACTGGCGTAGCAAGTCCATGATCATCACCACGCCAGGTCCACCATCAGCTTCGTACTTCTTGCCTGATGGCATCCCGAATACCTGGCACATGTCCTCTTGGGGCAGTCGTATCCACCAGCGGCCATCAGAAGAAAGCCGGCGATCGAAACGTTCCACGATCAAGCAGCGCTGATCTTCGAAATAGCCCAATTCCGTCGTCGCTACGGGCAGTCCGAAAGCGGCGAGCAGCTGCATGCACAGCCACTCATTCTCTACGGACGCGCTCATGTCGGCACGCATGTTGCCGACCAGCCCCAGCGGCAACTTGAAGATATGGGTACTGGGCGTGGTGCCTTCAGGGACGAACCATTGGCCTTGGTGCCAGAGCAATGCGGTTTTTTCCTGCGCACCCGCCAGCGAAAGACGGAACTCGTCGTCCAATTCGCGATGGCCCGGTACGGGGGGCGCGGTGACGCCGCGCAACAGCGCCGCTACTCCGCCCTCGTCCAGCGCGTGGCCCGCGATGGCCTGAAGCCCTTCGGGGAAGCGCCCCGGTGGCAGCAATTGGATCGCGCCCACGCAATCACGGCCAACCGCGTTGAGGAGCGCAAAAGTTTGTGTGGAAGCAGTTGAGAACCGGTCGCGCATGCGACGGCGGATGTTGTCGTTGTCAGGAAGCAAGTTATCGAAATAGTTCGTGACTACGGCACCGCGATGAGACTGAGCGTCGGGAAGCAACGGCAACGAGAGGGAGATCGGGCGCGACTGCGGTGAGTTCGTCCAAGTGTCCGCATACGTGAGCCGCGCACCCTGGCTATCTTCGCGCCATGTGGCGACCGGCTCGCCGTTCATCCATACCTGCAACTCGGCCATCGGGCTACCACTCCGCCTTGGCAGTGCTGGGAGGCGCTTTTGCCAAGCTGACCTCGAGGCCAAGTAGTGCCCAAAGCCGCATAAGTCGTTCGAAGGAAGCTTTCTCGGGCCGACGTTCCAAGGCGCTCATAGCCTGCCGCGAGATTCCCAGTTGCTCAGCCAGCTCGGTTTGGGTCAGGCCCGCAACGGCGCGAAGACTCCGCAGGATCGGCCCGAGCTGGCCCGGGGTACGAATGACATGGGCTGGCATGGCGAGGCTCTTTTAATCGACCACGTCAGGCTAAAGGTTGCCTTCCACCAAAGCAACCTATAAGTTGCATAACGTAAAGCAACCTATAGGTTGCTTTTGCCAATGCAACCTGCGGCCTGCTTCAAGCCGCCTGCACGATATGCAGCGCCTTCGGGTTCCGCCACTGGGCAAGCAATGCCGCCTCTCGTGCCTTGGCCTCGTGCAAGTGCGCTTCCTTGACGTGCCCATAGCCGCGGATGTGCTCGGGAATGGCGGCAATCTGCGCAGCTAGGCCCACATTATCGGCATCGAGTTTTTCCAGCAGCCCACCCACCGTCTGCTCGTAGTCAGCGATCAGCTGGCGCTCGCCGCGACGCTCGGCGGTGTAGCCGAACACATCGAACACGCCGCCGCGCAGGAAACGCAGTCGGGCCAGCCACCCGAATGCCTTGAACAGCCACGGCCCGTATTCGCGCTTGATGAGGCGGCCTTCGGCATCCTTCTTGGCCAGCAATGGCGGGGCCAAGTGGAACCGCACCTGGAAATCGCCCTCGAACTGTTGCTCCAGCTGACGTGCAAACTCGCCGCTGGTGTACAACCGCGCGACCTCGTACTCGTCCTTGTAGGCCATCAACTTGAACTGGTAGCGGGCCACCGCTTCGGCCAGCGCGGTCGACCCAGGCGCCAGCGACTGCTCGGCCTGGCGCACGCGATCCACCTGTGCCCGGTAACGACGGGCATAGGCCGCGTCCTGGTACTGCACCAGGAAGGCCTCGCGTCGGGCGATGAGTTCGTCCAGCGAGCGGGACAGGCGCTCGTCGTCCATCGGCAGGAAAGACAACGCGTCTCCCGCCTCGGACGGCAAGCCACGCAGCGCCGATTCGTCGCCGGTATCCCGCGGCGCCGCACTGGCGCCTGCCTCGTTGCCTTCCCAATCCTGCGGCGGCAAAAACTGCAGGGGCTGTGGGTGGCGCGTCTCGGCTTCGCGGTGCGGCACCAGGCCGGCGGCCTGCTGCACGGCCGGCGGATCGATCGCGGCCAACCGTCCCCAGGCGAACGCCTGCCGGTTCATCGCCACCGCGGCGCCGTTGAGCTCGATCGCGCGCATCAATGCCTCGAAGGAAATCGGCACCAGGCCCTGTTGCCAGGCGAAGCCGAGCATGAAGAGATTGGACGCGATCGCATCGCCCAGCAGCGCGGTCGCCAACTGGGTGGCGTCCAGCAACTGCGGATCCCGCCCGCCCAGCGCCGTGCGCACGCCGGCGATGATTTCGGCCGCGGGAAACTGCAGGTCCGGATGGGTGGTGAAGCTGCCCGGCATCGCCTCGTAGGTATTGAGCACGACCTGTGATCGCTCCGGACGCACTTTCGATAGCGCCCAGTAGTCGTTGACCACCACCATGTCGCAACCCAGCACCAGGTCCGCTTCGCCGGCGGCGATGCGCACGGCATGGATGTCCCCGGGGGTGCGCGCGATGCGGATGTGCGTGGTCACCGCACCGCCCTTCTGGGCCAGGCCGGTCTGGTCGAGCACGCTGGCGCCCTTGCCCTCCAGGTGACCGGCCATGCCCAACAAGGCGCCAATGGTGACCACGCCCGTGCCGCCGACGCCGGTAATCAGGATGTTCCAAGGCTGCGCCAGGTCTGTACGCAGCGCCGGCTCGGGCAAATTCTCGAGCAGGTGCGTGGCATCGCTGCGGCGGCCCTGGCGCGGCTTGCCCCCATGCACGGTGACGAAACTCGGACAGAAGCCCGACACACAGGCGTAGTCCTTGTTGCAGTTGGACTGGTCGATCTGGCGCTTGCGACCGAACTCGGTCTCCTTCGGCAGCACCGACACGCAGAAGCTCTTCTCGCCGCAATCGCCACACCCTTCGCACACCAACGAATTGACCATCACCCGCTTGGCGGGATCGACCAACTTGCCGCGCTTGCGGCGGCGGCGCTTCTCGGTGGCGCAGGTCTGGTCGTAGATCAGGATGCTGACGCCTTTCACTTCGCGCAGTTGCTTCTGCACTTGGTCCAGCTCGCTGCGATCGTGGAACTCCACATCGCGAGGGAACGCCTCGCGGCGGCGCGTCCACTTGGCGATGTCGTCGCTGAGCACCACGATGGTATGGATGCCTTCGGCACGCATCTGCTGGGCGATGTCCGGCACCGTCAACGTGCCGTCCACCGGCTGTCCGCCGGTCATCGCCACCGCATCGTTGTAGAGGATCTTGTAGGTGATGTTGACGCCGGTGGCGATCGACTGGCGGATCGCCAGCGAACCACTGTGGAAATACGTGCCGTCTCCCAGGTTCTGGAACACGTGCGGCGTGTCGGTGAACGCCGCCTGCCCCGACCAGGTCACGCCTTCGCCACCCATGTGGGTGAACGTATCGGTGGAGCGGTCCATCCACGTCACCATGTAATGGCAGCCGATGCCGCCCATGGCGCGGGAACCCTCCGGCACGGCCGTGGAAGTGTTGTGCGGGCAGCCCGAGCAATAGTGCGGCACGCGCGGAAACACCGCGCGCGGGCGGGCCATTTCCGCCTCCTTGATATCCATCCAGTGCAGCCGCTGCGAAATGGATTCGCTGTCGAAGAACCGCTGGATGCGGCGTCCGATCACCCCGGCGATCGTGGCCGGGGTGAGCTCGCCCGTGGACGGCAGGATCCACTCGCCGGCCTCGTCGTACTTGCCGACAATGCTCGGGCGCGGGCCCGCGTTGGCGGGCCAGTTGTAGAACAGCTCCTTCATCTGGCGCTCGATGAAGGCGCGCTTTTCTTCCACCACCACGATGTCTTCCAGCCCATGCGCAAACCGGCTGATGCCTTCGGGCTCCAGTGGCCAGGTCATGGCGACCTTGTACAGGCGGATGCCGATCTGCGCGCAGGCGTGCTCGTCCAGGCCCAGGTATTCCAGCGCCTGCAGCACATCCAGGTAACTCTTGCCGGTGGTGACGATGCCCAGCCGCGCACGGGGCGAATCCATCACCACGCGGTCCAGGCCGTTGGCCCGCGCAAAGGCCTGGGCCGCCTTGACGGCATAGCGATGCAGGCGCATCTCCTGGTCCATCGGCGGATCGGGCCAGCGGATGCCCAGCCCGTCCGGCGGCAGGGCGAAGTCTTCCGGGATCACGATGCGACGGGCGAACGGATCGACCTCCACCGATGCGGACGATTCGACGTTTTCGGCGATCGTCTTGAAGCCGATCCAGCGCCCGGTGAAGCGGCTCATCGCCCAGCCCACCAGGCCCAGGTCCAGGATGTCCTGCACCCCGGCCGGATTGAGCACCGGCATCATCGCGCTGACGAACTCGTCTTCGCTGCCGTGGGGCAGGGTCGAGCTGCGGCAGGCGTGGTCGTCGGCGGCCAGCGCCAGCACGCCACCATGGCGCCAGGTGCCCGCGGCATTGGCATGCTTGAACACATCGCCGGTGCGGTCCACGCCGGGGCCCTTGCCGTACCACATGCCATACACGCCATCGACCTTGGCGCCCGGGAACAAATGGGTCTGCTGCGTGCCCCACACCATCGTGGCGGCGAGGTCCTCGTTGAGGCCCGGCGTGAACTTCACGCGCGCCGCATCCAGGTGCGTGCGTGCGCGCCACAGCTCCAGGTCCAGGCCGCCCAGCGGGCTGCCGCGGTAGCCGCTGATGAAGCCGGCGGTGTCGAGCCCCGCCGCCTGGTCGCGCAGGCGTTGCATCAGCGGCAGGCGCACCAGTGCCTGCACCCCGGACAGAAAGATGCGCCCGTCGCTGCGGGTGTACTTGTGTTCGAGGGTGTAGTCCGAATCCAACTGGCCGATCGCCGGCGCATTGGCGGAAGAAGGCGAGGTCAGTTCGGCGGTACTGGTCATGGCTGGCCCGGAGCGGGTGGCGGCGACGCGGCGCCGGACCCGGCCCCGCGCAGTAGCGTGAGATTGTAGCAGCGGCCTTTTCGGCGCCTGGGCCGGCCCAGGCGTGTGCGCGACCGCGCTAGTGCGGTTAGGATGCAATCGGGAGGAAGGCTGTCCGGTTTATAGGGGGAAGTGATCGTGAGGACTGTTCGTGCCTGGCGCATGGCGTTGGCCATCGCCGCATGGGGTATCTGTTGCACTGCGTGGGCCCAAGTGGTGCCCAAGCCCAAGGAG
>DASWQJ010000239.1:0-17149 GCA_036403795.1 Stenotrophomonas sp.
GAAGCCTTGCAGGCCACGTCGGGGCCCATCCGATCGCGTCGAAACGATTCGAGCGCGTCCAGCGAGCAATGCAAGTTCCCGCCTGTAGTCGCGCCGCCGGTCGCACCAGACTGAAGGTGCTCCGAAAGCAAGGGTCGCCGATCGCGGCGCATCCGATGCGCTCCAAGCGCTGGAGCAACGCCATCTTTAGCCAGCCTGATTGGCGCCGAGTCTCAGCCGGCGCATGCGGCGTTTGTTCTGGCATGGCCGCCAGCAGGTTGCTTACGCGGCTTGGGCTACCACTTTCAACGAGCGCACCAGCCCGCCGATGTCCACGATCAGTGCGACGCGGCCGTCGCCCAGGATGGTGGCGCCGGAGATGCCGCCGATGCGGCGATAGTTGTTTTCGATGTTCTTGACGACGACTTGCTGCTGGCCGACGAGTTCATCTACTTCCAGGGCGATCTTCTGGCCATCGCCTTCCACCACCACGACCAGAGGGTCGACACTGCGTTCGCCGGCGTAGCCGTAGTAATCGCTGAGCGACAGGATCGGCAGGTACTCACCACGTACCCGCAGCACGCGGCCTTCGCCGGCCATGGTGCGGATGTCGGCAGCCTGCGGTTGCAGGGCTTCGAGTACGTAGGCCAGGGGCAGGATCAGCGTTTCGCCAGCGACCGAGACGGTCATGCCGTCGAGGATGGCCAGGGTGAGCGGCAGGCGGATCAGCGTGCGGGTGCCGTGGCCGGCGCGGCTTTCCACTTGCACTTCGCCGCCCAGGGCCTGGATGTTGCGGCGGACCACGTCCATGCCCACGCCGCGGCCGGACAGGTCGGTGACCGCGTCGGCGGTGGAGAAGCCGGGCGCGAAGATGAGGTCCCACACCTGGGTGTCGGTGGGGTTGTCCGGCACGGCGATGCCGCGTTCGGCCGCCTTGGCCAGGATCTTTTCGCGATTGAGGCCGCGGCCGTCATCGCTGACTTCGATGACGATGTGCCCGCCCTGGTGGGAGGCCGCCAACGTGATCGTGCCGGTCTCGTCCTTGCCGTCGGCGCGACGCGCATCGGGCAGTTCCAGGCCGTGGTCGATGGAGTTGCGCACCAGGTGCACGAGCGGGTCGGCGATCTTTTCGATCAGGCCCTTGTCCAGTTCGGTGCCTTCGCCCAGCGTGCGCAGGCGCACTTGCTTGCCCAGGCGGGTGGAGAGGTCGCGAACCAGGCGCGGGAAGCGGCGGAATACCGCGTCCACCGGCAGCATACGCACGCTGATGACCGCTTCCTGCAGGTCGCGGGTATTGCGCTCCAGCAGGTCCAGGCCAGCGGACAAGCGCTCGGCCAGGCCGGCTTCCAGGTCGCCGGACACGGCTTTGAGCATGGCCTGGGTGATGACTAGTTCACCGACCAGGTTGATCAGCGCATCGACCTTGTCCACGCTGACGCGGATGGAGGTTTCTGCCTCGCTGGCCGCGGCGGTCGGGGCGTTGGCGGCCGGGGCATTGGCCAGTGCAGTGGCGGCGACCGGTGCCGGTGCGGGTGCGGCGGCCGGTGCGTCGATGGCCAGGCTGGCCGGCGGTGCGGGCACCGGCATCGGGCGGATGTCCAGTTCGCAGTCGTCCACGACCCAGGCGAAGGTGTCTTCGATCTTGCTGCGCGGGATCTTGCCGATCAGGCCCAGGTCCCAGGCCAAGTAGGCCTCCATCGGATCGATCTGCTCGAAGCCGGGCAGGCGCTCCAGGCGCGCGGCGATCTGCAGCGGGCCGAGGTGTTCGAGTTCGCGGATGATGCGCAGCGGGTCGTTGCCGCTCATGAACAATGAGGGCGAAGGCGTAAAGCCGATGTGCCAGGCCTCGGGCTCTTCTTCTTTCTGCACGATGGCCGCCGCGGCGGCCGGCGTGGCAGCCTGGCCGGTCAGTACGGCGTTCAGTCGTGCCAGCACCGCCTGCACCGCTGCCGGATCGGCCGGCTGGCCGTGTTCGGCTTCGCGCAACAGGGCGCGCAGCACGTCGACCGAACCGAGCATCGCATCGACGGCACTGGGTTCCAGCGGGCGCTTGCCCGAGCGCAGTTCGTCGAGCAGTGTTTCCAGCACGTGGGTCAACGAGGCGATGGATTCGAAGCCGAACGTGGCCGCGCCTCCCTTGATCGAATGCGCGGCGCGGAACACCGAGTTGATCGTGTCCGGCCCTTGGCTGCCTTCTTCCAGCGAAAGCAATCCAGCCTCCATCGCATCCAGCCCTTCGCGGCTTTCCTCGAAGAAGGTGGCGTGGAAACGTTGCAGGTCCATGCTCATGGCACGCGGTCCGGGTCGGTCAAGCGGGGGCGGGAAGGCAGAGCGAAACGGTCGATCAGCCGAGGACTTTCTGTACGGTGGCCACGAGCTGTTCGGGGTTGAACGGCTTGACCAACCAGCCGGTGGCACCGGCCGCCTTGCCTTCGGACTTCTTGTCGGCGGCCGATTCGGTGGTGAGCATCAGCAGCGGGGTGAACTTGTAATCGGGCAGCTGGCGCAATTCGCGGATCAACGCGATGCCGTCCATGTTGGGCATGTTGACGTCGGTCACGACCGCATTGAAGCGCTGGCCCTTGGCACGACCGAGCGCGACGGCGCCGTCTTCGGCTTCTTCGACGGCAAAGCCGGCCGAGGTGAGGGCGAAGGAGACCATCTGGCGCATCGACGCCGAATCGTCCACCACCAAGATACGTGCGCTCATGCCGCGTTCTCCACAGATTTCAGGTTGTCGTTGGATGCGGCCAGGCCCAGCACGGCGCTGACGCCGAGCAGGCGCGCCGCATCCTTGAAGGTTTCATTGCAGCCGTCGAAGCCAGTGGCGCGGCCGGCCTTTCGACGGGCGTCGAAAAAGGCGCACAGCACTTGCACGCTGGCGGTGTGGATGCGACGGACCTGGCCGGCGTCCAGCAGCACTTGGCCATCCTGTGAAAGGTGGCTGGCTAATGTCTGCTTGAGGTCGGCGCTGGTCTCGATTCCGAGATCCTCGCCCAGTGACACGGTGCTCATCGGGGCTCCGAACGGGTGGTTCCAGTTCATTTAACGGCCGGCCGGCGCGGAACTTTAAGCGCCGTCCGGAACGGTTCAGTGCAGCAGTTCGCTGGCGTCGAGCAGGATCATGGGCTGCTGGCCGAGTCGCGCCACGCCGCGGAACAAGTGATTGGAGATGCGGCACAGCCGGGTGTTGTCCGGCGGCTCGATGTGCTGGTCGCTCAGGCTGGTGACGTCTTCCACGGCCGAGACGCGCAGGCCCATGGTCTCGCCGTTTTCCTCGAGGACCACCACGCGGGTCTGGGCGTCGCTGTCGATCGGGGTGCTGCCCAGGCGCACGCCCAGGTCGAGCACGGGCACCACCTGGCCGCGCAGATTCATGATGCCCAGGATCGAGCGCTGGGCGCCGCGCAACGGCAGCAGCGGCACGGGCAGCACGACTTCCTGCACCTTGAGCAACTCCAGGGCGTAGGTTTGTTCGCCGCAGCGCAGGCGCAGCCAGCGGGTGCTGCGATCGGCGGCGCGCCGGTGGGAGTCGGCAACGACCGGTGTGGGCTGGAACATCGCCTGGATGTGCGGCGGCAAGGCGGCCGCGCGCGGGGGCGTGCGGCGCGCAACCGGACCGATCGCGGCGGCGGGCGCAGCCGGGGCCGGGTTGGCGCGGGCGGGCGCGGCGGCCGCGGTGGAAAACGGAACGGGCGCGGCCGCCGCGAACGCGGGATCGGCGTCCATCTCGGCCAGCAGATCGGCGGTGATGTCCGGCTTTGCGGCGGCGTGCGGAGTGGCGGCAGCGAACGCGGGATCGGCGTCCATCTCGGCGAGCAGGTCGGCGGTGATGTCGGGCTTTGCGGCGACGCTCGGGATGGCCGCAGCGAAAGCGGGATCGGCGTCCATCTCGGCCAGCAGGTCGGCGGTGATATCGGGCTTTGCGGCAGCGCGCGGCGTGGCGGCGGCGAACGCGGGATCGGCGTCCATCTCGGCGAGCAGGTCGGCGGTGGCGTCGATGTTCATCGCGACCGTCGCCGGTTCGACCGCAGGCGCGCCGGCCGAGGTCGGATCAACCGCGTCGGCCAACAGGTCGGCCGCGCCTTCCCGCTTGTCCGCTTCGGCTGGGGCGACCTCGGACAGCAATCCCAGCAGATAGTCGTCCAGTGCTTCGACCGCATTCACGCTGCTTGCTCCATCGCCTGGCCGTCCATCGACAGCACCCATTCCAGCGCCCGACGGTAAGCCGACAGTCCGCGACCGGGGTAGTCGCCGGGCACGCTGGGTTGAGTGAGCGTTTCGACGTTGCAGATGCGGGTGTCCACGGGAATGGCGTCTTCCCAGACGCGATCGCCGTAGCTGTCCTGCATTTGCTTGAGGGTTTCGTTGCCCACGCGGGTGCGGCGGTCGAACAGCGTCGGCAGGATCGACACCGGCAGATCGCGGCGGCGCGAGCGCTGCACCATGTCGGCGGTGCGGTTCATGCCGGCCAGCCCGTGCAAGGCCAGCGGTTCGGCCTGGGTGGGGATGACCAGGCGGTCGGCCGCGGCCAAGGCATTGATCATCAACAGGCCCAGCGTGGGCGGGCAGTCGAGCAGGATGTAATCGTGGTGGCGTGCGTGACGGGTCAGTGCGTTCTGCAGCGCCAGGCCCAGGCCCGGTTGGTTGGCACTGCGACGCTCCAGCGTGGCCAGCGCGGTCTGCGCGCACACGTAGGACAGGTTGGGGATGGCGCTGTCGCGCAGCAGCCCGGCCAGATCGACCGGCGGGGTGGCGAACAGGTCGAGCACGC
This sequence comes from Stenotrophomonas sp., assembly GCA_036403795.1. Lineage (GTDB taxonomy): Bacteria > Pseudomonadota > Gammaproteobacteria > Xanthomonadales > Xanthomonadaceae > Stenotrophomonas_A. The sequence continues at coordinate 4,754 of DASWQJ010000239.1, forward strand.
CACGCGGCGGCGGATCCAGCGGCACCCCAAAGGCGCGCGTGAGCGAAGAATGGGGATCCAGATCGATCAGCAGCACACGGTGGCCAAGCGCGGCCAGCCCGCGGCCCAGCGCCAGCGTGGTGGTGGTCTTGCCCACGCCACCCTTCTGGTTGGCGATCGCCCAGATGCGCATCAGTTCACTCCTTCAATCACGGCGGGGACGCCGGCCGGGCCGACGCCCGGAGAGGGCGGTTGTCCGCTGGCCATCGGGGTCGACGGTGCGGACGGGCCAGCCTGCAACTGCGGCGGCGATGGCGGTTGTGGCGCCAGGTTCGCAGCCGAGTCGGCGAGGATGATGAGCACCACGCGCCGATTGGCGTTGCGGCCGGCCTCTGTGCTGTTATCGGCACGCGGGCGGAATTCTCCATAGCCGACCATCGCCAGCCGACCCGGCTCCAGGCCCTGGTCCGCAAACAGATGCACGACGCTGGCCGCGCGCGCAGCCGATAGCTCCCAGTTGGAAGGAAACTGCAGCGTGGCGATGGGCTGGTTGTCGGTGTAGCCCTCCACGCGCACGCCATTGGGCGCATCGCGCAGCACCTGGGCCAAGGTGGCCAGGGTGTCGTTGGCGCTGCGGTCCAGGCTGGCCGAGCCGGTGTCGAACAGGATGTCGCTGTTGATCTCGACCTCGATCCACAGATCCGAGCGGCGCACGCTGATCAGCTTCTTTTCGATCAAGGGCGACAGTGCCTTGCCCAGCTGTATCGCCACCGCATCGAGCTGGCGCTGCGCGCGATTGAGCTGGTCCTGGTTGCGCAGCGACACCGGCATGCGCATCTGCGAGGCCATCGAGGGCAGCAGCGTGGGATCGGGGGTGGGCGAGGGTGCGGTGGGACCGCTTTTGGCGCCGGACTTGATCGGCGAGGGTCGGTCCCAGTTGGCGCCCTGCATCTGGTTGTTGCCGACCTGCACCGGATTGATGGTGCGCGGGGCACCGCCAAATGCGGCGGTGAGCGCATCGGCCATCACCCGGTACTTGCCCTCGTTGAGCGAGGAGATCGCGTACATCACCACGAAAAATGCCAGCAACAGCGTCATCAGGTCGGCATACGGAATCGCCCACGCCTCGTGGTTGTGGTGTTCTTCCGGGTGGCGGCGGCGCGCCATATCAGTGCAGGTAGCCGTTGAGGCGCGACTCGATGTTGCGCGGGTTCTCGCCCTGGGCGATCGAGATGAGGCCTTCGATGATCATCTCGCGTTCGCCGCTGCTGCGATGGATCACGCCCTTGAGCTTGGCGGCGACCGGCAGGAACAACAGGTTGGCCGAAGCGATGCCGTAGATGGTGGCGGTAAATGCGGCGGCGATGCCGTGGCCCAGCTTGCTGGGATCGGCGAGGTTCTTCATCACCGCAATCAAGCCCAGCACCGCGCCGATGATGCCCAGGGTAGGGGCGTAGATGCCCATGCCTTCGAACACCCGCGCGGCGGCGAGGTCGCGTTTTTCCTGTTGTTCCAATTCGATCTCGAGCATGCGTCGGATGGCTTCGGGCTCTACGCCGTCGACCAGCATTTGCAGGCCTTTCTGCAGGAACGGGTCGTCCTGGCGGCTGACCTGGCTCTCCAGGCCGAGCAGGCCCTGGCGGCGCGCGATGTTGCTCCATTCCACGATCTGCTGGAGCAGTTCCTCGCGATCGCTCAGCGGCGGATTGAAGATCCAGCCCACGATCTTGAATGCGCGTGCGAACACCGGCGGGGCGGTATGCAGCAGGATCGCCGCGAGCGTGCCGATGATCACGATCACGAAGGCGGCGGGCGACCACAGTGACGCCAGTCCGGCGCCCTTGAGGATGCTGCCGCCGGCCAGCGAAGCCAGGGCCAGGAGGATTCCGGTAAGGCTGAGTCTGTCCATGCAGGCGGTATCGGCCCGTGTTCAGGCGACTTGAGTGGTTAGCGGTGGGCAATGGAACCGCGTCACAGTTTTGGTCGGCCACGTCCTGCGGCTGAGGCTGGAACGCGTTGAGGACGTGCTTGCTGAAAGCGGCGGCCGCATCGCAAAGGAGCCGCCGGGGCCCCCGTTGCCTCGCTTTCCCAGTCCATTGATGTGTTACATTTGCCTTCGCATGTAACACATTGGCGGCGTCATGACCGACAGCACATTAACGTTTCGGGTGGACGAGCAGCTCAAAAGTGCGTTCGCTGAGGTGGCAAAGGGCCAAGACCGGAACGCCGCGCAGTTGCTGCGCGACTTCATGCGAGCGACGGTTGAACAGTCGCACGATCGAGCGCCTTACGACGCGTGGTTTCGCGGCCAGGTCGCGCTGGGCCTCGATGCCGCGGCAAAGGGGCAGGTGTACTCCGACGAAGAAACCGAGCGCCATTTTGCCGAGCTTCATGAGAAGGCACTGGCTCGTCAGATGAGTGCGGCGACGGGCAGGCAGAAAAAAGCTCGATGAGGGTTTTGCGATGGACTTGGCCTGCTCACAAAGACCGCGAGCGGATCTTCAACCACATCGCCGGCGAGGATCCCGAGGCTGCGGTCAAGTTAAGCATGCGAATTCACGAGCGTGCCCGATCGCTGCTTGATCAGCCGGGTATTGGCCGTCCTGGTGCCGTTGAGGGCACGCGCGAGCTCGTGGTTCACAGCCACTACGTCCTCGTCTACGCCGTTACACCATCCGCTATCACGGTGGTGCGCGTCGTGCACGCGCGTCAGCAGTGGCCAGCAGACTGACCGCCGAGCGTGCGGCGCGGATTCGGCCGGCCGACATGCACACTTGGGGTTCCCGGCTTATAGCGTTGATTTAAATGGATTGCGTTTCGCCTGATGTCGAATGCGGGCGGGGTGGTCGAGCTCAATCGCTCGCGCGCAACCCGTCCACATCCAGGATCAGTGACATGCGGCCATCGCCGATCAACGTGGCGCCGGCGTAGCCGGGCAAGCCCCGCAAGGCGCGCGGCAGCGGCTTGATCACCACTTCTTCGCGACCGCGTACCTGGTCCACGACCAGGCCGAAGCGGGCTTCACCGGCCTGCAACAGGACCACGGTCAGCAGCTGCGTCGGCACCGGTTCCACGCCCAGCCAGCGGCGCAGATCGATCAGCGGCAGCGTGTGCGAACGACGGTCCAGCACCGCGCGTCCATCGAACCAGCCCAGCGAGGTCTGCGGTGCATGCAGCACTTCGACCACGCGGGCCAACGGCAGCGCATAAACGTGTTCGCCGGCCTGCACCAACAAGGTGGGCAGGATCGCCAGGGTCAACGGCACGCGGATCATGAAGCGACTGCCGCGTCCCAGTTCGGACTGGATCTGGATGGTGCCGCTGAGCTCGCGGATACGCGACTGCACGACATCCATGCCCACGCCGCGACCGGAGATGTCGGTGACTTCGGCCTTGGTCGAAAAACCCGGCAGGAAGATCAGGTGCAGACACTCGTCGGTGCTCAGGCGAGCGGCGGCTTCGTGGTCGATCAGGCCTTTTTCGCGGGCCTTTTCGCGCAGGCGCTCGGGGTCGATGCCGGCGCCGTCGTCCTGCACTTCGATGCTGACGTAGTCGCCTTCCTGCTGCGCGGACAGGCGCACGTGCCCGCTGCGCAGCTTGCCGGAGGCCTCGCGCAGCGCGGGCGATTCCACGCCGTGGTCGATGGCATTGCGCACCAGGTGCACCAGCGGATCGGCCAAGGCTTCAACCAGGTTGCGATCCAGCTCGGTTTCGGCGCCCACCAGTTCGAGTTCGACTTCCTTCTGCAACGATCGGGCAACGTCGCGGGCCACCTTGGGGAAGCGCGAGAAGACTTTGCCCACCGGCTGCATGCGCGTGCGCATCACGGCCGATTGCAGGCGTGCGGTGGCGATGTCCAGGGTGCTGACGGCGCGATCGAGTTCCTCGTCGCGCAGGCGCACGCGCAAGGTCTTGAGTCGGTTGCGCGACAGCACCAGTTCGCCGATCAGGTTGACGATGGCATCCAGGCGCTTGGTGTCCACGCGCACCGTGTGTTCGACCTCGGCGGGCTTGGCCGCCGCCGGCGCACCGGCAGCGGCGGGCTTGGCGGGGGCCACGCGGGGAGCCGCAGGCCGCGGTGCCGTCGCAGGTGTACTGGGCAGGAGCGCGCCGGGGGCCGCTGCACCGTGCAACTGGTCCAGCAGGGCTTCGAATTCGTCATCGCCAATGAGATCGTCGTCGCTGGCGGTGAACGCGCCGACGGTGGATGCGACCGGCGTCACGACGACAGGCGCCGTGCCATGCGCGTCGAACTGGGCGATCAGCGCGGCAGGCGCATGCGGTGGCTCTTCGCCGGCGGACACCGCATCGAGCATTGCCTGCAGGTGGTCCAGCGATTGCTGGGCGGCATCGAAATGCTGCGCCAGCAAGTGGATCTCACCGGCTCGTGCTTTGCCCAGCGTGTCTTCGGCGGCATGGCACAACTCGACCATCGGGTGGATCGCCAAAAAGCCGGCGCCGCCCTTGAGCGTGTGGAAGCCGCGGAATACCGCGTTGAGTTGTTCGCTGTCTTGCGGCGCCTGTTCCAGCGACACCAGCTGTTCGCCCAGGCGATCCACGATTTCCTGGGCCTCGACGACGAATTCGGCAGCGATGTCGTCCGGTACGGCGCTCATCGATTACAGCCCCAGTTCCGACAGCAGGTCGTCGGCGCCGGCTTGCGAAACGGCATGACGATCCAGCCCGACGACCGCCGGTCCGGCGAGGCCGGGGCGAGCTTCGTCCTTGGGCGGCAGGCCGAGCGCACCAAAGCCCTCGTGCACGCGGCGCACGATGCCGGCCACGCGGCGGATGATCTGCCCGGTGAGATCCTGGAAGCTCTGCGTCAACGCCATTTCGGTGAGGTTGTGGCGAATCTTGTCGAGCAACTCGCTCTGCTCGCCGCCCAGCCCGCCTGCGGCCAGCTGGTCGGCGAGCGTGCGGCATTCCTCGGCCAGGTCCAGCGTGCGGTGGCTGGCCTGTTCGGTCATCGCCACGACGTGGTCCAGGCGGGCGCAGGCATCGTCGAGCTCGCCGGCTTCCTCGGACACCGTCGGCAGTTCGCCCAGCGCCTGGCCCAACTCGCGGGCCAGTCGGCTCAAGCCCTGCATCATCGGGCGGGTGCGCCACGCGGCCAGGGCGTCGATTTCGCGGCGCCAGGCTGCGTCGTCGTTGTGCTCGAGTGCGTCCAGCGCGCCTTGCAGGCGGTCGATCAGCAACTTTCGCTCGGCTTGGGTTTCGGAAGCGACGTTCATCAGGCAGTCGCCGCCAGCCGCTCGAAGACCTTGCCCAGCTTCTCTTGCAGCGTCTGCGCGGTGAACGGCTTGATGATGTAGCCGTTCACGCCGCTCTGCGCCGCTTCGATGATCTGCTCGCGCTTGGCCTCGGCCGTGACCATCAAGACCGGCAGGCTCTTGAGCTTGTCGTCGGCACGGATGGCCTTGAGCAGCTCGATGCCGGTCATGCCCGGCATGTTCCAGTCGGTGACCACGAAGTCGAAGGGACCGGCGCGCAGCGCGGCCAGGGCACTGTTGCCGTCTTCGGCCTCGGCGGTGTTGGTGAAGCCCAGATCGCCCAGCAGATTCTTGACGATGCGGCGCATCGTCGAGAAGTCGTCCACGATCAGGATTCGCATGTTCTTGTTCACGTCAGGCTCCTTACAGGCAAAACAATCATTCTCGGTCTTCCACGCCGGCATCGGCCAGTTCGAAACTCTTGAGGCGACCGCGCAGTCGCACCACGGCCTGGCCGTGGATCTGGCACACGCGCGATTCGCTCACGCCGAGCACGGCGCCGATTTCTTTCAGGTTCAATTCCTGCTCGTAGTACAGCGAGAGCACAAGCTGTTCGCGTTCGGGCAACAGGCCGATGGCCTTGCCCAGTTCGCGACCGAATTCGCCACGCTCGAACATCTGCTGCGGATTGGGGCCGCCCTTGGCGACGGTGTCCAGTTCGCCATGGTCCTCCACGCGCGATTCCAGGCTCAGTACCTGGCCGCGCGAGGCGTCTTCCATCAGCCGCAGGTATTCGGGCAGCGGCATTTCCAGCACGGCGGCCACTTCGGTGGCGGCGGCGGCACGGCCCGTGGTCTGCTCAATCTTGCGGATCGCTGCGGCGGCATCGCGCGCGCGGCGGTGGACCGAGCGCGGCACCCAATCGCCCCGCCGGATTTCATCGATCATCGAGCCGCGGATGCGGATCGAGGCATAGGTTTCGAAAGAAGCGCCCTGGTCGGCGTCATAGGACCGCGAGGCCTCGATCAGGCCGATCATGCCGGCCTGCACCAGGTCGTCGATCTCCACGCTGGCGGGCAAGCGCGCGGCCAGGTGGTGGGCGATGCGGCGCACCAGGTCGGCATGGCGGGTCACGCATTCGGTGGCGTCGCTGGCGCGTTGCACCGCGCGGTATTGGGCGGCGGCGTTCATGCGGCCACCCCCCGCTGGATGATGCGCTCGACGAAGAACTCGACGTTGCCGCGCGCCGCCGTGGGCGCCTGCCAACGCGAAGTGCGGCGTGCGATCTCGGCGATGGCCAGCGCCGACGGGCTGGCCGGATACGCCTTGATCACCGGCTGCTGGCGTTGCACGGCCAGTCGCAGCCAATCGTCCTGCGGCACGTGGCCCAGGTAGTTGAGCGAGACATCGCCCAGGAATTTCTCGCACACGCGCGATAGCTTGTCGTACAGCAGGCGGCCTTCGTTGGGGTCGCGCACCATGTTGGCCACGATCTGCAGGCGGTCCACGCCGCGCTCGCGCGAGAGCACCTTGATCAAGGCGTAGGCGTCGGTGATGGAGGCCGGCTCGTCGCAGACCACCACCACGGTGTCCTGGGCGGCCTGGCAGAAGGTCAGCACGCTGTCGGTGATGCCGGCAGCGGTGTCGATGACCATCACGTCCAGGTCGCGCTCCAACTCGGAGAACACGTTGACCAGGCCCACGTGCTGGGCGGGCGCAAGCTCGGCCATGTGACGGCGGCCGGAGGCGGCCGGTACGACCAGCACGCCCCCCGGGCCTTCGAGCAGCACGTCTTCCAGCGAGCAGCGCCCGGCGATCAGGTCGGCCAGGGTGAACTTGGGCGACAGACCGAGCACCACGTCCAGGTTGGCCAGGCCCAGGTCGGCGTCCAGCAGCAGCGTGCGCTTGCCCATATCGGCCAGCGCCACCGCCAGGTTGGCCGACAGGTTGGTCTTGCCCACGCCGCCCTTGCCACCGGTCACGGCAATCGTACGCACCGGGCCCAAGGGCTCGCTACGGGTTGCCGTCAGCGGGAAGGCGTTGGTCAGCTTGGCGTATTCACGCGACTGCATGGGTGTGCTCCGGAGTACAGGGCTTATCGGCAGCGCGGCGCAAATCTTCAAGGCGAAGCACCAGGCTGGCCGCATTGGCACGGTGCAGGTCCTCGGGCACGCGCTGGCCGTCGGTGACCCAGGTGATGGGCAATTGGTGGTCCACGACCACCGACAAGGCGCTGCCGAACCGGCCGGTCTCGTCCAGCTTGGTCAGCACCACGCCCTGCGGGCTGGCGGTGGCGAAGCGGCGGACCACTTCGTCCAGGTCGGCGAAATGGGCATTGGCGGGTAGGACCAGCAAGGAGGTGACCTGGCGCGCGGCGCGCAGCCAGTGCAACTGCGCGGCCAGGGCGCGATCGCGCTGGCCCATGCCGGCGGTGTCGATCAGCACCAGCTTGTAGTCTTTCAGGCGCTCGAGCAGGGCGATCAGGCCGTGGTCGCTGTCGGCCTCGTGCACGGCGATGCCGAGCTGGCGACCGTAGCTGTGCAGTTGCTCGCGGCCACCGACGCGCAGCGTGTCGGTGGTGACCAGCGCGACGTCGCGCGGGGCGTGCTCGGCGGCAAAGCGCGAAGCCAGCTTGGCGATCGTGGTGGTCTTGCCGGCGCCGGTGGGGCCGATCAGGGCAATGATCCCACCCGCCTGCAGCGGATCGACCGGGGCGATCGGCAGGCGCTTGGACAGCAGCCCCAGCATCAGGCCGCGGCCGCGATGCATTTCCGAATCCGGCGGGATCTGCAGGGCGACATCGCGCGTCAGGCCTGCGTCGAAGCCGTAATCGTCCAGCAGCTCCAGCGCCTGGGCACGCACCGGCGAGCCGCGCAGGCGCTCGTCGGTGAGGCGGTTCATTTCGCGCTCGATCATCTGGCGCATCAGCGCCAATTCGTCGCGCAGCTGGGCCAACTGCTCATCGCTCTGGGGCGCGGGCAGCGCAGGCACGGCCGCGACCGGCGCCACGATGGGCTGGGCCAACGGCGTGGGTGCGGCAATGCGCGGCAGGGTGGTGTCCAGGTCGAAGTCCGGATCGGCATCGGCCTGCGGGGCGCGCACGCGGGTGACGTGGATCTCGATGGCCGGTGCGAAGGATGCTTCGGCAGCGGCCTCGGCCAGCGCGTCGGTAAACACCGCGCGTTTGCTTGCGGATGGCGCAGCGTCGTTCGCTTCGATACGCGTGGTCGGACGCGCTTGCGACAGCGTCGCGGCCGGCGCAGGCGATGGTGCAGCGACGGGCAGCTGAGGCTGGGCGGCCTCGGCGAACGCGGCAAACACTTCTTCGGGAATGCTGTTGCGATCGGCGCGTGACAAGGCGTTGGCGAGGGCGGACCTCGGCGCAGCGGCCGTCGCCGGCGCGGCCGGCGGTGTCACGGCGTCGAGCGAAAACACGGCACGCCCCGGGCTGGCGGCGCGTGCGGGCTGGCGCTCGGCCATGGCTGCAATCATGGCATCGGCCGGCGAGGGAACGCGGCGCCTGGTCGCGGTGGCAGGCGTATCGAGGGTGGCCGACGTCGACGATTCGGCGCGGGCCGGCGACGCGGCGGACGCCGGTTTCTGATCGGTGCGGGCGTTGTCCAATGCCCGCAGCACCAACGCTTCGTCGTAGTTGCTGGCAGCGACGATCTCGATGCCTTCATCGGTACGACGGTTGGACAGGATGACCGCATCCGGACCGTGCTCGGCGCGCACCATCTTGAAGGCGGTGCGCATGTCGGGGGCGACGAATCGTTTGATCTTCATGAGAGGCCGGGTCTGGTGAATCGTGTGTCGGTGGAGGGCGCAGATCGGGTGGAACGTGGCTTAGCTGATGGTGCCGACCAGCTTGAGCCGCTTGTCTTCGGGGACTTCGCTGTAGGCCAGGACCGACAGTGAGGGGACGCTGTGCCGGACCAGGCGCGCCAGCGCGGCGCGGACCGTTCCGGGTACCAGCACCACGGCCGGCTCGTTGCGCGCTTCCTGCTTGCCGACGCAGTCGGCCAGACTCTGGTGAAGGCGCTCGGCCAATCCGGGTTCCAGTGCGACACCGTTCCCTTGCGTGGAGTCTTGCAAGACGCGTTCCAGTTGCGGAGCCAGGGTGAATACCGGCAGCTCCGCCGACATTCCGGCGATCTCCTGAACGATGAAGCGACCCAGCGAGGTGCGCACCGACGCGGTGAGGGCGTTGGGCTCCTGGCTGTGCGGGGCGTGCTCGACCAGCGCCTCGACGATCTTGCGCAGCTGGCGCACCGGAATGCGCTCCACCAACAGGTTTTGCAGCACGCGCACCACCACCGACAGCGGCAACGCCTTGGGCGTGAGGTCCTCGACCAGCTTGGGCGCGGTCTTGGCCAGGTTGGCCAGCAATTGCTGGACCTCCTCATGGCCGAGCAATTCCGGCGCGTGTTCGCGGATCAGGTGCGACAGATGGGTGGCCACCACCGTGGCCGGGTCGACCACGGTGTAGCCGATCGACTCGGCATGGGCACGCTGATGCGGTTGGATCCACACCGCGTCCAGGCCGAAGGCCGGGTCTTTGCCGGCGATGCCGTCCAGCGGCCCCAGCGCGCCGCCGGGATCCAGCGCCAGCTCACGGTCCGGGTGGATGTCGGCGGTGGCCACCGGCACGCCGTGTACCAACAGGCGGTAGGCGTTGGCGGCCAGCTCGAGGTTGTCGCGGATATGCACCGGCGGGATCAAAAAGCCGATGTCATGGGTGAGCTTGCGACGCACGCCCTTGATGCGCGCCATCAATTCGCCGCCTTGCGCCTTGTCCACCAGCGGGATCAGCCGGTAGCCCACTTCCAGGCCCAGCGGATCAATGGGGCGCAGCTCGTCCCAGCTCAGTTCGGCGCCGGGCGAGGGCGCGGCCGGGCTGCCCGGCAAACCGGCGCGAGCGGCGCCGGCATCGCTGTCGGCCGCGGGGGCGTCGGCGATACGCTTGTGCAGTTTCCAGGCAATGAAGCCCAGGATCAGCGCCAGCGTCAAAAAGGCGACATTGGGCATGCCCGGGACCAGGCCCACCAGGCCCAGGATCGCCGCGGCCACGGCCAGCGCCCGATGCTGGCCGAACACCTGGCCAATCATGGCCTGGCTCATGTCCTGGGCGCGCGAGGCGCGGGTGACCAGCATGGCCACCGAGGAAGACACCAGCAGCGCCGGCAGCTGCGCCACCAGACCGTCGCCGATCGACAGCAAGGTGTAGGTGGACGCCGCTTCGCCAAAGGGCATGTCGTGCTGGAGCACGCCGACGGCCAGGCCGCCCAGCATGTTGATGAACAGGATCAGGATGCCGGCGATCGCATCGCCGCGGATGAACTTGCTGGCGCCGTCCATCGCGCCGTAGAAATCGGCTTCTTCGCGGACTTCTTCGCGCCGGGCCTTGGCCTCCTCGCGGGTCAACAGGCCGGCGTTGAGGTCGGCATCGATGGCCATCTGCTTGCCGGGCATAGCATCGAGGATGAAGCGCGCGGTCACCTCCGACACACGGCCGGCACCCTTGGTGATGACCACGAAATTGATGATGGTCAGGATCGCGAACACCACGATGCCGACCGCGTAGTTGCCGCCGATCACGAACTCGCCGAACGAGGCGATCACCTTGCCCGCCGCTTCGTGGCCGTTCTGGCCATTGAGCAGGATCACGCGGGTGGAGGCCACGTTCAGCGCCAGGCGCAGCATCGTGGTCATCAATAGCACGATGGGGAAAATGGTGAATTCCAGCGGGCGCTGCACGTACACCACGGCCAGCAGCACCATCAGCGAGATGGCGATGTTGAAGGTGAACAGCGCATCGAGGACGGGCGCGGCCAGCGGCACCACGACCATGGCCAGCATCGCCAGCACCACCAGCGGGGCGCCCAGGCCGCCGCGCACCAGCTCCAGCACGCGGCGCGCGCTCAGCGGTTGGGCGCTCATGCGTTGCCCGCCGGCTTGCCGCCGGAGAACTCATCGACCTCGAGCGAGGGCATTTGCGGCATCGGACCGGCGCGCCAACCGCGCAGCTGGTAGACGTAGGACAGCACTTGGGCGACGGCCGAATACAGTCTCACGGGAATTTCCTTGCCGAGTTCCCCCTCCCTATACAAGGCGCGTGCCAAAGGCGGGGCCGAGACCACGGCAATACGGTGGCGGTCGCCGATTTCGCGGATGCGGAAGGCCATTTCGTCCACACCCTTGGCCACGACCACGGGGGCGCGCATCTTGCCGCCTTCGTATTTCAGGGCCACGGCGTAGTGGGTGGGGTTGACCAGCACGACATCGGCCGTGGGCACCGCTTCCATCATGCGGCGCTGTGACATCTGCATCTGCATTTGCCGGATGCGGCCCTTGACCTCGGGGTTGCCGTCGCTTTCCTTCATTTCGCGCTTGATCTCTTCGCGCGTCATTTTCAGTTTTCGCAGCCAGTTCCATTTCTGGTACGGGGCGTCGATGAGGGCGAGCAGGGCCAGGGCGCCGGCGGTGGCCAGCAGCAGGCGCAAGGTGAAGCCCAGGCCGTCGACGATGGCCGCTTCCAGCGGCTCGTTGAGCAGGCTGCGCAGGCCGCCCATGCCGTGGACGATGACCAGGCCGGCGGCGGTGCCGACGAAGGCCACGCGCAGCAGGGATTTCAGCAGTTCGGCCACGCTGTTGCCGTTGACCAGGCGCTGCAGGCCGGTGATGGGGTTGAGTTTGTTGAGGTCCGGCATGATGGCTTTGCCGGAAAAGTGGAAGCCGCCCATCAGCAAGGGGCCGGCGAGCCCGGCCAGCAGGCAGATGCCGGCCAGGGGGGCCACGACCCAGAGCAATTGCAGGGTGAGTTGGCCGAAGTGGCCGAACAACGTGGTGGGGTCGCGCCAGAGCAGGGGGTCCGGGCGCAGGGCGGCCTGCATCCAGCCGCGTGCGCCGGTGGACAGGCTGCCGGACATGCCCATGAGGGCGAAGATGCCGGCGCTGAAGACCGCGGCGGTGGCCAGTTCGCGGGAGCGCGGGATGTTGCCTTGTTCCTGGGCTTCGCGCAGCCGCTTGGCGGTAGGTTGTTCGGTGCGTTCGCCGCCGTCTTCGCTCTCGGACATCGTCTGGCAGTGGGGGGGTGTTGCCAGGGCGATGCAAGGGGTGTGCCAAATGCTTTGTGGGCGGCCTATTGAGGTGATTGGAAATTCCGGATTGCCGCGGTCGGAACGCTGGGCTAAACCGAACATAC
>DASWQJ010000240.1:0-20398 GCA_036403795.1 Stenotrophomonas sp.
TTCACAGGAAATTGCCGTGGGTGCATTGGCGCCGGGCGGCAACATCGGCCTGGAGACGGTGAGCGGCAGCATCTCGCTTCGCTTGCCCAGCGCGGTGTCGGCCCGGTTGCGGGTAGAGACCTTCAGTGGCGACATCGATTCGGATGCCGGCCAGGTCGAACGGCCGGAGTACGGCCCCGGTCGCAGCCTGGATGCACGCCTGGGCGGCGGCAATGGTGACGTCTCTGTGGATTCGCACTCAGGATCGGTGCGAGTGCGGCACGGCGGCTGATTGCGCAGGGTGCGCAGGCGCCGCCGTTACCGTGGGGCGCCTCAGTCGGCGTCGTGGTCGTTGGCCGGACGGCCCGGACGGAAAAAGGTGGGCAATACCTCGATCCGGCCGCCCGACTTGCGGAACGCGGCAATGTCGGCGGCAATCCGCTCGCGGCTGATCGGGTGCGACTTGCCATCGGCGCGGGCGACGGTCGGCTGGACTTTCTGCTTGCTGGTGCGTGGCATGGAGCGGGGTCTCCTGGTGAGGACAGGGAGGGCCGCCGGCCTGCGGGTCGACGGCATGGGCGCGCCCCGCCAAGGTGCGTGAGACATCCCTGCCGGCGCGAAGCCAGCAAGGCAGAAGGGCGGGAAGACGCGAAAGACGCGTGGGGCGTGAGGCGGCGCGGGAAGCCGCGGACGCATCATAGGGGGTGCTGCCGTAGCGCTTCGTTAACGGGAAGATGAATAGGGCTCTGACGCCGGCGTCGGGGTATGCATCGCCTCCATGCTCGGGATCTCCAGCGACCTTCGGACTACGACGCATCTTGTAGTCGCCGGTTCGCCTGATCATGGGATGGGGCCGATTCGGCACTATTTCCAGCGGCGGCCAAGCCACGGGTCGGGCTTCATCGACCGCCAGCAGGCCCTCGCCGTGCGACGGGGCCTGCGCCACGATGCCAGCGCGCAGCTCGGCCTGGCCTCAGGCCGGCTCGACTTCGCCGATGCGGCCCAGATAATCCAGCTTGCCAATCGCCACGCCCTGGTTACGCAAGATCGCGTAGGCGGCGGTGATGTGGAAGTAGAAGTTGGGCAAGGCGAACTCGGCGATGTAGCGTGCGCTGTCGAAATGCGCCTGCAGGCTGCCGAACTTCAACGTGATCCGGCGATCGGCATCGAGCGCGTCGGAGGGGATCGACTGCAGGTAATCGATCGTGGCCCGGATACGGGCCTGCAGCGCGTCGAAGGTGGTTTCGTTGTCTTCCATCGACGGTGCCGGCAGGTCCGACAGCCGCTTGGCCGACAGCTTGGCGGTGTCGCTGGCGCGCTGCACCTGCGCGGAGAGCGGGAACATGTCCGGTGCGAGCCGGGCATCGATCAGGCTGGACGCTTCCAGGCCCTGCGACTGCGCGTGGGCACCGGCTTTTTCAAGCAAGTGCGAAAGCTGCTGCAGCCCATGCACGAACGCGGGAATCGAGGCCTGGTAGTGGGAAATCGTCATGAACGGGTCCTGGCGGGAAAACCGCGAGCATAGCCTTGCGGCCGCGACGAACGCGCCCGGCGTGCCGGACGGGGGCGGGATGCAGTGTTTCGTCGCTCAGGCGGCCGCCAGTGCCAGCCCTTGCACCACCCCGAAGGACGCATCGCCATGCACCAGCCGCGCGGCAGGGAAGCACTGCATCACCCTGTCGCGTACATAGCCGGCGCGCGACATGCCCCCGGTCAGGAACACCACGGGCGGCACGTGGCCAATGTCGAGCACCACCTGTTCGAGCAACTGCTGCAATTCATCGAGGTAAGCAGTAGCGGCGCGCACCAGCACGGCGTCGGCGATGTCGGTATGCAGCCCGGCCTCGATGAAATCCAGCGCTTCGCCGTGGATGGCGTCTTCGCTCAGCGCGATCTTGCTGCGCTCCACGGCGCGATACAGCCGGGCGGTGTTGCCGGTGTCCTGCAGGGCGCGCAGCCGATCCTCGTAGGGCGCCGGCACGTTTTCGTAGCGGTGCTGGCGGAAGTCGCGCTGGCGAGGCAGGTCCTGGACCATCGCCGCTTCCACGTAGTGGTGGGTGGGCACGCGGGTCACGCCGCGACCGAACAGCGGCATGAAGGCGGCCAGGCTCAGTGCCAGGTCGATATCCGTGCCGCCGCGCGGCACGCCCCACGCCTGGTGCACCTGCGGGGCTTGGGAGCCGCCAACGCTGGCATGGGCGACATCGGTGGTGCCGCCGCCGATGTCCACGATCACCGCTTCGTGGCGGTCGCTGCTGGTGGCGTGGTGGTGCATGGCCGCGGCGGACGGCTCTTCCAGGAAATCGACCTCGTCGAATCCGGCATCGATCGCCGCGCCACGCAGGATGTCCAGCGCCTGCGCGTTGCCGGCCTCGCCGATCGAACTGCGGAAACGCACCGGCCGCCCGAGCAGGACGCGCCTGACGTTGTGGTCGTACTGGCGCGAAGCCGTCAGGCGGATGTGCTCCAGGATGTGGGTGGCGATGCCGCTGATGGTCTGGCGCGCGCGCGGGTGCAGGTTGTAGCCGAGCATCGACTTGGGGCTCTGCACCAGGTTGCCTTCGTTTTCCAGGAAGTACGCTTCCAGCGCATCGTCGCCGTAGACCGCGTTCTGCAGCAGGGCGGCCGAACTGAGCGGCTCGCGCACCGCCTGTTCAATCCATTGCCGGCGCACCGCACGCACCGCATCGCGGTGCAGGGCAGCGGTTTCGCGCGGACGGCCCGCGGCCAGGGCGTCGCGACGACCGGCCTCGACCAGTTGCTCCACTTCGTAGGCCATCGCCGGGGTCAGATCGAAGTTGGCCGGGTCGCGCATCACTTCGGGGAAATACACCGTCGTGCGGAACTGCAGCGCTTCGCCGAAGCGCACCGGCACGACCTGGCCGTCGATCACCGCGGCGGCGGCGGAGTTGCTGGTGCCGAAGTCGACGCCGAGACGCATGCTAAGAATCCGTACACGAGCGCGGCGTGGCCGCGAGGGCGCGCATTCTACCGGCTGCCGGGGTCCCGCGCGGGGGCGGAGCATTCAGGGGCGGAACGGACGCGGTCGCGGGCGCATCGGCGAGGGGGCCGCACTCAATGGATAGCGGTTCGCCTGAGCGTGATGGGTTGCCTGGTGCCGCGCTCAGCGCTGTTCGGCGTCGCGTTTCATCGCGTCGCGACGCGCTTGCCATACCTCGGGGGTTTGTGGCTTGACGAACAGGGCAGTCAGCTCTGGGTGCTCATCGCGTGCCGCGGCCTCGATACGGCCGATGCAGGCCTCGATCTGCGGGGTGGTGCGGCTGTCCTCGAATTCGGCGCTGAGCGCGGCGACGACCTGGTTGGGGCCCATTTGCATCGTCAGTACGCCGTTGGCCGCACGCACGTCCGGGTCGCGCGCGGCCAGCGCCAACAGGGACTCGGCCACGTGCGGGTGGGCCGGCTCACCGATGAGCAGGCCCTTGGTCTCGCGCGCCAGCAGGAAGGCCGTCACCGCCAGTACTGCCGCAATGCCGATGGAAGCGACGCCATCGAGCTCGGGCATGTCCAGCCATTGCGCGCCGAGCAGGCCCGCCAGCGCAATCAGCAGGCCGATCAGGGCGGCACTGTCTTCCAGCAGCACGGTGAAGGTGGAAGGATCTTTGCTTTGCCGGAAGGCGGCGAAGTAGCCCAACCGGCCCTTGCGCCGCCGGAATTCGCGCAAGGCCACCCACCACGAACCGCCTTCGAAAAGCAGCGAAATCGACAGCACCGCGTACGCCACGCCGGGACGCGTGGCCGGCTCGGGATGGCGCAGGTGCACGATGCCTTCGTAGAGCGAAATGCCCGCGCCCATCGCGAACACCAGCAAAGCCACGATGAAGCTCCAGAAATACAGCTCGCGCCCATGACCGAACGGATGGGTCGGGCTGGGCGGCTGGGCGGCGCGATGCAGCCCGTAGAGCAGCAGCAGCTCGTTGACGGTGTCCACCAGCGAGTGCACGCCTTCGCTGAGCATCGCCGAGCTGCCGGTGATGCTGGCGGCGACGAACTTGGCCACCGCGATCCCCAGGTTGCCGGCCAGCGCGACGTACACCACAAAGCGGGAACCGTGTGCTGCGCTCACCGGCGATCTCCTGGGGTCGGTAGACCGATGATCGCGGCGGTTGCGTGCCGGGCGCGTGATCCCGATGCCCATGCGCAAGGCCCGCGATCGATCCCGGTCGTACAATGTGCCTCCGCTCCATGCCTTGCGTGAATCCGATGTCGACTGTACCCGCCTGCCCGCAGTGCTCCCTTGAAAACACCTATGTAGACGGGGCGCTCTTCATCTGCCCGGACTGCGGGCACGAATGGGCTGCAGGCGACACCTCTTCTGCATCTCAGGTGGTGCGCGACAGCAATGGAAACGTGTTGTCCGCTGGCGATACCGTCACAGTCATCAAGGACCTGAAGGTCAAGGGCTCGTCCATCCCGCTCAAGCAGGGCACGGTGATCCGCAACATTCGTCTGGTCGAAGACGACGCCGAGCACATCGAAGGCCACTCGGACAAGATCAAAGGCCTGGTGCTGAAGACGATCTACCTGCGCAAGGCCTGATCGCAAACGCGGTCTCGCCGGAGCCCGGTTGTAGATTCTTCTTCTGGTGCAAGGAGCGTCGCAGCATCACCTGGAATGTGCGCCAAGCAAGTGCGGCGGGCTGTTTTCGGTAGCCAATCACCTACGTCTCAGCGTGGCGCCTCCGGCGGGTCGGAGTCGAGCACCTGCAATGTTCCGCCTGTGTTTTCGGGAAGGATCGGTTGATCGGTGGCGACCAACACCGTGCCCGGCGTCAACAGCGGCAGCACCGCCTCCAGAAAAGCGACCGGCACCTGCAGGCGGCTGATCGTGGTGGCTTGCAGTGCCTGGCCGGCGCCTGCTTCGCTGCCGGGGATGCCGATGCGCATCCAGTTGGGCATGCGCTTGCCCGCCAAACCATCGATCTCGCCCGGCAGGAAGCCCTGGCCCACGATGAAGGCCTGGGTGCCGATGGGCGTTTGCTCATCGCGCAAGGCGATGCGCGCGCGCCCGATCTCCACGCCGTTGCGATAGACCAGCAACTGCTGGTCGGCGGTGCTCACCAACATCGACACCGGCCCGCTGGGTGCGCGCTCGGGCTGCCAGTTGAATGCCTGGTCCTGCGGCAACGGCAGCAGCGGGCGTTCGGCACCGGTGAGCGGATCGATCGGACTGACCGCGCGCGGATGCACGATGTCCTCGCTGCTCACGCCGGCCTCGGACACCACCACGACCATCCCCATGTTGGAGTCGTTGAACAGCAGCCGCGCGAACTCACTGGGCAAATGCACGCAACCGTGCGACTCGGGATACCCGGGCAGGCCGCCCGCATGCAGCGCCACGCCGCCCCAGGTGAGCCGCTCCTGATAAGGCATGGGCGCATTGTTGTATTCGTTGGAGTGGTGGTCCTTGTCCTTTTGGAGGATCGTGAACACGCCCGTCGGGGTTTCGTAGCCCTTCTTGCCGCTGCTGATGGTGGTCACCCCGATCAGGATGCCGTTGCGATAGGCGTAGGCGCGTTGTTCGGTCAGGCTCACGATCACCGCCATCGGGCCCCAACCCTTGGTGGTGCCGCCCCAGATCCATTCGCCCGGTTCCAGCTGCGAAGGCGCGGTGTTGGCCGGGCTGGACTGGCGCGCCCCCCAGAACGGCACGGCCCGCGCGTCTGGCACATGGGCGAGCAGGGCAGTGGTGAGGGCGGCGGCGAGCAGCGCGGACAGGATTCGCATCGAGTGGATCGCGAGAAGGCGGGTGCGTCGATCCTAGCAAGGGCGGCACTTGCCGGGCGTCGACGCCGGCGTATCATCCCGGACGCGGCGGGAAGGGCCGCGCGGGGGAATGGCAATGCATCGATGGGGTTGGCGCGCGTTCTGCGCGGTAATGCTGTGGGCCGTGTGCTGTGCGCCGGCGTGGGCGCGAATGCAGCGGGTCGACCCGGGCGAGATCCCGAAACTGGCGCCAGGCGAAGGGTTGGTGCTGGTCGCCGTGGATACGAGCTTTGCCTTGGAGCGGGTCGCGCTCAACAAGGACGGCAAGCTGTTCGGCGAAGGCACGATGACCCAGCTCAAGCCCGGCCGGACCTTCCAGCTCTATGTCGCCCCGGTGGGCGATTACGCGTGGAAGCGGATCACCCTGTTGACCACTTCGTGGGGGCGCTGGTCGGTATCGATGGAGGACTCGGACGAATTCCGCTTTCGCGTGGAGCCGGGCCGAATCACTTATCCAGGCGATTTGCTGGTGCGCTCGACCGAGTGGGCGCGCCCCAAGGTCAGCATGGTCAACCGCGCGTTGGCCGCGATGGATTGGCTGCAGGCGCAGCATCCACTGCTGCAAAAGCAGGAGCAGCTGCAGTACGCGGGCCATTATCCCGACCCGTTCCCGGCGTTCTACCGGCAGATCCAGGGCGAGCGCAGCGTGCTTGCCGTCGAGCCGGTGCTGCCGGAACCACCCGCGGCCGGCCAACTGCCGGTGGCTGCCGACCAGATGTTGCGGCGCAGTCGCGTGCGCGGCATCCACCTCAATCCGCGCGGCGATTTGCTGGCGTTGGAAACGTATGAGGGCAAGGACGCGGGCGCGAAGCCGGGTACCCAAGAGAATAAGGATGCTGCCAAGGATCCCGCCAAGGGCGACAGCGAGGCCAAGGGCAAGGAAACCTGGCACGTCGAGCTGATCGACCTGGTGGAAGGTCGCAGCCAGGTGCTGGCGACCAGTACGGCGCCGTTTGACACGTTGCAGTGGACCAGCGACGACTCCTTGCTGATGCAGGCCTACATGCCGCCCGTGGGCGACACCGTGCGGGTGCTGCGCGCCTCGCGCGATGCGGCCGGCAAGCGCCAGTGGAAGGTGATCGACCTGCCCCAAGGCGGCCAGGTCGTCGAGGTGATCGAGGAGGAACCGGACGTCCTGCTGTATGCCATGCCGACCAATGATGGCCAGCCCATGGTCTTCCGGCTGCCGATCCTGAGCCAGGCCCTGGTCGACGAGGTTCGGCCGCGTTTCAACCAGCGGCTCAACTTTGGCCTGGAGAACGATGTCGAATGGCTCGCCGACGGCGAAGGTCGCCTGCGGTTGGCGGTGGTCAAGCGCGAGGACGATTACGTGCTGATGTACCGCCCCAAGGGCCAGCAGGTTTATCGCCAGGTAATGGTGCTCAACGACATGGAGGACTTCCACCCGGTCGGCCTGTCGCAAGATGCCAGCGAGATCTACGCGCTCAGCGACAAAGACCGTGGGCAGCGGGACCTGGTGGCCTACGACGTCGACAGCGCCCGCATCACGCGCACGTTGTTTTCGCGCCCGGGCGTGGACGTGGAGGACGTGATCTTCGGCCCCCACCGTAGTGTGGTTGGCGTGAGGTATTACCGGGACGGGCACCTGCTCAGCGACTACTTCGCCGAGTCCGACACCCGGCTGGCGGCTTCACTGCGCGCGGCGATGCCGGGGCGCAATGTGACAGTGGTCGATCGCAGTGGCGACGGTCTGCAAGCCGTCGTGTGGGTGGATGCCGCCGACCGTCCTGGCCAGCTTTATCACCTGGACGTGGCCAAGCGTGCGATGTCCCTGGTGGCCGAGGACCGGCCCTGGCTGGAGAAGGTGCCGCTGGCGCCCACCCGGCTGGTCGATTTCAAGGGCACTGACGGCATGGCGCTGCAAGCGTTCCTCACGATGCCGCAAGGGGTGGGCAAGCGCCCGTTGGTGGTGTTCCCGCATGGCGGACCGGTGGGCGTGGCTGATGCACTGGAATTCGACGATGAAACCCAGTTCCTGGCGTCGCTCGGCTATGCGGTGCTGCGAGTCAACTTCCGCGGATCCAGCGGCTACGGTCGCGCGTTCCGCGAGGCGGGCAAGGCCGGCTTCGGCACGCTGATCGAGGACGATATCGATGCGGCGATCAAGACCGTGCTGGCCGATCCGGCGCTCGACGGCGATCGCATGTGCGTGGTCGGTGCCAGCTACGGCGGGTATTCGGCTTTGGTGATGGCCATGCGTTGGCCGCAGCGCTTCCGCTGCGTGGCTTCGGTGGCCGGTGTGGCTGACCGCATCCTGTTCTACACCGCCAGCGAGGGCGGCTCGTGGGCCAAGGGGCGCGCTGAGCTGGAAAAAGCGCTGGGCGATCCCCGTACCGAAGCTGCCCACATGCAGGACACCTCTCCGCTGTATCACTACGACCGCATCAAGGTGCCGGTGATGCTGGCGCACGGCCTGGAGGATCGTCGCGTGGACTACGAGCACACGCGCCGGATGCAGCGACTGCTGGTGGCTGCCGGCAATCCGCCGGTGGGATTGACCTTCAAGGGAGAAGGGCACGGATTCGGCGAGCAGGACAACCAGGTCAAGCTCTGGAACGGCGTGGCCGGTTTCCTGCGTGCGCATCTGGATCCGGCCGCACCGCACACCGCGGGTGCCACCGGTCGTTGAGTCGCCGGGGCGCCTGGCGCGCCCAGGCTTCTGCAGCCCTGCGCGCGTCCGGGCGGCGCCGGGGCCAGCATAAACGCTGTCCGACGCTGCTTTGGATCAGCGTAATGCGCTCAGGCCCACGTCGCGTCGCAGGCGATGCAAGGAGTCCAGCTTGGCTTGATAGCGCTGCTTTTCGCTGTCCGGCCCCAACGATCGCGCACGCATCAGCTCTTTCTCGGCCAAGCGGTTGTCGCCGCGCAGGAAATACACGCGCGCCAGCCCGAAATGGAACTGGTGCGCGCTGGGATACAGCGAAATTGCCCGGCGGTAATAGCGGGCCGCCGCGCCGTAATCGCCTTGGCTTTCCGATTGCCTGCCGAGCATGAACTGATGGAAGGGGTCCACTTGGCGCAGCGACTGCAAACGTGCGATCAGCAGATCGGCCGACGCCGTGTCGCCCTGCCGCCGGTACAGGTTGATCATGTTGGAAAGGCTGGCGATGTGGTCGCGCTTGAGGCGCAGCGCCTGGCTGTAATCGCGGGCCGCGGCGACGGGGTCGTTCTCCCGCACTTCCAGTACGCCCAGGTTGTTCCAGGCATTGGGCAGCGTGTCGTCCATCGCCAGCGCGCGTTCGAAGTAGGTGCGCGAAGCGGTGTACTGGTCTTCGCCCATCAGTTCGCTGCCGCGGTTGCTGTAGTAGTGGGCGAACAGGCGCGCGTCGCTGATGACGGTCGGTCCGCGCCGATCCATCAGCACGCTGCTATCCAGGTCGACGGTCCCCATTCGCCCATCGAGGCGGATCTGCACGTTGATGTGGCCGAAGTTGTAGATGGTGCGCTGGTCCTGGTACCAGCTCAGGACCTGGCCGATTTCTTGTGCCCGGGCCCCGATGCCCGAGGCACGCGCGAGCGAGATGAAGAGCAGGCTGAAGGACAGGCAGTTGGCCGTGCCGCTGGCATAGGTTTCGGCCACGGTGTGGGTGGCGGCCGATTCGTAGCGCAGGGCCAGGCCATCGTCGTCGAAGATCAAATGCACCAGGGCTTCAAGACGCCCGTCGCGGGCACCGTGCGGACGGATCACGCGTTGATTCAGCAGTTGCTGCAGCGCGGGCGGGATCTCCATGATTTCCGCCGGCGTGGGCGGCGGCAACACCGGCGGCACCGAGGGTGCGACCGGCACCTGCGCCGCCACGCTGCTGCTTGGCGACACGGCGGTCGCAGCCGCGGCGGCAGCCTGAGAAACCAGCGGCACCGATTCAACCGTGTTCGATCGGGAGGGTGGTTGGGCCGGGGCGACCGCCGCGGCAGTGGCGAGCACGAGCGAGACCAGGCTGATCATCGAAGGCTCCCGCGGCGGACCGTTGCCGTCGCTTGATGGAATGCCGGCAGTGTAGACCTTTCATCCGCAACCGGCGCAGCCTCGGTCACCCATTCAGCGCTGCGGTCGTGGAGTGAGGATGGGAGGGCATGTACTCACCTCGACTTCCGTGGCGCCGCACACTATCGATCCCGCCGATCCGGCGCGACAGAGGAGCCACGCAGATGCAGGCACGCACCGAACGGTCGCTGGACGAGGTCATCGCCCGGTCGCACGACAATGGTCTGAAGTGGGCGCGTGACGTGATGCGACATGGAAATGCGGGCTTGCGTCGCGCCGCCTGATGGTCTGCGCCGAGCGAATGGACGTCATGCACTCTGCTAGTATCGCCGCCCCTCCGCGCACCGGCCTGGCTGGTGGATCGAATGCACCGGCCCTATCTCTATCTGTCCTCTGCCGACGCGCAACTTTCGCTGGGATTTGGCGAATCACGCCCGCGGGAAAGTCTTTTTTTCGCCTTGATGCCGCCCCCCGAGATCGCGGGTCGCGCCGAAGCGATGGCGCAGTCGCTGATCGCTCGCGGCGGCCGCCAACATCGACCAATCGCTGCCGATCGCCTGCACGTCACCCTGTATTTTCTGGGCCACTTCCCGGGGCTGCCTGCCACGGTGCTGGAAAACGCACGCCAGGTGGGCGACCGGGTGTCGACACCGTCTTTCGACCTGAGCCTGGATCGTGTCGGCGGTTGGGGTGGCGCGCGCGATCGCCAGCCTTGCGTGCTGACGGGGGAGGGCGCGGGCGTGGCCGGCGTGCACGCGCTTCACCAGCGGCTGGGCGAGCGCTTGGTCCGGCAAGACCCCGGGTCTGCCTCCCAGGCCTTTACGCCCCACATGACGTTGTTCTATGGACCCACCGCGCCCACGGGCGAATCGATCGAGCCGCTGCAATGGCACGTGGACGCGCTGTGGCTGCTGCGCAGCGTCGCCGGGCGCGCCCGCTATCAGGTAGAAGGGCGCTGGCCCCTGCCATGAACCTGCCCTTGGCGGGAACGTGGGCGATGGGTAGGGTGGTGCCATGTCGGTAAAGCCGCTCTCCGATGCGATCGTGCCCTTCGCCCTCACGCCCCTGCAGTGGGATGCGTTGCGCCAGGCGTATGCCCAACCCGTGCGCGCCTACCATCATTGGGGCCATGTCGAGTCGGTGCTGGCGCACTACGCCGAAGTGGCCGCAGGTCCCGGCTGGCGCCAACCGTGCGAGGTGGCGCTGGCGATCCTTTTTCACGACGCCATCTATGAGCCGGGCCATCGCGACAATGAAGCCCGTTCCGCCCAGCTGGCGCGCGAGTGGATACAAGCATGGTGGCCGGAGGGACAACTGCCCGGCCCTTTGCCATCGGGTGCCAAAGTGGACGTGGCGCGGGTCGAGCAGCTCATCCTGCTCACCGCCCGGCACGGCCAGCTGGGGCCGCAGGACGTGGATGCCGAGGCGGCGTTGATGCTCGATTGCGACATGGCGATCCTGGGGGCGGCGCAGGCCGAGTTCGAAGCCTACGATCGCGCCATTGCCGAGGAGTATCGCGACCACGTGCCGGGCTTCCTGTTTCGCATCAATCGGCGGCGTTTCCTGCGGGGCGTCCTGGATCAGCCGCGCATCTTCCTCAGCGACTGGTTCCACCAACGCTACGACGCGCAGGCACGGGCCAACCTGCGACGTGCCATTGCGTGAGGCGCGACTGGCACGCCACGGGCGGCGCACCGCCGCGCTGGCCTAGAATGGCAGCAGTGACCCTGTCCGCGCTTCCGTCCTTCATGCCCGAGCCCGCCCGCGACCCTGACGCCGACCCGCGCCCGCCACCACCGGTCGAGCCGGAACCGGGTGACTGCTGCGGCAGCGGCTGTCCCTTGTGCGTCTACGACCTGTACGCAGAAGAAGTGGCACGCTATCGCGAGCGGCTGGCGCAGTGGCGGCAGCGCCACCCAGGGCAGGAGTGATCGGTCAGCCCGGTCTGCCCCGGTCGTATTTCTCTCCCCGTTCGGCAATCCTCGGCCTGGCCATGCTCAAATTTCTTCCCCGCGCGTTGTTCCTGACCTTGTTGATCCCGGTGGCGTCCGCTGCGGCGACGTTGCCTGTCGCGCCGGCCGCGCAGACCGTCTCGCACGGTCGCTTCGAGCAGGTTCCGGTGCTGCGTCCGGCGGGGCCGGCGCAGCGGGTAGTGATCTGGTTCGCAGGTGCCTCCTCCGACACGGCAGCGCGCCAACGCAAGGTAATGGCCCTGCGCGACGACGGAGCGCTGGTAGCGGTGGTCGACACCGCCCGCCTGTACCAGATACTGGGCAAGGATCCCGGCAAGTGCGTGTTCTCGTCGGGGGACGTGGACAATTTTTCGCGCTACCTGCAGGCCTTCCTGCACGTGGAGACCTATCACTTGCCGTTGCTGGTCGGCGACGGCGAAGGCGCCGCGCTGGCGTATGCGGTGGCGGCCCAGGCTCCGGCGCAGACGTTTGCCGGCGTGCTGACCGATGGCTTGTGCCCTGCGCAGGTGCCGGTGCGCGCGGTCTGTGGCAGCGGCGTGGACGCCACCGGCCAGCTGGTGCCGGCAAAGCTGCCCATCGCCTGGCTCGCCGCCGCGCCCACCTCCGGCGTGCATTGCGCGGTGCCTGCGCGTGAGGGTTTTGCCGGCCAGGTGGCGCAAGCACGCACGCTCGGGCTCGATGCGCACGGCGACTTGCTACCGGGCCTGCTCGCCGCGGCGCGCTCGCTGGGCGCGCAGCCGGGTGTGAGCCTTCCGCCACCGCCGTCGGACCTGCAAGGCCTGCCGATCGTCGAGGTGCCGGCGCTCGTTGGCCAGCCAGGCAATGAAGACCTGTTTGCCATCTTCGTATCCGGTGATGGCGGCTGGGCCGGGCTCGACAAACAGGTGGCCGCGCGGCTCTCTCAATCGGGCATTCCGGTGGTCGGCGTCGATTCCTTGCGCTATTTCTGGAACGAACGCACGCCCGCCGGCTTCGCCACGGACCTGGATCGCATCATGCGGTTCTATTCGCATCGTTGGCAGCGATCGCGCGTGGTGTTGATCGGCTTTTCGCAAGGGGCGGACGTCTTGCCCGCGGCGATCAACCGGCTGCCAGAAGGCACGCGCGACACTGTCGCGATGACCGCCCTGTTGTCGGTGGGGCAGTT
The DNA here is from genome assembly GCA_036403795.1 of Stenotrophomonas sp. Classification (GTDB taxonomy): domain Bacteria; phylum Pseudomonadota; class Gammaproteobacteria; order Xanthomonadales; family Xanthomonadaceae; genus Stenotrophomonas_A. Next base: position 12,889 of record DASWQJ010000240.1, read on the forward strand.
GGCCGATTACGAATTCCACGTCAGCAATTGGCTGGGCGGCAATGGCGATGGCCTGCCGATCGCGCCGGAAGTGGCGCGACTCGATGTTGCCCGCACGATCTGCATCTATGGCCAGGGCGATCCCGATGCCTTGTGCCCGCTGCTGCCGGCGCAAGGACCCCGTCGCATTGCGTTGCCCGGGGATCATCACTTCAAGGGCGACTACGCCGTGCTGGCGCAGGTGATCCTGGACGCGTTGGCGCGAACGCCACCGCGCTGAGGCCGGCTCAGTCGCGATCGCGGCGGCGCGGATCCAGCGAGATCAGCCGAGTCACGTCCAACAGTGCGGTGGGCAGGTGGATGCCGCCCGGTGCCACCAGGTAACGCGGCCGCCACTGCGGCGAAAACTTCGATTTGAAACGCCGCAGCCCGCTGAAACCGTAGAAGCGTTCACCGTGGCGGGCGACCAGGTTGGCAAAGCGGTTCCAGCGCCCCGCCAGCCGGTGCTGCGCCAACCCGGACAGTGGCGCCATGCCCAGCGAGAAACGCTGGTAGCCATTCGCCGTGCCCCACAGGAACAGGGCAATGAACAGGTAATCCATGGTGCCCTTGGGCGCGTCACCGACATGGCGCATCAAGTCCACCGACAGCTCGCCGCCGGCAGGCGCGCACCACAGGTTGGCGAAGGCGACGATCTTGCCTTCGTGCGCCACCACCGCGGCCGGGAATCGCTGCAGATAGTCCGGATCAAAACTGCCTAGCGAAAAGCCTTTTTCTTCGCCGGCTTTTTCTTCCAGCCACTGGCGCGAGACCACTTCGAGCTCGGGCAGCAGCGCGCCGACTTCGTCGGCCGGCACCACGCGGAACTCCAGTCCGCTGCGCTGGCCGCGGTTGTAGGCCTGGCGCAGCTCGGCGCGGTCGCGACCTTCCAGGCCAAAGCCGGTGAGCGGCACGATGGCTTCTTCGCCCAGCTTGACCAAGGTCAGGCCGAGGTCGAGATAGGTTTGCCAGTGCTTTTCACCGACCTGGTAAAAGACCGGGCGCAGGCCGAGCCGGTCGGCTTCTTCGCGAAAACGCCAGATCAGCGCTCGCGCGACGTCCGGCGGGCCCACCGGGTCGCCCATCGAGATCAGCGAGCCGCCGTAGCGCTGCATCATCACGAAGCCCTGGTTGGCGGCGTCTCGAAGCAGTGCCTTGTCGCCGGTGAGCACCAGGCAGGCCTGCGTATCGGCGGTGGCGGCCAGGATCGGCGCCAATGCCGCCAGGGCAGGGGCCTGCGCAGGCGGCAGCGGTCGGCGTGCGCTGTGCAGCAGCCGCGCCAGGCCAAAGGCGATCACCGCCACCGCTACCAGCAGCAGGGCGCGCAGCGCCCGCGGCGCATTGGCGGAGGTCGCGAACTGCCACCACAGCTCACGCTGGTACTCGACGTGGCTGTAGACGAAGAACAACAGCCACACCGTGGCCACCAGCACCAGCCCCAGGTTGCGCAGCCACGGCCACGACCAGGCCTCGTCCAGCAATGCGCCTTCGCGGTAGAACTCGCGGCGCGACACCCACAGCACCCAGGCCATCAGCAGCGCGCTCAGCGCCACGGTGATGTGGCCACCGCGCAGCCAGGCGGGCAGGGGCAGCGCGACGCACACCGCCAGCGCCAAGGCCCAGGCCGCATGACTGCGACGTTGCAGGCCCTGGCCGATCAGCAGCAATGCCACGCCGCCCAGGCTGGCCAGCAGATGCGAGGTCTCCACGATCGGCAACGGGGCGACGCCTTCCCAATGCCGCGGCATCGGCAAGGTGCCTTCGATCACCATGGCCGCCCCGATGGCGAACACGGCGATCGCGATCACCTGTGGCAACCAGGGACGCAATGCGGCCCAAGCGGTGCGCGCAGCATCGCGACCGACGCTCATCGGCCGACGCAGGCCCGCGCCGGCGCCCATCAGCGTGGCCAGCAACAACGGAAACACGTAATACGTGACCCGGTAGACCAACGCGGCCGCGAGCAGCGCCGCCGGCGCCACGCCGGGCAGCAGCTTGAGCAGGCTCCATTCGAAAACACCGAGTCCGGCGGGCACGGTCGAAACCAGGCCTGCGACCACCGCCACCAGGTACAGGCCGACGAAGCCGGCAAAACCGGTGCCCGGCAATGGCGGAAGCAATACATACATCGCAGCGCTGGCCAGCCCCAGTTCGACCACGCTCAAGGCAGTGACGCCGAGCATGGTGGTGCGATCCGGCAGCCATAGCTCGTGGCGCGCCACTCGAAGCACGCGCCCCTGTCGGCCCACCGCGGCCAGCATGATCAGGTAGGCGGCCAGCAACGCATATCCCACCGCCTTCACTACACCGACGTTGACCGGCAGTGCCAGGGCGGCGGCCGCCGGCTCCAGCACCAGTGCCAACCCCAGCAATACCCAGGCACCGAACACGAAGCCCAGCGTGCTCATCAGCACGACCTGGCCGATTTCACCCAGCGTGAGTCCGGCGCCGCCATAGCCGCGCAGTCGCACGGCCCCACCGGTCAGTGCCGCGAAACCCAGCGTCTGGCCGACCGTGTGGGCCAGGAAGGCGGTGATCGCCACCCGGGCAGGGTGCACATGGCGGCCGCTGCGGCGCAGACCGATGGCATCGAAGCCGACCAGGCAGGCATAGCTGCTCAACCCAAGCAGCAACGTTGCCGCGATCTGGCCGGCGCTGATGTCACGGAATGCATGACGGATCGAGGCATAGCCGTGCGTGGTGAATTCCGCCGACAAGGCGCGCAGCGCCAAGGCCAGGATCACCAGGCTGATGGCAACGGGCACGGCGCGCCGCCAGCCGCGCTGCGGAAGGGACGGGACGCTGACGGGATCCGTCATCGAAGGGTCTCGTGATCGAAGGGGCGGGTAGTGCCGACGTGGTTGCGCGGCTAAAACCGATCGCTTTGGCCAGGGTGGCGGCGACGGTGCGGGCGGAGAGTGAAGGCCGTGCGGTGCAGCGTCGTTGTGGGAGGCGTTGTCGGCGCGCATCATAAAGCCAAAGGGGAGCGCGCGCGGGGAGTCGTGGCAAAGCGCTGCGTCGGGTGTGTGCTCCAGCCGATGCACGGAGGAATGATGCCGCCGCCAACGCTTCCATCGGGCTTGATGCCTGTTGCCGTTCCCACGTGGGCAAAACGCACGGCCGTCGCCGCCGCGGTTGCCGGCGTCGCCTTCGTGGTGCTGGTGGTGGTCCTGCAGTGCCTGCGTGGAGACCTCCCCTGGATGCAGGCCCAACTGAGTCTGTATCTGCGCGGTCCGTACGGTCTGCTGCTGCGGACGGCGTACTGCCTGCTGGCCTTGGTCATCGCCGCGCTGGCCGGAGCCGTGCAGGCCAGCCTGGCGCCCGGGTACCGCAGTGGCGCGACCCTGGCCTTGTTCTGGGGCGCGTCGCTAGGCCTGGCGACGGTGGCCATCGGCGACAGTTGGCTGCCCGACCAGACGCCTTTGCTGGCGCCCCTGGTCCATCTGCTGGCCGCGCAGGCGGCCTTCATATGCGTGGTCGCGGCGATCTTGCTGCAGTCGTGGCGTTTTCGAGGCGAGCCGCGTTGGCACCGGCTTCATCGGCCAGCCTAGCGGCTGGGTTGGCTGGCCTTTGCGGTGCTATTCGCGCACGTGGTGTTGCGTTGGGGTCCCCGGGGCTTGGGCCAGAAGGGCGCCATCGTGCTGATCGTGGCCTGGTTGGTGCTGGTGGCCGGCTGGTTGGCGCGCGGCGCGAAGGAGGGGGCTGCGCCGCAGCCCGGATCGCGTGACAATGAGGATCTGTTCGAGTTCGAGGAAAGATGATGCTGCAGCGATTCGAGAACGGTCCGCGCATGTCGGAAATGACCGTGTATCACGGTGTGTGCTATCTGGCCGGCCAGATTGCCGAAGATGCCACCCAGGACATCAAGGGGCAGACCCGCCAGATCCTGGCCGAGATCGACCGGCTGCTGGCGCTGGGCGCCAGCGACAAGATGAAGATCCTGCGGGCGGAAATCTTCCTGGCGGATATTGCGGATTTCGCGGCGATGAACGAAGTGTGGGACGAGTGGGTGGCGCCTGGCTTCACGCCTGCGCGGGCCACGGTCGAAGCCAAGCTCGCTTGCCCCGACTGGAAGATCGAGATCGTGGTGACGGCGGCGGTTTAACGCGCTGGATCGTGCGACCCGTCATCGGGTCGCACGCCTGCCGCTGCATTTGAATCCAGGCGCAACTCGATGCAGTCGACCGGGCACACCGGCACGCACAATTCGCAACCCGTGCACAGCGGCGCAATCACGGTATGCATGTGTTTGGCCCCGCCCACGATGGCATCCACCGGACAGGCCTGGATGCACTTGGTACAACCAATGCAATCGGCCTCCACGATCCAGGCCAGCTGCGGCAGCTGGTGCATGCCACGCGTGCGATCGTAGGGCAGCGCCACCACGTCCAACAGCTGGGCGAGCGCTCGCGCCCCGGCGTCGCCACCGGGCGGACAACGATCCACGTTGGCTTCGCCGCGGGCCATGGCCTGCGCATAGGGACGGCAACCGTCGAACCCGCACTGCCCGCACTGGGTTTGCGGCAGCAGGCGGTCGAGTCGTTCAACGAGCAGGGCGGTATCGAGGGTCATGCGTGGCGTTGGCTGCGCAGGCTCAGGCGATGCGACGGCCGCGATACCACCGCTCGTGCGCCAGCGCGAGCATCGCGCGGTCCTCGCGACTGTCGCCGTAGGCATGGATGCGTGGGTAGCGCGACAACTCGTAACGCCGGTGGATGTCCGCGCGCTTGTGTGCGCCACGGTCGCCGCCGGCATACCGGCCGGTCAGGACGCCCGCCACGCTTTCCAGGCGGTTGCAGATCAGCGCCAGCCCGTGCTGTGCGCACCACGGGGCCAGGTACAGATCCAGCGAGCCGGAGACCAGCGCGATCTCGTCGCCACGATCCCGATGCCACGCGATCCGTGTCAGCATTTCCGGCCGAATCAATGTCGGCAACGTGACATCGGCGTAAATCTGCGCCATCGCGGCGATCTCCGATTCGGCGCGGCCAGCGAAAGCCAGTCGCGTGACGCGCGCACGCAGGCCGGCCGGCGACACGAGGCCGAGGCGATATCCCAGCACCCACGGACCCACGGACCAGCGCGCATGCGCCAGCTGTGCTGGCGTGGCGACACGCCGCAAGAAGCCACCATAGCTGTCGCTGGTCGTGACGGTATGGTCGAAGTCGAACAGTGCCAGGTCCATCGATCTCCCCCGCGTCAGGTCGCGCGGCGCTCGCGATGCCTCAGCGTACCGGCATGCCGGGCAGGGCCGCGGCATCGGCATCAAGCAGCGCCAGCGCGCCGCCATCGAAGCCGGCCGACAGGATCATCCCCTCGCTCAAGCCGAAGCGCATCTTGCGCGGCGCCAGGTTGGCGATGAACACCACGTTGCGACCGACCAGCTTGTCCGGTTCGCCGTAACTGGCGCGGATGCCGGAAAAGATCTGGCGCTTGCCCAGTTCGCCCGCATCGAGTTCGAAACGCAGCAGCTTGTCGGATCCTTCGACGAACTCGCAGGCCAGCACCTTGCCGATGCGCAGGTCGAGCTTGGCGAAATCGTCGATACCGATGTGCGCGGCGGCGGCCGATTCGGTGCTGGCCGGCTTGGCGATCGGCGTGGCCGGTGCAGCGGCCGCTTTCTTTTCCTGCGGCGTTGCCGGGGCGAGGGTGTCTTTGGAGGCTTCAGTCATGGCGTCGATCAGTTTCGGGTCGATTCGGGTGAAAAGCGGGGTGTAAGGCTGGATGACATGGCCATCGGCCAGCGGCGCAGCCACGTCGTCCCAATCGGTCATCGGGGCGGACAGGAACGCCTCTGCCTCGGCGCTGGTGCGCGGCAGGATCGGCTTGAGCGCAGCGGCGAGCACGCGGAACAGGTTGAGCCCCTGCGTGCAAACCGCTTGCAGCTGCGCGTCGGCGCCTTCCTGCTTGGCGATCACCCACGGCTTGGCATCGTCGATGTAGCGGTTGGCCTCGTCGGCCAGCGTCATCGCCTGCCGGATCGCACTGGCGGGGTCGTTGCGCTCGTAAGCCTCGCGGATCGGCATCAGCGCGGCAACGAAGCGCGCGTATTGCGCCGTATCCGGCAGCGCCGCGGCCAACTTGCCTTCGAAGCGCTTGCTGATGAAGCCCGCGCAGCGGCTGGCCAGGTTGACGAACTTGCCGACCAGGTCGGCATTGACCCGCGCCACGAAGTCGGCCAGGTTCAAGTCCAGGTCGGTGACCGCGCCGGAAGACTTGGTGGCGAAGTAGTAGCGCAGTGCTTCCGGTTCCAGGCCGACGTCCAGGTAGGTGCGCGCCATCACGAAGGTGCCGCGCGACTTGGACATCTTGTCGCCATCGACCATCAGGTAGCCATTGACGTGCAGCCGGGTCGGCGCGCGATGGCCGGTACCCTGCAATACCGCCGGCCAGAACAAGCCGTGGAAGTTGACGATGTCCTTGCCGATGAAGTGATGCAACTCGGTATCGGTACCCGCCGCCAGGTGGGACTCAAAATCCTCCCCGGTGGCCGCGCATAGATTCTTGAAGCTGCTCAGGTAGCCGATCGGCGCATCCAGCCACACGTAGAAATACTTGCCTGGCTGGCCGGGAATCTCGAAGCCGAAATAGGGCGCATCGCGCGAGATGTCCCACGCGCGCAGGCCACCTTCGGCATCGAGCCATTCCTTGAGCTTGGCTTTGACGCCGGGCAGCGCCACTTCGCCGTCCAGCCATTGGCGCAGGAACGCATCGAAGTGGCCGACCTCGAAGAAGAAATGTTCCGAATCGCGCAGTTCCGGCGTGGCGCCGGATATGACCGACCGCGGCTCTTTCAGGTCGGTGGGCGCATACGTCGCGCCGCAGACCTCGCAGTTGTCGCCGTATTGGTCCGGCGTGCCGCAGTTGGGGCAGATGCCCTTGATATAGCGGTCGGGCAGGAACATGCCTTTGGCCGGATCGTAGAACTGCGCCACCATCCGCCGCGAGATATGGCCTTCGCTTTCCAGGCGCCGATAGAACTGCTCGGTCAGTTCGCGGTTGGCCGCGCTGTTGGTGGAGTCGTAATGGTCGAAGGCCACGCCAAAGGCAGCGAAATCGCGCTCATGGCTGGCCTGGGTGCCGGCAATGAAGGTCTCGGGGGTCACGCCGGCTTTTTCGGCGGCCAGCATGATCGGCGTGCCATGGGTGTCGTCGGCGCAGACGAACCAGGTCTTGTCACCGTGCAGCCGGCGCGCGCGCACCCAGATATCGGCCTGGATATAGCCCACCAGGTGGCCCAGGTGCAGCGGACCGTTGGCGTAGGGCAAGGCGGTGGTGACGAGGGCGGTGCGGGACATGGTGGGATCGGAAGCCTGGCAGGACGCGGGGGTCGGGGATTATCGCACGCTGAAAACGAACGACCCGGCGCAAGCCGGGTCGTTGAAGGGCGTCAGGACGGGGAGGCTTATTCGCGCACCCAGGTCTGCGCCCGGCAGATGAACATGATGCAGCCGGACACGTCCAGCTTCTGGCCCCCGGGTTGCAACTCCAG
>DASWQJ010000241.1:0-19726 GCA_036403795.1 Stenotrophomonas sp.
AATCAGAATCTAGGATCTCGCATAACGTGTCGTACGTATCCTTCACATGCCATGCGGTGCAATAAAGCTCAGAGGTTTTTCGCATCGCCCGCTGCTTTAAAAAATTAATGGCAAACGAACGATCGTTCCCATCATCATCGAATTCCATGCTCAGACGCGCATTGCCCTCGGCAACCAAGAGCGCAGGGCCAGACATGATTAAAGAGGAGCTCAAGGGAAGCGCCAGAACTTTTTCCTTCCTCACTGCTTCCCCCTCGATTGACGCACTTGATCGAATGGACTACCAGGATTCCTGCCCAACTGCCCGTCCAACAGATTCTCGTACATACCGTCTCCAGTTCGGTTGACACCATTCCATTGGGATCGAGGCACCCCCGCCTTTTCGAGCGCCTGCGCGGATCTTGTGTTAAGGATTATCTGCTGACCATCTCTTACGATGTAGTTAACCTCCACATCCTTCGGAGAAAGCTTGCCATTCTTGAGCAGATCTGCAACCTGGTCCACAGTCTTTCCGGAGAAGGTTCCTTCCTTACTGAAGTTTGGATTGTAGGTCTTCTGTGCATATTTGGCGGAATCATCCACGCCTTTGGCAACGTTTCGTGCGACGTCATCCGAAGCACCAGCAGCGGCTGATCCCGCCCGTCCTGCCAGCTTCTTCCCCAACGCGGCTGCGCCCCTTTCAAGAAGCTCTCCAGCCTTTCCTGCTGCTCCTCCAAGCACGGTGTCGAGCATCATGCTGCAGACGTCGTAACCGTCTTGCTTCCCCGTAAGGTTCCTGAGCTTTTGGGTGGTCAGGTTACCAGCCAACCCGCCAGCCGCTCCCGCTAGCCAGGGGTTGCCCGTGTAGAGCATGACTTCGCCCATCACAGCGCCAGTGACGGCGGCGCCGGCGTACTGCTCCCACCCGCTGAAATTGCCGGTGATCAGATCAACCGCACCCTGCACGGCCAATCCCACCAACGCGCCGCCGATGATCGCCGCCGCGTCGTCGACGCCCACCCAAAGGCCATACGGGTCGTTGAAGATCGTCGGCGATGCGTTCGCGTACAGATAGGCGTTAAACCCGCCGACGAGGCCGAGCGGATCGCTGGTCGTATATCGACCCGTTCCCGGGTCGTAATAGCGGTGAACGTTGTAGTGCAGGCCAGTTTCGCGGTCGTAGTACTGGCCGGCGAATCGCCAGGGCTGGAAGACCTGATTCCCCGCCGCCACCGCGGCGCTGCCGAACGCGCTGTATTCGACTGCTTCCCAGACCGTCGCGCCTTCTACATTGATGACACGGCGCGGGACTCCGCGTTCGTCGTTGACGTAGAAGTAGTACTGGCCGTTCTGACGGGTGTAGACCGGATCGCTGCCGTAATGGCCGCCGGGCTTCCAGCCAAACGTTCTGACCACCGCGCCAGAACCGTCGGCCTCGGCCAGCAGGCCTTCGCCGCCATGCAGGAAGTAAGTCTTTCCAGGCTCCGCACCGGTCTCCGAGGCGCCGACCTCGGTCACCTCCTTGCTGAGGCGATAGCCGAATGGGTCGTAGCTGTAGCGCGCGACCAGGCGGTCGCTGCTGTCGCGAACCTCGGTGAGGCGCCCGTATGCGTCGTATACGAACGCCTGGCCGCCGCCACTGATGGACAGCAGGCTACCGTCGGCGTCGTAGTGGTAGGACTGGTCCCCACGCTGGACCAGCCGGTTGGCCGTATCGTAACGCCAGTCGCCACTGGCCTGGGAGTCAGTCAGTCGGTTGCCCAACGCATCCAGCGTCATCTTCTGGTCGTACTGGATGCCGGACTTGTTGACTTCAAGCAGTCGCAACCCGTCATCGTAGGCATAGGTCGTCGCCTTGCCGTCGATCTCTTCGCTGACGACCTGGCCCAGGCTGCCGCGTTGGTAATCCTGGCTGTGCAAGATCACCTGCTGGGGCGAGATGGCGCGCAGGCTCCCAGCTTCACCATAGGCATTGCGGCCGATGGAGATGCGGGTGCCGCCCGGATAGAGCACCTCGGTCGGACTGAGCCACTCCCGCTTGGTCAGGGTGATGCTGCCGGCGCCGGGCACATCCATGTGGGCCAATGAGCCATTGCCGTCATAGCTGTAGGCGATGGTCTGGCCGTCAGGCCCCGTGTAGGTCTTGATCTGCTGGTTCGGGTAGTAAGTGTAGCTGCGCGATAGCACCACGCTGCCCTGGGTGACCGCTTCGCTCAGAAGGTTGCCGTTGTCGTCATAGGTCAGGATGGCACTGGCGTCCGCGGTTCGCCAGGCGATGAGATGGCTGGACGGATCCCACTCCAACGTGTCTCGACTTTCCAGCGAACCATCAGCGCGCTTGGCGTTGCGTGCCACCACGCGGCCGCCGGGGTCGTACTCCATCTCGACCGAGACGCCACTCGGACGTACGACTTTCGTCAGGCGACCAGCAGGATCATAGGTGTAGCCGGTACGTTCGCCCTGCCCATTGGCTTCTTCCAGCAGTTTGTTGCGCCGATCGTAAGAAAGAACAGAAGCATTGCCGCGCGCATCCGTCACGCGGACCACGTTGCTGCGGTGGTCGTATGTGTAGCGGGTAACGTTGCCGAGCTGATCCTGCACTGCCACCGGCCGCGCCAATCGGTCGTACTCGATCGCCGCATACTTGCCATCGACGTTCGTCGATGTCTTCAATAGGCCACGGACTTCGTAGTCACTAGTCACGGTCCGGGGGTCGCCCTCCACGGCGGACGTACTTTTCGTCAACCAGCCGCGCTGGTTGTACTGCAGGATCCGCTGGTAAGTGGGATAGCTGACCCGGGTCACCAGTCCCGCGCCACGGTCTGTGCCATCGACATCCGCATAGTCGAAACCGGTGACGTTGTCCTGTCCGTCGGTGACGTTGCGGATGCGACCAAACAAGTCGTAGCTCATGCGGGCGGTCTGCTGCGAAGCGTCGCTGGCCTGCTCAAGCTGCCCGCGCGTGTTGTATTGCAGCTGCACGGCCGCCCCGTACGGATCCACCAGGCGCCGCAGTCGGCCAGCCTCGTCATAGCTCAACGAGCTCTGCTTTCCCCTGGGGTCGGTGACCTGCAACGGGCGGTCGGTCTTGTCGTAGGTGTATTCGAAGCGACTGCCGTTGGCATCCTGGGTCGACAGCACGTTGCCATGCGCGTCATAAGTAAGGGTGGTCGCGTGCCCGTTCGGATCGTTGATCCGGGTCACCTGACCCAGGTTGTTGTAGGCGTAGTGCCAGGCGTTACCTTCCGCATCGGTCAAGGTGGCGACGTTGCCGTCGCTGTCGTAGTCGATAGCGACCACGGCGTCGGGATCAACCACGCCATCCGCCCGCACCCCACCCTTGGAGGTGATGCGCTCGGGTTCGCCGCGTGCATTGACGGTGTACTCGGTCCGGTGCGCTTCCGGGAAACCCTTGGCCGCTTCGACCGCAGTCACATTGCCCTTGCTGTCGTAGGTCAGCTGGGTGACCAGGCCGGCCTCATCGGTGGCCTGGACGAGGTCGAGCGAGCCGGCGGCGTACTGGTACTTGACGGTGCTGCCGTCCGCCCAGGTCCGCTGAGTCACTTCATCGAAGTTGTCGCGTATCACTTCCGTCGAGCTGCCGCGCGTATCGGTGAACTTGGCGTTTCTCCAGCTGCCGGTCATCGCCAGCAGCTGCTTGCCATTGGCCTCGTACGTCACCAGCCGACCTTCCTGGTCGAACTGCATGAATTCCTTGCTGGCCCCTGCCGACGTGGCGGGATGGGTCAGCGACACACTGAATTCCTTCTTCAGTTTGTCGTAGCCGAAATCGAACGAGGTAACGCCGCCATCCGGCGCGGTGATCTTTGCGATGCGTTCGGTGGGACCGTACTCCACCTTCAGCTCGCGGCCCTCGGCATCGATGACGTTGTTCACCGTGTAACGGGGCATGATGCCGGCCAGGCGCTTGTAGCCGTACTTGGTTTCACCGCCGCGCGCATCCACGACGCTGCTCAGGAAGCCTTCGTCGTTGTAGCGATACTGGACCCGACGGATGCCCGTCGCTGGCGTGTGGTCCCTCACTTCGGTAATAAAGGATCCGTCGTCCTTGTAGAGGAAGGTAAAGACGGTACGCCCGTTGTCATCGAGCACGCGCTCGACCTGGCCCTTGCCGCCGTACTGCATCCATACCCTGACGTCATTGCGGTCGCCGTAGCTGGTGATGCGGCCGAAGCCGTCGTACTCGATCCACTGCCCGCTGCGATCGGTCCAGCGATAGCCGTTGACCATCGCGGTCGCGATGCCGCCCTGTCCCGGCTTTCCGGCGACAGGATGTGCGTCCGGGCCACTACTGGCCGGCAGCATTGGAACCAGCTGGGGGCGAACCACGAAGCGCGGGTACTTGCTGCTGGAGAAGCTGCTGCCGTCGCTGCTGCGCGTGAATGCAATGCCTTTCCGGGCGAGGGTCTGGATGCGGTCCGATGCCATCGGTTGGCCGCTGGTATCGCGGCCGAAGCCGGGATCATTCTGGATGCGCGCACCGCGCTCCAGCACCACCAGCGAGTCGTCGATCGAAGCATTCGCGGTGCTGTCGCAGGTGCTGACGCCATCGAGGACGGTGCACGAGGTCGAACTGCTTAGCGAGACATAGGTGGTCTTGTAATAGGACGGATTGCCGAGTCCGGACCACTGCCGGTTGAACACCCATTGCCGGCCATCGAAGTCGCGATTCACCCGTACGTAGCCGCCCGGCACCTTCACCACCAGGTCGTCCTGGGCGATGGTGAAATCGCCATTGGGCGAGCCGAGGCCCATCGTGCCGGTGCTGCCCAGCGGATAGGTCGCTTGCGCATGGCCATGCAAAGGCAGCAACAAAGCCCACGTAGCGAGCAGCAGCGCAACCCACGAACGAGCCAACAGGGTACGGGGGCTCCTGCCCTGCGATACGACGTGACTCATTCACCGCCCTCCTTGCCGGACCCGGATTGCTTGCTGCCTGATTCGAAGCAGTCGCCACTACCCTTCGCACACACCGGGATACCCGGCATCGACGAGTACGACGGACCGCCGCTGCCGCCACCGCCCGGGCCGCCACCGCCCCAGCCGCCGCTGCCGCCGACCGGGCTGCCGCCGGCCGGGCACACCCGCGACTCGACGAAGAACCACTTGGCGTCCGAACCGCAGACCTCGCTGGTGGTGCCGTTGGCGCATTCGTACTTGCAACCCACGCGATAGCGGTTGCTGTAGGTGTAGCAACCGGCGCTGCCGCTGGTGCTGGCCGTGCTGGCGGTGCCGCTGGCTTGCGCGACGGCACGTGAGACCGGGTCGGCAACGCCGTCCGCGGCCGCGGCGCTAGCCAGCGACTGCATCCCGCCGCTGCTGGCTGCCTGTGCGGCGACGGGCTCGGCCTGCTCGGCCTCCGGCACTTGCTTGAAGTCCTGCAGGGCGATCACCCGGTATGGCAGACGCACGCGTTGCTTGGCTTCCAGCGTGGTCGGCGGCTGGGCGAGGAATTCGTACTTGAAGTACGCGTCCTCGCCCGGCAGCGAGGCGGTGACGTCGTCGGCGCGCACCAGGCCGTAGTTGGTGAGCACCAGTTCGCCCTGGAACACTTCGCCGGCCGCCATCTTGGGCAGGTTGACGCTGGTCGGTTGGATCACCACCACCGGCGCGGGTACGTCGGTTTCGAAGGTCGCGTTGAGGGTGATCTCGTAGCGGTCCTCGATGGTGACTTCGCGCACGTCCCACTCGACGGTGATTAGGGTGTACTCGAGGAACAGCGACTGGTTCACCGTCAGGCCCGGTTTGATCACCAGGCGGCCCGCAGCTTCCTGGTGGTTGGGTGCACTGGCGCGGAAGCGGTAACTGCCGGCCGGCAGGTCGCGGAAGAATGCTTCGCCGAAGGCGTCGGTCGCCGACTCGTAGTTCTGGCTAATGACCGCTTCGTTCTGCAGCTTGATGCGCGCGCCGGCCAGGCCCGGGATCAGGTTGCCCTGCTTGTCGCGGGTGGCGGTGTAGATGTCGGCGGCCTTGAACAGCACGCTGCCCTGGCCGGACTGGGTGACCGACACGAATACGTTCACGTCCTGCTGCGGCAGGTTACTGCCGGCCACTCGCACGCGGAATTCGTGGATGCCTTCGGCCACGGCCGTGGAGGGCGCGATGTTGAGGTCCATGCTCTGCTTCTGTCCGACCTCCAGCGCGCCCAGCGCGGCGCCCGAAGCCAGCGAGATCCAGTCCGGTGCAGGCGAACCGTCCGGGTTGACCACGGCAGCCGTCAGCCCAGCCATGGCCACGAAGCCCTTGTTCTCCAGCACCAGCCGCTCAATCGTGCTCTGGCCCTGGGCCAGGCCGGTCTCGACGTAGTTCGGCGTGGTGAACAGCGCCGGCACCGCCTCGGTCAGGGCGAAGTCGACCGGGATCAACGCCAAGGGTTCGCTGGCGCCTTCGGCCAGCACCGCCAGGAACAGACGTCCAGTGGCCGGGGCGGTGTTGTCACCGGAGATGGCCGCCGTCAGCGCCAAGTTCTGCCTCGAACCAATCTGCAGTGGCGCGCCCGGCTCGATGCGGATGCCCGCCGCCAGCGCACCACTAGCCTGGTACTGCGGCAAGTAGGCGATACGAACGTTGCTCGCCTGCGCGCCCAACCCGGTCGACGCGCGGAACTCCATGCGGTAGGCATAGTTGCGCGGCACGCTGACCTTGAAGCTGGCCGGGCTGACGTTGACGCGGTTGATGGTGAACTGCGCCTGCTTCGGCCGGTCGGTCATGTCCGGGTGGATCGCGCCGATCTCGTAGGTGCCCGAATCGGTCACCGTCGGCTTGAACACGTAGCGGAAGGCGCCTTGCGGATCGCTGGTGACGTCAGCCAGGCGCTCGAAGCCTTCCTGGTTGATGGCGATGCGCAGCGGCGCATTCGGCACCGGCTGATCGCTATCGCGGTCGAGCGCGCGCCCGGTCACGACCAGGTCCTGCTGGCCGAACGAGACCGCCGGCGTCACCGTGGCGATTTCGCCGTAGTACGGCGTATTGGTCAGCGCCAGCGAGCGTTCGCTGCCCATGCCTGGGATGCGCACTTCGTCGCTTTCGCCGCTGTTGTAGCGCAGTGCATCGACTTCCAGGCGCAGCTTCACCTGGTCCGGGCTGGCGCTGGGAACGACCATTTCGAACGCATCGGAAACATAGCGCTGGCCCGGTGCGATGCGCGCCACGGTGTCGCCATTGGCCAGGGTGATCACGCCCGCGCCGGTGGCCTGCTGGTAGGCGGTATTGGCCAGCAGGTTGCCGTCGTTGTCGAGCAGCTTCAGCCGCAGTTCGTTGGATGGGACACGGCCGCTGCTGCGCGCAGTCAAGAGCTCGACCTGCACCTCGGAGGTGTTCTCCACGGTCAGGCGCACCTTGCCGGTGGCCCCACGCACGAAGCGCTCCGTCTCCAGGCCGACGACCAGGGTGCTGTCGACCGCACTGACCAGGCGGTCGATGCCCACATGCACCAGCTCGCCTTCATGGGGAATGTCCTCCACCGCCAGGCTCAAGCTGGCGCTGGCCGGGATGTCCGGATAGCCGCCGACGATCACTGGCACCACCTGGGTGGCGTTGGCGGCCAGCGCGAAGCGCTCGGAGACGAACCGGCGCGTGCCCACGGTGGCGACCACTTGTGCCGAGGCCAAGCCCTCAGGCGACAGGTTGCTGACCTGCACGCCGAGCTTGTTCATCACATTGCGTTTGAGTGGCAGGCCGCTGACCACCTGCGTGGCGATGCGTGGCAGGCGTAGGCTGCGCGCCTGGCGCTGGCCGTTCTCGTCCACGGCCTCGACGGTGTAGTAGCGCGAGCCGCTGGTGAAGCCGGTATCGGTCCACTGCAGCGCGGTCGTCGGAGTGGCGGTCAACTTCAGGCGCGCATCGCCCTCGCCGACGTAGACGTCATAGCCCACCGCGCCGTTGCCGGCTGCGGTCCAGCGCAGCAACGGCAGTGCGTCGGCGTGCTGGCTCGCTTCCAGGGTACGCACGGGCAACAGGCTGAAGTTGAGGTAGGCCGAGTTGGAGATCGCCGACTCGTTGCCCGCCGCATCCACCGCCGTCACCACATAGGCGTGCTCGGATTGCGAAGGCGCCGCATCGACCGCCTGGGCCTGGCGGATACCCTGCTTGATCGGCGACAAGCCGGCCACGCTGGTGATCGTCGACGCCGCTGCGCGGTACAGGCGATAGCTGGCTGGTGCGGTGCCGATCGGCGGCTGCCAACTCGCCAGCACGCCCTGGCTGGTGAGGCTCAATTGCATGTTCTGTGGCGCACCGGGTGCGTTGCGGCTGCTATCCACTTCGGCCAGGGCCGACTGTGCGCTGGCCGCTTCGGTGCCGTTGTGCGCGCGCAGCGATGCCACCGCGTAGCGGTAGTGGCCATCGACCGGAGTACTGTCGAGATATTCGCTGGCATTGCTGCGCGCCAGTGCGGTGCGCTCGCTCTCGCCGGGGGCCTGGCGATACACCTGGTAGGTGGTGGCGCCATCGACGGGCTGCCATTCCAGTTTCACCTTGCCACCAGACTGGGCGGTGGCGCGCAGCCCCACCGGCACGTCCAGCGCCGGCAACTCGCCTTGGTAGACCTGAAAGCGGTTGACTGCATCTATCTGCGAGCCACTGTTGCCCAGCGCATCAGTGGCGACGGCCGCGAAGGACAACGTCTCCACGGCGCTGGCGCCGGCATCTGAGGGCAGTTCGAAACCGGCTGTCCATTGCCGTGCCGTCTGCCGCTGCAGGGTCAACGGCACTGCGTTGCGGCCCACGCCCGACAATCGGTACTGCGCCGTCGGCGGGATGGCTTCGGCGAGGTCCTCGTCGAACACGAAGTGCGCGATGAGCTGGCGTTGGCTGCCGGCGTCGATCGGCGCGCCCGGGTCCAGCGTGATCGTGCTGACGGCCGGCGCCCGTGCATCGACCGACACCGTAGCCCCGGCCTGCACTTGGTCGCCGCGATTGCCGGCCGCATCGCGCGCGGAGAACAGCACGTTGGCGGTGCCCGCCCCCGCGCTGGCGGTCAGGTTGAAGGTGCCGGTGTAGTGCGTGTCGTCCTGGCGGACCAGATCGACGGGGATTGGCATACCGCCCTCGGGCACCAAGCTCAGGTAGGGCGCACCCTGCAGCGGCTCACTGACCTGCACGGTCGCCTCGACCGCACCGCGGCCGAAGACCTCGTGCGCGGCATCGTAGGCGCCGCCCTTTGACATGTACTGGATCGCGACCGCATACGGCGCGGTGCGATCAACCACGACACTGATGGCGCCGCTGGGCAGGCTGGCCGCACCGGCGGCGTTGACCGCCACGACACGATAGGTGAGGCGGCCGTCCTGCTGCGGACTGTCCTCGTACTGCGAGGCCGTGTTGCCCAGGCGGCCGACACGCTGTGCCTTCGCGATGTCGTCGAAGTCTGTGGCGGCACGGTAGATGTCGTGACCGGTGGTCTTCGGGTCGGTGGAGGGCAGCCATTGCAGGCGCACCTTCCCGTTGACGAGGTTGGCGACCAGGCCCGACGGCGCGCTCGGCACCGTGGTGTCGACCTGTACGGTGACGGTCGCCGAGGACGCACTGGCGCCGTGGGCGTTGCGTGCGATCGCACTCAGGCGGTGGCTGCCCGCCACCAGCGTGACCGTGGTGTTGAATCGTCCATCGGCACCGGCCGTGGCCTGGCTGGCGTCGGTGTCATCGACACGCACGACCACCTCGGCACCCGCCAATGCAAGGCCGCTGACCGCAACGCTGGTCTGGCGGGTCACGCTGCCATCCACGGGTTGTTGGATCGTCGGTGCGGGCGGCGCCGGGTGGACCAGCTCGATCGCGAACTGTTGCTGGCTCTGGTTGCCCAACGAGTCATAAGCACGCAGGCCAAGCAAATGGGCACCGGCGGCGAACGCCGACAAGTCGAGCTTGGCGGTATACGGCCCATTGCCGGTCGCATTGGCGATCACGGTGCCGTCCAGAACGACTTCGATGCGCGAGATCGCGCTGCGGTCGCTGGCAGTGAAGGCCAACGTGGAAGATGCATTGAGCTGGAAGCCGTCGGTCAACGCCACGCCGCCGACCATCAGCCCTGCCAACACCGGCCCTTCCGTGTCCGGCACCGGCGCGGTGTGCGACACGGTCACGTTGACGGTATGCAGGCTGACCCGCCCGGCGATGTCGGTGGCCACGGCCTTCAACGCGTACTGGCCATCGGCGACCGCATCGGTCTGCCAATCGTGGCGGTAAGGCGCCGCGGTACGCGTCGCCAGCAACTCGGCGCCCTGGAAGAACTGCACCTGCTTCACGCCCGCCTGGTCGCTGGCGGCCGCCTCGATGGTGATCGGTTCGCGGATCAGGCTGCCGTCGGCAGGATTGGTGATCGCCACCTGCGGTGCTTCGCTGTCGATCAGCACGCCGCCAGCCAGCGTCGCGCCGACCACCACGCCGCGTACGTCGCGGAATTGTGCATAGATCGTCTTGCGGCCATCGCCAGCGGACAAGTCGAAGTGCAGTTCGGCGCGGCCACCGCTCAAGGGCTTGAACGCGATGTTGGCGAACGCTTCGCTCTCGGCCAGTCGATACTCGACCGCGTTGAGGCACGACAACTCCAGCGCAATGCGATGGGTTTCGAAGTACGGCATCGGCGAAGCCAGCCGCACGCTCGGCGACAGCAGCGGCACAGTAGTGAGAAAGTTGGCGTAGTCCACGCCGGCGGACACGCCGTCGCCCTGCCCGCCCGGATTGGCGACCGGATCCTTCGGGCCGCTGGCATGTCCCCACCAGTTGCCCTTGGCGTTGATCACCGTGGTCGGCGTACGGTTCAACACCGCCGTCTGCGCATTGCCATCGAACTGGCTGCCGCCGATCACCGGCTGGCTGCCGCCGGCCGCGTCGATGGCGGTCTGGTTGCGCAGGAAGCTGGCGCCACTGATCGTTGGCGAGGCCGATTCCTGCAGGCGCAGGCCGGTCACGCCGTCTTCGACCCGTAGGCCATTCAAGCGCAGCGCAACGCCGCGCAGCACCACGGCGGCGCCCTGTTCGCCGCCGCCGGCGTAACGCACCAGCAGATTGTCGAACGTCGCAGCGCCGTAGGACGCGCTGGATTTCTCCACACGCAGGCCCTGCCACTGGCCGGCAGCGGGCACGCCCGCCACCTCGCCGAGCGCGCCACCCAGGCTGTCGTCGCGGTCACTGGTCAAAGCCACGCCGCTGCCGGCGACCAGCTTGTCGCGCACGCTGAGCTGGGCGTCCTGGCCGAACTTGACCACGACTCCGCCCGCCACCGTCAACTCGGCCGCTCCGACCAACGTCGGTGCCAGCGTCAGCGCAAGCGCGAACGCCACCGCCGCGCAACGTCGTGCGCGACGGTGATACGGCCGAAGATCGAGAAGGTGTCGGTGCTGGCTCATCGTGAACGCGCGTCCCTGCTTCCGTTGTGCCTACGTCCTGGTCCGGGGCTTATCAGCCGCGGAAGCCGATTGCGCTCAGCGCCTCGTACGGCATCTCGAACGCCTGCCCGCCGCGGGTCAGCAGCCGTGCGCGGGCGCCGCCTTCCAGGGCAACCGTCACCTCGACCTTCTCCACGTCCTGGTTGTCGGCCAGATGCTTCAGGCGCTCGCCCAAGGCCGCGTCGTCCAGTGCCGCGACGACGACCGTATACGTGGTGGTCGCCTGCAGCGTGCTGGGGCCTTGCGGCAGCGTCACCGACACCTGGGTGGTGCCGGTGGCGGTGCTCCCGGCGATTGCCGGGGTCACCACCTCGCTGGTGGTGCCGTAGGCCGGCACCACGCGCAGTTTGATGGTGTTGCCGACGGGCACGTTGATGCTTTCGAACTGGACGACGACGGCTTCCGTCGTCGTCGCCGGCAGCGTGACGTCGTTGATGCCCGTCGGCGCGCCCGGCACGGCCTTGCCGCCCACCGAGGCGATGCGCAGCGAGGGAGCATTGGCGATGAAAACCGGGCCAACTTCGCCGCGGACATAGGCCGGCGTCGAGGTGCCCGTATACGTGATTGATTCGCCTTCAACGCGGATGCGGCCTTCGGAACCGCCGAACTCGTCGTTGTAGCCGTTGGCACCGCATCGTTGCCGGCGCGCGTTGTTGTAATTGGTGCAACCACCAGCCGCCGACAGCGTGCCATTGCCCGTGACAGTGCTGGCCACCAAGCGGATCGCACCACCGGAGCCCCCCGCGCCCTGCCCGCCAGCACCGGTGCCGAGCAAGCCGCCACCGTCACCACCTTGGGCGTCAATCTTGCCAGTGACCCGCAGTGTGCCGGATGCCGCGATGAGGATCGCGCCGCCGCCACCGCCGCCACCGCTACCAGGATAGTTGGTGCCACCCTTTCCGCCGCCACCGCCCGAACCTCCCACCAACGGCTGCAGCAGCACTGAGCCGTAGCCAGCGGTAAGTGGCAATCTTGGGTTGCAGTAATAGCTGTACATCTTCAATGCATTGCTGCCGTAGGCACCGCCGCTGCCAACATATTTGTATTGGCCCGTCGTGGCATTACAACCATCCGTGCCTTCCACACCGCCCGGCCCACCGCCAGGGCCCAACCCCGATCCGCCGCGGATGATCGCCGCACGCTGCTGGCCATCGTCGCGTCCGCCACGGCCGCCGCCCCAACCGCCCGGCCCACTGTCGCCAGGAACGCCGTCATCACCCTGGGCACCATCGCCGTAGGTACCGGTGGGCTTGGCGTCCAGTCCGGTCACATCGATGGTGCCGGCGATGGTCACATCGCCGCTGGCCAACAGATAGACGGGTGTATTGGTCGTGTTGCGCTTGAACTTGACGGTGACGCCGGTCGGGATATTGACCGTCGTGTAGTTGAGGATGCCCGAGGCCGGCAACGCGATCTCGGTATTCACGGTCGGGCTGAGCACGCCATCGGCGCCAGTGCTGCCGCTGTCGAATGCCTGCGCGGACGCCACCGGCAGCAAGGCCAACAGCGCAGTGGTCAGTACCGGGCCGGCGGAGCGGCGGATGTGGTGCTTCATGTGGGAACTCCCTGAGCGGATGTGCACGTTCACTGTGCTGGTGTCGTTGAGGCGGAGCGGATCGTTCCGGCTGGCCGGAAGGCCATCACAGGCAAAGCGCCAGGCGGCCCCGTCGTGCGCGCGGCGGCTTGCGGGCCGTTGCGGCGCACGCGGCTTGCAAACAAGGAGAGGCGGCCCGGCGTCATTGCCCTGGCACCACGCTGAAGGTGTTGACCGGCGAAGCAGTCGCCGGCGTGCTTCCACCCGGCACGATCAGCTGCAACACACGGCTGCCGGTGATCGCATCGCGATCGAGCATCAGGCTGAATTTCAGGATTTCGCTGGACGCGTCCTGCGACCAGGCGGGCGGTGCCAGCAGGTTGATACCCAGCGCAGGCGTGAGCTTGATCCCGGTGACCGTTGCCAAATCCTTTCCGCGTACCGTCATCTCGATGGTCGTGCCGGCATTGAGAACGATCGGCGTGATCGAGTCGATGTTGGGCACGTGGCCGATGCCGAACCTCGCGGCCTGTGCCGGCATCCAGACCACTTGCCCGTCAGCGGTCACCAGGCGCAGGCGTCGCGAACCCAGTGCCGCGTCCTGCGCGACAGTGATGCCCACGCTTAGTTCGCTGCCATCGGCGTTGGCACTGACTGAATCGAACAGCAACCCTTCGGCGGGCATTGCCTGCACGGACTGCACCGCCTGCAGACCGACGCCGGCGATGCGCAGCACACCGCTGGCGCCCTGCAGCCAACCGTCGGCGGATTGAGCCGTCGCCATCGCACCGACCAGCACACCCACCGCATCGCCGACCGCGTTGGTGTCCACGGTTTCCACCGGCGGAGGCGGCTCTTCCACGTTCACGCCGACCAACGGAGCAGCCAGCGTCCCGTCATGGGCGACGTTCTCGACCTCGCCCACCATGACACCGACCAACGGCGCGGGAACGTCCTGCAGCGTTCCACCCAACTGCGCGACGACGCTGACCGCGTTGTGCACGGTCGCCGCGACGCTGGAGTCACCGGCCGGTGTGGTGACCACGAGGCTGCGCTGTCCGATGGCCGCGCTCGCGGCGGCCTGCAGCGAAAGCGTCAGTTCGGTGCCATCGGCATTGGTCGTCAACGGACGTATCACCGTGACGCCATCCGCCGGCACAACGCGGACATCGCTGGCGTTGTCCAGGTAACGGCCGCGCACGGTGATCGTTTGCGCTGCCCCGCCGCGCACCAGCAGGTACGGGCTTATCGACTCAAGCTCCGGCACCGGCATGGTCACGCGGAACCCGCCGTCGTTGGCATCCGCGAACGCCATCGGTCCGCTCGCCGTGCCCAGCACGAGCCGGCGCAGATTGGCAACCGCGTCGGCGGCGACCTGCATGCTGAAGATCAGTTCGCTGCCATCGCTATTGATTGTCGGCATACCAACGACCAGGCCATCGGCGGGCACCATCGCCACCGAGGTGACTGCCTGCAGACTCTGCCCGCGCACCGTCACTTGCACTGTGTTGCCGATGATGGCCGCACGTGGGCTCACTGCGGTGACGCTGGCGCCGACCACCACGCCCACGGACTGCGTTGGCACCGGAGTGATCTCGTGCACCACCGGCGCGGGCACGCCCACCGTCACGCCCACAAGCGGCGCATCCCAGCGATACGTTGCTTCGAACCCGGAGACGATCCGTAGCGTATTCGCGCTGCTGGCCACCGCGGCGCTGGTACCCACTGCATTGGCGGCGCGCAGAACGCGGTCGCCCAGTGCGGCGTTGCCATCCACGTGGAAACTGGCCGTCAACTCGGTGCCGTCATCGCTGACCACCGGCGTGGCGTCCAGGGCCACGCCCTCGGCCGGCGACAGCTCCAGTCGCACATTCTGCAGATCGCGGCCACGCACGGTGACCGATGCAGTGGAGTCGCGCAGCATCACCATCGGGGTGAGTGACTCGATGCGTGGCAGCCCCGCACCGACGAACACCGCTGCTTGCGATGCATCGGCGAAGGTCAGCAGCGATCCATTGGCATCGCGCATGACGATTCGGCGCGGCCCGACTGCCACATCCCCGGCAAGTTGCACATCGACTTCTGCCCGGCGACCGTCGGCTGCGACCTGGACGTTGGACAATGCGATGCCGGTCTCCGGCACCACGGCAATCTGCGCACCGACTGGAATGGCCACGCCGGACACGGTCAGGCGCAGGCTGTTGCCCGCCTGCCAGCCGGACGGAGACAGCCCGGTCAGCACGCTGCCGACACCGACACCGACCACGCCTTGCACCACACCGTCGTAGCGTTCGCCGACCGTGGGCTCGCCTTCGACGAATACGCCTACCGGCAGCGCATGGCTGGTGTTGATGCCGCTGAAGTCCGGGGTGATGAACATTGGCACGGAGGCGTCGCCCAGTGTGGATGACTGCACGCGCAGCGCCACCGAACCCTGCGCCAACGGAGTGATGGCCACGCGTGCCGTGGTCTGGCCCGCGGCAAGCGTGAGCGAGGTCGGGCTCACCGTGGCCTTGGCCGGATCGGAAATGGACAGATTGAGCGTGTGGTCGCGATTGTCGGCGCGCGACAGCCGCAAGGTGATCTCGTGCGGCCTGCTATCAGGCGGCATCGCGATCGGCGTGGGCTCGAAGCCGATCGCCGGCGGCACCGGCTGCTCGATCACGAGGCTCACCGAATTGGAAGTCAGGTACCGGCCCGGCGTCACGCCATCGGGTGTGCGCACCTGCAACTGCAGCGTGCCGGCCTGGTCCTGGCGCGGCAGGTCCGCGTGCAGCTCGGTGGCGCTGACCATTCGCGTGGTCAGGCTCGCTGCGTTGACCAGCACCTGCGATTCTGCCGAGAAGTTGCGGCCGCTCACGACGATCTCAGCGGCATCGGCGCCGGCAAGCACCGTGTCGGGCGCAATCGCAGTGATCGCCGGGGTCGGCTGCACCACGGCGAAAGCCACCGGCAGCATTAACTCGCCAGCAGCGACGGTCATCCTCAACGTTGCCGCGCCCAGCACCGCTTCAGCGGAAATCTTTGCCTGCAAGCTCGCACGGGTAGCGCTCGAGGCACCGATCGGCGTCAACACGACGCCCGCATTGTCGGAGCCGACCGCACTCAAACCGTCGAGGCGCACGCCGTCGACGGACAACGACACTGTCTGCCCACGCTCCACATTCTTCGGTGTCACCGAGGTGACGGCTGGCGAGCGTCCGACCGAGAGGGTCCCTGATTGGATAAGATAGGGAATACCACGCAAGCCCCAATTGACGTTGTCAACGATGTCGCCGGCCGGCACAACAATTGCGTTGAGCGTATTGCCTTCGGCGCGGTTGCCGACGCCACTGGGAGAGGCAGCCAGGTCGATGCTGATCGCAGCTCCCTGCGCGTAGCGAACCTCCACGTAGTTAAAGACCGGCGCGGCACCCGTAACGGCCAGGCCCTGGCCATGCTCGAAAGTTACGTGCTCCAGTTTTGTGGAGGCACCGGTGCCAGCGGTGAACGTCCAGGGGCCATAGTCGCCGGGCATGGCACTGCCGCCATCACGGCTGCGCGACGAACGTACACGGATTGGCTCATCGGCAGTGCCGCGTGCGTCGATGCCGCCTTGCTCCACGCTCAATCGGGAACCAGGCTGCATGAAAATTTCGGTGCCGGCGTCGATCGTAAGGACGGCATCGTCCTGCACCACCAGGTGCCCGGACACCACGTACGGTCCCGCTTGTCGGGTCCAGTGCGAATCCGATTTCAGCGACCCGGACACTTGGGATTCGGCCTGGGCATGCGCACTGAGGCCCGCCGCCCCGGCTACGAATAGAAAGACGGCGCGGGCGCTACGCAAGGCAAAGGCGCGCGCGCAGCGAACCGCTGCCTCGCGGCCGACGGTGCGAATCTCGAATGCGCGCGCGCAGTCCCACCTCTCGCGGCAGAGCAACATGACAGGCATAGAGAGTGCGACTAGCTGAGGTGCGTGATGCAGTGCGCAGACACACATCCCGCCATGGCCGCTTCCGGCCGCTGGGTTGTGTACTGTAGGGTTCGATCAGTTGCTTGCGCGATAAACACCGCGCGACTTGCCAAGACGCCTTGCGCGCCTTCAGCCCGAAAATCCATCCATTGCCCCCTGGCCAAATTCCGTTTTTTTCCCTGTGCCCCATACCATCCTTGGGCCACAGTCACATCGTATCCACGAAGCTGAACCCGCTGCAAACACCCGCTAGCGAATCTGCCAACTCGGTCACTCAAATCGTCCGGCAATGACAACTCTTACACAAACGCTAGTACGGGCGGCCGTTGGCCAGTTGGCGTTGAACGCGCTAACGCAACCAGAGAGGCCCGATATCGGGCCTATCATTGATTTCCCGGAATCTATTCCCGGGCGTCGCCACGCGCGCCGCAGTTCCGGCCGCCTTGCAGACCTTGATAGTGGCCGACTGCACCATTGGGCCGGTGATCGGACCCCTAGTTTCACCACTAGGAAGTCGTCGGTGCGCCGGAGCAGGTCGCCGAAGGTCCGTATATCAAACACCATGTACGCATCGTCGGGCAGCATTGATAGCCCACTGACAGGTTAGTCAAACTCGAGCTTGTCTCGGCCCATCCGACCGCAATCAATGTTGTAACGCAGCCGTGGCGGACCTGGGCAGCGGCACCAAGGCCGGTCCGAAATCTGGCGCCGGCGCAATGATCTGCCGGGATTTCAACGGTTCGCCGCGCATGAAGCGCTCAATCGCGGCCGTGACCTCGGGCGAGGTCATGAACAGATTGTGCCCGGCGTTGACGACGGTAATGGCCTGCAGCCGGTCCAGGCCGGCCACGGCTTCGCGCTGGCTTTCCGGATAGGTGCGGCCATCCAGGGTGGCGCTGAGTAGCAGCGTGGGTACGTGGCTGACTGGCGCCTTGCGGAATTCGTCGCCGAGGTCGAGCTCGGGCAACAGACCGTCCAACTGCGGCATTGGGAAATTGAGGGTGTCACCCAACAAGGCGGTCCTGGCCTGCTGTTCGACCACGGCCAGGAGTTTGTCGTCTATGCCCGAGGCAACATCCATGGCCAGCGGCATTGCCCGCATCTTCAGTGGCTCGCCCGGCGAAAAATAGCGCTGCATGACCTCCGCCAAGGGTTTGTAGTCGCCGGCATCGGCCGCGCGGTACACCGCCAGCATCATGACCGCACCCTCCGGATCGGAGATGGCGCCTGCTTCGATCCCCTGCAGGTTGCGTCGCTGCAGCAAGACCTCCGCGTTTGTGCCGTGGGGCCCCTTGAGGTGCAGCAGCACGGGTTTGTCCTGCAACGTCCGATGGACGCGGGTGATGAGCGCCTTGATGTCGGGGTAAACGGCTCGTGCGCGCGGGTCGTTGTTCACCGCGACTTGCAGGCGATCGAAATAGGCATCGGTGGCTGCGGGCAGTTTGACGGTCTGGTCCAACCCTTCCGCGCTCGCCAATACGACTCGATCGAGCCGGTCGTCCATCAGTTTGAGCGCGGCGAGCGCCAGGTGGGTGCCGTACGAGATGCCCCAAAGGGTGAGCTTGTTGGCGCCCAGATGACGGCGCAGCGCCTCAAGGTCGCTGACGCTCTCGACGGTGGTGTAACCGCGCAGATCGATCCCTTTGGCTTTCCAGAACGCTGCACATTCCAGGGCGGCGGCACCGTATGCCTCGGCGTATGCCCGATCGGTCATCGGTTCCGATTCCGAGGGGGCCTTGGCCGGCTCGCACACCGGCGTGTCGTCGGATGCACCGGTGCCGCGCTGGTCCAAGGCGATGACGTCGCCAAACTGACGCATCGCCATGAACAGTGGGAAGCGCTCGCGCTTCGCCGCCTCGATGCCGGAACCGCCGGGTCCGCCTGCCAGGTAGACGATCGGAGCGCGCGGCTTGTCGGTGGTGGCGGGAAAGCGGACGTAGCGCAAGCTCAGCATGCGGCTGCCGGCCTCGGAACGATTTTCCGGGACCTGCAGTGACCCGCGGAACGCGTCGGTGGTCTGGCCGTCTCTACTTTTGAAGACGAATGGCTCTTCGGCCGGCCCGGCACAGGCCGCAGTGGGGACGCACAGCAGCCAGCCGCAGAGCAGGCTTAGGGTGGAGAATGCAAGGCGTGTGGTTTTCATCGGCGTGGCTCCCTGTCGTTACGCGGAATGGAGTCACCTTAAGTCCCTGCTGCGAACGGAGGTCCAGCCGATCTGCCAACGGCGGCGCCGGCTCGGTGAACGGCATCGTGCGCGGGGCAGCGGCACGGTATATTCGTTCGACGGTATGCACCTCATTCTTCGCCTCACATCCCTCTTTCTGTCCCTGTGTGTGTTGCCGGTCGGTCCGGCGCGGGCACAGACCCAGCCGTTGCAACGGATCGACATGGCGCAGGTGGTCGCCTGCCCGGCCCGGGCCGGTGACACCACACCTCCTGATTTCGCCGGGCCTGGGTGCCGCAGCACGCCTTTCCCGGCGGTCAATCCGCAGCACACCCACCTGTGGCTCAGGGCATCGATCGTGGTGCCGCCCGCCATGTTGGAGCAGGCCGAACCGCCGGGGCTGTTCGTTTCGGCCAAAGCGGCCAGCACCGCCTGGGTGAATGGTCATCGGATCGGCAGCAATGGCCAGCCCGGCATCGATGCGGCCCATGAAACACCAGGCCGGATGGATGCCGACCTCCCGATTCCGCGCGGCTTGCTCAAGCCCGGCGCGAACGAGATCGTGCTGAACCTGTCCGCGCACCACGGGTTCCTGCACCTGGACAATCCGATGCATTTGCTGGCCATTGGGGTTTATGCCGATCCGACCGACCAGATCCTGCGTGGTTACTGGCCATCCCTGATCA
>DASWQJ010000242.1:0-10829 GCA_036403795.1 Stenotrophomonas sp.
AGTGGGCCATGGATGGCCCACGTGCGGTGAGTGCGGCCATGGATGGCCGCTCGAACCGCGACCCACCATCCCGGCAGCTCGGGGCCCGCACCGTAAGTACTTAAAACCACCGCCCAAACCAAACCGCGCCCCCAACAAAAAAACCCAACTCGCAAGCCGCGATCACTGGCCCCCGGGGTAAGGAGAAGACCCTCTGCCTTTCAGACGCCCCAAGACCTCCAGCTCGCCACCCCGACGTGGCAAGCGCAACACGAAGCACACCTGGCCCTCGCGATTGGCCGCCTCCAACTGGCCGCCATGGGCCAACGCAAACTGATGCGCGATGAACAAACCCAGCCCCAGCCCATGGCTGGCCTGGAAGCTACTCTTGAACGGCTCGAACAAACGCGGAATCAACGCCTCATCGATACGGCCAGGATTGGACACCTCCACCGCAATGCCCTCGGCGGCACTACCATCCACCGTCACCCGCACCGGCACCCCTCCGCCGTGCACGATGGCATTGCTGAGCAAATTCGACACCACCTGCGATACCCGATCCGCATCGGCATGCACCCGCAGCTCGCCGTGGACCCGCAACGCGATGCTCGCGGACGGATAGGCACGCAGCGCCTCTTCCACCGTGGCCGCCACCAACTCACCGCCATCGCACGGCGCCGGTTGCATGCGCAGGCCCCCGGTGCGGATCCGCGAGAAATCCAGCAACTGCTCGACCATCCGCGCCATCCGGCGACCGCTGTTTTCCATCTGCTGCAGCGTGCGCTGCACCGGCGCTTCATCCGGCAGCTGCATCGCCAGCTTTTCGGCGCATAGCAATACCACCGACAACGGCGTGCGCAGGTCGTGCGTGAGCACGGCCATCATCGTCTCGTTGAGCTTGAGCGCACGCTCCAGCGACTCGTTGCGCTGCCGCAGCAGGCGACGCTGCTGGAACAGCTCCACGAACACATTGATCTTGCCCAGGATCACCTGGGGCTCGATCGGCTTGTGCAGAAAGTCCACCGCACCGGCCCCATAACCCTGGAACAAACGCACCGGATCGCTGGGCGAGGCGGTCAGGAAGATGATCGGCACCTGCCGGCTGCGCGCGGCCCCGCGCATCAGTTCGGCCAGCGAAAAGCCGTCCATCTCCGGCATGTGCACATCGAGCAGGGCTACTGCCACTTCGTGCTTCAGCAAAAGCTCCAACGCCTCCGCACCGGAGCGAGCGCACAGCACGTTGACCCCGTCGCGGCGCAGCAGCGCTTCCATCGCAATCAGGTTCTCGACGATGTCGTCGACGACCAGCAGGTTGACCGCCTCGCTCGACGCGTCGGCCGGTGGGGGTTGCACGAGATTCATCGGTGGAACTCCGCCAATCGCTTGCACATGGCTTCCAGGGTCAATACTGCATCGGCGCCGGCATGGGCCAGCGCCGAAGACGGCATCAAGGACGCAACGGCATCGTCCGGGCGTTGCACCCAGGCGGTCCCGCCGCGGCTGCGTACCGCCGCCACGCCTTCGCTGCCGTCGCTGCTGGCGCCGGTCAGCAGCAGGGCCAGCAGGCGATCGCCAAACGTTTCCGATGCACTTTCGAACAACGGGTCGATCGCCGGGCGCGAGAACAGCACCGGCGCGTCCGTCGACAACGCCAGGCTGTCGCGGTCTTCCACCAGCAGGTGGTAATCCGGCGGCGCAAAGGTCACCGTGCCCGGCAACAGCGGCTGTTTGTCGCGCGCCTCGCGCACCGGCAAGGCGCAGCCGCCATCAAGCAGCTCGGCCACCGTGCTGGGCCGGTCGCGAGGCAAGTGCAAAACGACCAGCACCGGCACCGGCAAGTCGGCGGGCAAGCCGCCCAGCACATCGCGCAGTGCCGCCACGCCGCCGGCCGAGGCGCCGATCACGATGGCGTCGTAGGCGTCTGCCAGGCAAGGCGTCGCGAGGCTCACGCGACTTTCCGGTACAGGCGCTGCTCGCGCGCGCAGGCGTCAAATTCCTTCGCATGCGCGCCGAACTGCAGCGATTCCTTGCTACCCAGGCCCAGGAAGCCGCGATGCACCAGCGCATCGTGGAACAGCCCGATCGCCCGATCCTGCAGGCTGCGGTTGAAATAGATCAGCACGTTCCGGCACGACACCAGGTGCACCTCCGAAAACACATGGTCCGTCGCCAGGCTGTGGTCGGCGAACACGATATTGCGCTTGAGGCGACGATCGAACAGGGCGCCATTGTAGGCCGTGCTGTAGTAGTCCGACAGCGAGGCCCGCCCGCCGGCTTCCAGGTAGCTGCGGCTGAACTGGGCCATGCGCGAGATGTCGAACACGCCGGCCTCGGCGGTGGCCAGCGCCTCGGGATTGATGTCGGTGGCGTAGATCAACGTGCGCTCGAGCAGTTGTTCTTCGTGCAGCAGGATCGCCAGCGACCACACTTCCTCGCCGGTACTGCAACCGGCCACCCAGATCTTGCTGGACGGATAGGTGCGCAGCACCGGCATCACCTGCTCGCGCAGCACGCGGAAATAATCCGGGTCGCGAAACATTTCCGACACCTGCACCGTGAAGTACTGCATGGCCTGGGCGAACAGCTCCGGCTCATGCATCAGCCGGTGCTGCAGATCGGCCACGCGTTCGCAGTGGAACCGCCCCATCGCCTGGCGCACGCGCCGCCGCAGCGAAGAGACGGCGTATTGCCTGAAATCGTAGTGGTAGCGCCGGTAGATTGCCTCCAGCAACAGCCCCAGTTCCAGGTCGAACACCTCCACATCGTTCATTGCCGCGCGCACCACACCCGGCACAGCGACACCAGTTTGTCCACATCGATGGGCTTGGCGATGTAGTCGTTGGCGCCGGCCTCCAGGCAGCGCTCGCGATCATCGGCCATCGCCTTGGCGGTCAGCGCGATGATCGGCAGGTCCTGCCAGTCGCGATGGCGGCGGATCTCGCGCATCGCGGTCAGGCCATCCATCTCCGGCATCATGATGTCCATCAACACCAGGTCCACGTCCTGCACGGCCAGGCGATCGAGCGCCTCGCGGCCGTTGCGTGCGATTTCCAGTTTCACGCCCAACGGCTCAAGCACGCTGGACAGCGCGAAGATGTTGCGCACGTCGTCCTCGGCCAGCAGCACGGTGCGGCCGTCGAGCACCGCGTCGCGCCGGCGCGCCTCGCGCAGCAACCGTTGCTGGTCGCTCGGCAGCGAGGCCTCCACGCTGTGCAGGAACAAGGTGACCTCGTCAAGCAGGCGCTCAGGCGAGCGCGCGCCCTTGATGATGATGCTCTTGGAGTAGCGGCGCAGCCGTTGCTCCTCGTCGCGGGTCAGTGCGCGGCCGGTATAGACGATCACCGGCGGGAAGGCGACCGCCTCGTGCACGGCCATTCGCTCCAGCAGGTCGTAGCCGCTGCCGTCGGGCAGGGCCAGGTCGGTCACCATGCAGTCGAAGGTGGTGGTCTCCAGTTGCACGATCGCCTCGGCGATCGTGCCGACCGCCACGATTTCCAACTGGTCGCGTGCCAGCAGCAGCTGCAGGTTCTCGCGCAGTTCGCGGTCGTCCTCGACGATCAGCAGGTGGCGGATCGCCCGTGCATTGGTTTGCTCGAGCTGGCGGATCGCGCCGGCAAGACGCTCGCGCGTGGCCGGCTTGATCAGATAGCCCACCGCGCCCAGCTCCATCGCTACTTGGGTGCGCTCCAGCGCCGAGACCACGTGCACGGGGATGTGGCGGGTCGCCGGATCGCGCTTGAGGCGCTCGAGCACGCTCAGGCCGGAGATGTCGGGCAGGCCGATGTCCAGCAGGATGCCGCTGGGCCGCAACTCGGCCGCCAGCGCCAAGGCCTCCTCGGCGGTACCGGCCACCACGCAGTCGAAGTCCAGGTCGTGCGCCAGGGCGACCAGCGCGTGGGAGAAGTCCACATCGTCTTCCACCACCAGGATCAACCGCCCGGGCCGGCTGCGTTGCAGTCGATCGTCTTCCACGCGTGGCGCCACGGCAGTGGCCGTCGTCGGCGTGGCGACCGGGGCAGGGCCGGCAGCCCGCGACAACAAGCGCGCGGTCGCGCCATCCAGCGCCGGCGTGGTCGCCGGGCTGGCCGGCGGCAGCGGACCCTGCAGGGCCGCCGCCGGAGCGCCATCGAGCGGCAGCTCCAGGGTGAAGCAGCTGCCACGACCGGGCTCGCTCTCCACCTCGATGTTGCCGCCCATGCGCAGGGACAGGTCGCGCGAGATCGACAAGCCCAGCCCGGTGCCGCCGAAGCGCCGGCGCGTACTGCCGTCGGCCTGCCGGAACGCTTCGAAGATCACCCCGGTCTGGTCGCGGGAGATGCCGATGCCGGTATCGCAGACCACGAAACGCAGTCGGTTTGGGCCATGCGGCTGCACCGTCAAGGTGACCGTACCGTGCTCGGTGAACTTGATCGCGTTGGCCAGCAGGTTCTTCAGGATCTGCTGCAGGCGTTGTCCATCGGCGACCAGCTGCGCGGGCGCGCCGGCGTCGCTGGTGATGTGCAGCGCCAGGCCCTTCTGCCTGGCCAGCGGCTCGAAGGTCTCGCGCAAACGCGCCAGCACCGAAGCCATCGCCAGCGTCTCGTCGGCCAGCTCCACGTGGCCGGCTTCGATCTTGGACAGGTCCAGGATGTCGTTGATCAGGGCCAGCAAATCGTTGTTGGACGAATGGATCGCCTGTGCGTACTTCACCTGCTCGGCCGTCAGCGTGGCGTCGCGGTTGTCGGCCAGCAGCTTGGCCAGGATCAGCGAGCTGTTGAGCGGGGTGCGCAGCTCGTGCGACATGTTGGCCAGGAATTCGGACTTGTAGCGCGAGGCAGTCGATAGTTCCTCGCTGCTGCGCACCAGGTCGGTCTGCGCCGACATCAACCGCTGCTTCTGCGCTTCCAGCTCGTGGGTGCGTTCTTCCAGCTGCACATTGGTCTGCTCCAGCTCGGCTTGCTGGTGCTCCAGGTGCACCTGGGATTGCTGCAGCGTACGACTCTGTTCTTCGAGCTCTTCATTGGCCACGCGCAACTCTTCCTGCTGGGCCTGCAGTTCTTCGCTCTGGCGCTGGGTTTCTTCCAGCAGCTCCAGCAGTTCAGTGCGCAGCAACGAGGTGCGCAAGGCGATGCCGATGGTCTCGCCGCTGCGCTGCAGCAGCTCGAGCGAGCGCCCGTCGGTGCCCACGGCGCTACGCCCCAGCTCCAGCGCGCCGACGACCTGGCCGTCGGCGGTGATTGGTGCCAGCAGCAGTTCGTGGGCGATGCTGCGCCCCAGGGCCGAGTCGATACGCAAATGGTTGGCGTCCAGCCCACGGACGCGGCGTGGCGCACCGTGGCGGATCGTGTCGCCCAGCTGGCCGACGCCCACCGCGATCTCGCGGGGGGCATCCGCTGGCAAGGCCAGCCCGCCGGCCAGCAGCAGGCGCTCGCCTTCAAGCCGATACACCGCGCCCACCTGCGCCTGCGTGTAGCCGCACAGCACGCCGAGTGCCGAGCCGGCCAATGCTTCGGGCGATTGCTCGCCCTGCAGGCTCAGCGCAACTGCGTTCTCGGCTTCCTGCAGCCACAACGCCTGCTCGGCGTGCAGCCGCGCGCGGATCGCCTGCATGACGATCAGGCCCGTGGCGATGAAACAGAAGCCGCCGACGCTGCGGTTGACGACTGAAAACGCCGAGTTGTTGCTTGCCGGTGCGACGTTGAAGCCGATCACCAGCAGCACGCACGAGGCCACGGCAATGACGATCGGCAACCAGGGTCGGCGCTGGAACACCGTCACGCCCACGGCCATGAAATACAGCAGCCAGACGGCATAACCTAGCGGGATCACCAATTCCAGGCTGATCGTCGCCAGCGCCAAGGCAATGGCGATCGCGCCGATCGCTACGTCGCGGCCGGTTTTCTGCTCCATTTTCCCCGTTCCAGTGCGTAAAACAGGGGATACTAACCGAATGATCTGATTGATTCGTAGCCAAATCTGTGATCTATCGCGTACACGCGATCTTCACGGGCAACTTAGAATCCTTCGCAACCTTTGGGGGGAAACAGCCATGGCAACACAACGTGGAGTACGCGCCCGTGCGCTGGCCTACGCACGCGGGGCAGCGGTCGCCCCAGGCCTGCACGCATGAAAAGCCCCGTGCGGATACTGCTGGTCGAAGACCAGGACGACCTGCGCGAGCTGCTCACCGATGTGCTCGAGGGCATGGGGGTGGAAGTCAGCACCGCGGCCAACGGCAACCAGGCCATGGCGTTGCTGCAGCAAGGCTATCGTTGCGACGTGCTCTTCAGCGACATCCACATGCCCGGCACGCTCAGCGGCGCGCAGTTGGCCGATCACGTCCGCCAGGCGCTGCCGGAAGCCACGGTCATTCTGGCGTCGGGCCATCCTCGCTTCCAACTGCCGCCGTTGCCCGCCGGTACGTTGTTCCTGCAGAAGCCCTTCCGGCTCAATCAGTTCATGGAGCTGATCGAACGGCGTCACCGCGATCCGGTGGCGGCCACGGCGATGGAATCCAAGGCCTAGGCACGCGAAGTTTTCTGCGCGGCTGCGATTCGCCTGCGGGTCGCAGCTTCGGCTACGGCTGGGAATGCGGGTTGCGGAGCGGAGTCGATGCGACTGGCGTCCAGCGCGCGATCAATGGTTATCTCGCGTCCCGGCCGCGAACGCACCTGCATCGGTCCGCCGCATTCCGGCGCCGCGTCAGTTCAAGGCGTGCGTGGATGCTGCCGCGGCAGGTGCGCCGCGGCAGCTTCGACCGCTTCAGCGCGCCTGGGGTGAGGCCAGTTCCACCTGCAGCAGGCGGCGCGCCACGCCGTTGGTCCAGCCGAAACCATCCTGCAGCGGATACTCGCCGCCGCCGCCACCGGCACCACGGTCGGCATCGTATTTCTCCACCAGCTTGTGCTCCTTGGCATAGGTTGCCTGCACTTGTTGCAGGAAGCCCTGGCCGATGCGTTGCGCCAGCGCGTCCTGGTGGTAGCGGCGCAGCCCGTCCACCGCGATCCATTGCAACGGCGCCCACAGATTGGGCGCATCCCATTGCTGGCCGGTGCGCTCGGTGGTGGTCAGCAGCCCGCCGGCCACGACCAATTGCTTGTCCACGGTGGCCGCGGTGCGCTGCGCCTGTTCGGGCGTGGCGATACCCACGAACAGCGGATACAGCGCCGCGGCAGTGACCTGGTCGCTGACGCGGCGATGCTGCCAATCGTAGTCGGCGAAATAGCCGGCGCCATTCCACAGGTGCGTGGACATCGCCTTGGCGCGTGCCTTGGCGCGTGCCTGGAAATCCCGGCTGCATTCGGCGTCGGCGGCCTGTTGGCAAGCTTGCGCGATGGTCGATTCCAGATGGTGCAGCAGGCTGTTGAGGTCCACCGGCACGATGGCGGTAGTGCGGATCGTGGCCAGCGTCTTGCGGTCGGCCAACCAGCGCGAAGAGAAGTCCCAGCCACTTTCCGCGCCGGCACGCAGGTCGCGATAGACCTCGTTGGCGGCGCGACCCTTGGCCGCGGCGGCGGTCTCGCGGTCTTGCAGATAGGACTCCGGCCGCGGCGTGTTCAGGTCGTCCCAATAGCGGTTGAGCACACTGCCGTCGGCCAGCCGCACGACGCGATGACTGGCCTGCCCCGGCTTGAGGCCCTCGGCGCCGCGCATCCAGAACGCATACTCGCGGCGCAGTTGCGGCAGGTAGCGCACGCGCAAGGTCGATTCGCCGGCCTTGCCCGCTTCCAGCTCGACCATGTGCGAGAAGAACGGCGGCTGCGAGCGGCTCAGGTAATAACTGCGCGTGCCATTGGGAATGCGGCCCCAGGTGTCGAGCAGGTGCGCGAAATCGTCCAGCATCTGGCGCGAGCGCGGCGCTTGTCCGCTGGCGTGCAGGCCGATCATCGTGAAGTAGGAATCCCAGTAATACATCTCGCCAAACCGACCGCCCGGCACCACATAGGGTTCGGGCAGGGGCAATTGGCTGCTGTAGGGCGGCACCTGGCGGCTGTCGCGGCTGAGCAGGGGCCAGAGCGCATCGATATGCGCGCCCAACGAATCATCCACCGGCAGCGGCGGAGTCTGTGGCGGCGGCACCCGGCGGAAATTATGGGTAACGAAATCCTTGAGGTCGAAACCGGGCCGCTCGCGCGCAGCCAGATAGTCCTGGTTGATCTGTGCCGGCGCGCGCAGCGGCAACAGGTCGACGAAAGTCTTCTGGTCTTCGAACAGTCGGCCCAGTTGCACGGCCTGGAACAATGCCGGGTAGGCCTGGTCGGGCGGCACCGGTGCGTCGGTCGCCAGCGGGGCCGGCAGCGTGGCAGGGGGCGCGAGGGGAAATGCGGTGGTGGCGGGATGCCGGGCCAGGGCCGTTTCGGCGGAGAGCAGCAAGGCCAGGCCAAGGGCGATCGGCCGAAGCGAAGGGAGGTGCGTGGCGGTCATCAGGGTCTCGGGTTGCATCGAACCCGGGAAACTTAAACGACGCACCCCCTGCAACACGTGGAAGAGGCAGCGACCGGTCGCATGAACCGGCAGGAATCCGGCACCGACCCGTGCGATCCGCCTTGCTCCTCACCCGGCGCACACGGGCCGGCGAGATGATCGCCGCCCACCCATCATGAGGCGCGGCATGCGCTGGTCCTGGCCCCTCCTGCTGCTGGCCCTGGCTGCGGCTCAGCCCGCATCGGCGCGAACGGTCTATCGATGCGTGCGCGATGGCACCGTCAGCCTGGCGACAGCGCCGGAGCCGGGGTCGCGCTGCGAGGCCAGGCAGATCGACGACAACGCCGTGCAGACGCCCAATCTGTGGGGCAATTTCGGCGTCTTCAGCGGCACGCTCTACGAACGCGAACAGGACGGCCGCCTGGTGTACTCCACGCGCAAGCTGCCGGGCTCGCGCCCGTACCTGCGCTTTACCGCGGCCACTCCACCGGGCGAGCCGGCACATGCGGGCCTGGGCCAGGTCGGCAAACCCCGCCTGGACCGTTATCCCAAGGCCTTTCGCGATGCTGCCCGGCGCACCGGCGTGGAAGACGCCTGGCTGCGTGCCATTGCGCATGCGGAAAGCGATTTCGACGCCGCCGCCGTCTCGGACAAGGGCGCGCAAGGCGTGATGCAACTGCTGCCGGCCGTGGCCAACGAGTACGGCGTGGCCGACCCGTTTTCACCCGAGCAGTCCATCGATGGCGGTGCCCGTCACATGCGCTGGCTGTTGCGCCGCTACGACGGCGACCGGACCCTGGCCGCGGCCGCCTACAACGCCGGCGTCGGCGCAGTGCAGCGCTACGGCGGAGTGCCGCCGTATGCCGAAACGCAGCAGTACATCGACAAGGTGTTCGCCCTGTACGCGCGTTACCGCACCGCCATGGGGCAGCCACTGGAACGACCGGCCCCTTGATCGCAACGTGAACGCGCGCTGCACCTCCGCGACCGCCCAACGATTTTCATACGCCGGCGACGACGCTGCCCGATAGATTGTTCTGATTGGCTCAGCAGCACGGCCGTGAACGAGGCCGCCCGTGCGGGATGTGCCCGGCCGCGACCGGACGACGGCGGTAAAGGCAACAGGACACGTGGCAGCAGTCAGACGCACAAACTGGGACGAGACCCCCGCGCACCGCATCGGCGCCCTGCTGATCACGGCGATCGTGTTGATGTTGCTTGCCCGCGTGCTGCTGCATGCCCCCGTGCCCCGGACCACCGACGTCGACACCACGATGCAGGTACGTCTGATCGCCCGCGTGCAGGTCCCGGTACCGGCACTGGTAACGCCCGCCCCTTCCGACGCTCGCCCCGAACCCACCTCCGCGCGCGCCCGGCGCCCTGCCGCCACCGTGTCGACACCGCCGCAAGCAACCCCGCCCGCGCCCAGCGTGACGCCGCCGCCGCGCGAGGCCCGATTGGCGGCCACGCTCTACGCCCGCGATGGCCGCGCCCGCCTGCCCGAGGGCGTGGCCATCGACCCGCTGGATCCCGGTGCCACCGCGCCCCCGGGCCAACCGAACGAGCGCGAACTGCGGCGCGCGGCGCAAGTGCTCGATCGCCCCAACCCGATCGACTACCGGCCCACCGCCTTCGACAAGTCCTGGTCCACCGACGGCACGTTGGGCGACGTGGCCATGCAGGGCATCGGCCGGGGCATGAAAAATATCAACAAGGCGATCTTCGGCCGCGACGTCCAGGCCGCACGCGCCCGTCCACCCCCGGACGTGCGCTTCAATCCCAGCCTGCACGAACGTGCCTCCGACCTCGGCAGCGAAGCGACGGGCGACGCCTACAAGGCGGCGCCGATCGCGTTCGAAAAGGCGCCGGGGCACGATGGCGAAGCCAGTCGCAGGATCCGCGAGGCGCTGGCCGAGTTGCAGCGACAAACCGCCAGTTGCGATGCGGCGCGGCTGCTACCGCTGGTGGCCACGGTGCGTGGGCACCTGGCGGACCTGGAGCAGGTCGAGCGTGCTTATGCGAAGGGGGCGGATCCGGTGATGGCGGAGCAGCTGCTGCCGCGTCAGGCCGATAGTGCGTATGACTTGGCGCGTCGGGCGCTGTGGTATGCGCGCGAGAAGACGGACGATTGCCGTAGGCCGTAGGGGTTCGTGCGAGGTTTGTTGCGCGCAGGCGTGGCGCGCGCGCAGCCGCTGTCGTGGGCGTCGGCGTGGGCGCGGCGGCAGCTGCAGCCCTGGGATGTGGAGGGTGGGGATTGGGTCGCGTTCGGGACGTCGCTGGTGCGTGGATGGCTCGGGTTTTGATGCGTCTGGCGCGGGATTTTTGTGGGTTCTTTGTTTCTCTAGCGCTTCAATGGTTGGGCGCCTTCACTCGTGCGGGTGGGCCAGGTGTGCTTCGTGTTGCGCTTGCCACGTCGGGGTGGCGAGCTGGAGGTCTTGGGGCGTCTG
>DASWQJ010000243.1:0-30387 GCA_036403795.1 Stenotrophomonas sp.
AACAAAAAACCCAACTCGCAAGCCGCGATCACAAACGCCCAGGGAAAGGGAGAAGACCCTTTGTTTCTTGGGGCAAGTCGTGATCTGCCCGCGTCGGTCGGCCACGCGCAGTCACCGTCATGTGGCCCAAATACCAAGCGCCAAGCGCCAAACGCCAAGCGCCAAGCGCCAAGCGCTAGAGCTCGGGCCGCCTGCGCGCGCAAGCGCATCCAGTCAGGGCGTGTTGGCCGACCCGGCGACCAATGTGGCCAACGCGGCCGCCAGCTTGCGGGACGCTGGCGTATCGCGGCGCAAACGAACGACGTAGCGGCCGTCGACGCAAGCTTCCAGTCTTACTGCGGGAAAATGTCCATCAGCCGCGTCGCTGAGCGGTGCACCCCATAACGCGGGCGAACGCCATGCCCGCCGGAGGGGCTCGAGCTGGTCGCGCGCGAAGCGGTGCGGAAGCGCGGTGTCGTTGTGGTTGGCGCGCGGTCGTTGGTCGCGTGCCGGAGCGATTCGAGGCGCGGCGGCATCCGGGGCCAAACCGACTGCGGGATCCTGGGTGGCGGTGACCCGGGCGACGTCGGGGTCGATATCGATGACCGCGCGCCAAACCTCGCCGGAGGCGCCGCCAGGCAACTGAAGGGCATATCGCTCGTGGAACGCAGCGGGGGCATGACCGCACTCGGCGGACAACCCTTCATCGGTCCCACCGAGAGCAGCGTGACTGAGCCACTGCCGCGCCGCCCACGTCGAGACGTCCATTCCACCGGCCGGCGTCTCCAGCCACGGTCCGGCCGGCGGTGCCAAGGCATGGCGGGCCCGGGACTGCCAGGCCAGTACCACCAGCACGGTCATGGCGAGCAGGCCAAGCCACACGCCGACGGTACGCGCGTCAAAGCGGGGTGGGCGCAAGCCGGGATCAGCCGGTGTAGCCAAGGATCTCCTCCTCGGCCAGCAAGGCGCGCAGTTGGGTGGCGCTAGCGCGGACCATGGGCTTCTCGTCGACCGGCGACAGGGGCGCCTGGCGCAGCGTGTCGTAGGGCAAGACGGTCAGGTCGAAGGTCAGGTCCTCGGCGCTGAAGAGCCACACCGGGAAATCCCCGGCGCGTTCACGATCCAGCCGCAGGCGGCGGGTGCGCGGTTCGGCGGGGATACGGTGTTCTTCAAGGAATCGCGGAACCGCCTCGGGGTCATCGCTATGCAACTGCAATTGGACAGGCGTGTTCGCGTCCGCGGTACCGTCCAACACCGGACCGGTCAGGCGTGGCGAGAAGGGCGCCAGGAACTCCAGCGCCCTCAACGCGGCCTCGCGACGCTGGCGCAGGCCCTGCGCGTGCCCGGGGCCGCCAAACAGCCGCTGGTACTCGCGCAATGCGTCTTCGATCTCGCGGTTGCGCGGCAGTGAAGCGTCATCGTGGATGCCGAGCCGTTCGGCAGCCTTGAGCTTGGCCTGGTGGAAGTCGCGGATGCCGCCTTCGGCCATCAGGCGTGCGGCTTCGTGGGCGAGGCGATGGCGACGCTCGCGCGTGCGGGTCTCGGCGTGCTGGCGGGCGTGATGCATGACCAGGCTCCCCTGTTGCAACCTGCCGAGAATGTACCGCACTCCGGTGAAGGTGCGGCGACGGTGGCTCTTGCTGACGAAGGTCGAAACGCAGAGGCCACCTCGCGGTGGCCCCTGCCTTCGATCGGTGCGCGACATCAGAAGATGTCGAAGGCCTTCTCGTCGGCCTGCTGTTCCTGCAGGCCGTAGTCGTAATCCTGCAAGCGGTCGAGGTCTTCGTTCTTGACCCATTCCACGGCCCCGTTGATCGTGGCCTGGGTCATGCCATCGGGCGGGTCGTTGCGGGCGATCGGCGCATCCTTCAGGGCAACGCGCATGTAGTCGATCCAGATCGGCAGCGCCGCCTTGCCGCCGTACTCGCGGTAGCCCAGTGACTGGAAATCATCGCGACCGACCCACACGGTCGTGGCCAGGGGGCCACCAAAACCTGAAAACCAGGCGTCGCGGTGGTCGTTGGTGGAGCCGGTCTTGCCGCCCACGTCTTCGCGTCCGAGGACCTTGGCGGCGGTGCCGGTGCCGCGCTGGACGACGTCGCGCATCATCGACACGAGTTGGTAAGCGGTGCGCTCGTCGATGGCGCGCGGCGCGATCTTGGCGTCACTGGCGAGCGGTGCCGGTTCCGGCTGCGCCGGCGGGGGCGCCGCGCCTTGCGGTGCCGACGGAGCGGCGGGAGGCGAGGCCGGCGTGGCGGAGCCGAAGTTGAAGCCATCCACGACCTGGGTTACCGGCGCGGCAGTGCCGCCCTGGGTGCGACAGGTGCGGCAGGCGATGGCGGGATTCTCCTTGAAGATCACCTTGCCGTCGCGATCCCGCACCTCGGCCAGCACCCACGTGTCCACGCGCGATCCGCCGTTGGCGAACACGGCATAGCCGCGGGCAACCGACAGCGGCGTCAACGATGCGGTACCCAGCGACATCGACAGGTTGGGCGGCAGCTCGGCCTGCTCGAAGCCGAACTGGCTGATGTACGTGCGCGCGAAGTCCACGCCGATCGCGTCCAGCAGGCGCACCGACACCAGGTTGCGGGACTGTACCAACGCTTCGCGCAGGCGCATCGGGCCCTTGAACCCACCGCCATCATTCTGCGGCGACCAGGTCTTGCCCCGGCGATCCCGGAACACCACCGGCGCATCCAGCACGATCGAGGCGGGATTGAAGCCCTTCTCGAAGGCGGCTGCGTAGATGAAAGGCTTGAAGCTGGAGCCCGGCTGGCGGCGGGCCTGGGTCGCGCGGTTGAATTTGTTGCCGGCAAAACTGAAGCCGCCCACCAGTGCGCGCAGCGCGCCGTTGTTGGCGTCCAGCGAGACCAGTGCGCCCTGGCCGCGTGGCAACTGGTCGATCAACCATTCCCCTTCCTGCTCGCCGGCACGCACGCGCACCACGTCTCCGCGCTTGAGCAAGTTGGCCGGGGTCTTGCCGGTCCACTTGCTGGCGCTGGCCGGCAGTTGCAGTTCGCTGCGGTCGGCCAACACCACGCGCACGCCGCCGTCGGGCAGCTCGGCCGAGACGATGGCCGGGCGCAGGCCGGACTGGGTGACGATGCCCGCCAAGTGGTGGGCCAGCGTGGCGACATCGGCATCGGCGGCGACCTCGACGTGCTGTTCCACGCCGTGCCAGCCATGACGGTGGTCGTAAAGGATCAAGCCGTCGCGCACGGCCACGTCGGCGGCCTGCTGCAGGTCGGCGTTGATGGTCGTGGTGACGTGGAAGCCCTTGTCCAGCACCTCGCCGCCGTAGCGCGCGATCATTTCCTGGCGGACGAGCTCGGCCACGTACGGGGCATAGACCTCCACCGGTGGCTCATGCGGCGTGGCATGCATCGGCACGGCCTTCGCGGCGTCCGCCTCGGCCTGGGTGATGAAGCCCAGCTCGGCCATCCGTTGCAGCACGTAATAGTCGCGGCGCTCGCGGGCGCGCTCCGGGTTGCTGATGGGGTTGCCGCTGGACGGGAACTTGGGGATGCCGGCGAGCGAGGCCATCTCGTCCAGGCTCAAGTCGCCCAGCTTCTTGCCGTAGTAGTACTCGGCTGCGGCGGCCACGCCATAAGCGCGGTTGCCGAAGAAGCTCTTGTTGAGATAGAGCTCGAAGATCTCGTCTTTGCTCAGCTCGCTCTCGATCTTGCGGGCCAGCAGGATCTCGTTGATCTTGCGCGCGTAGCTGTATTCGGAACTGAGGAAGAACTGTCGGGCAACCTGCTGGGTGATGGTCGAGCCACCGGGAACGCGCTTGGCATCGGTGGTGGCCAGCAGCCAGACCGCCCGCGCGATGCCCTTGTAGTCCACGCCCCCATGCTCGTAGAAGCGGGCGTCCTCGGTGGCGAGGAAGGCCTGCTTGAGGCGCTCGGGGACGTCTTTCATCTGGATCGGGTAGCGCCGCGCCTGGCCGTAGACCGCCATGAGCCGTCCGTCGCTGGCATAGACGTACATGGGCTCCTGCAGCTCGACCTGCCGCAGGGCCTGGACGTCCGGAAGCTTGGAGGACAGGGCGGAATAGACGCCGGCAGCGGCCAACAGGCCGAGCAGGGAGAGGGCGACAAGCGCGGCCAGGACCCAACCCAGCCAACGACGGAAACGGGGCATCAAGCAGATTCCGATTGCAGATTTCCTGGCCGCAGAGTATAGATTACGCGGGGTCTGGCTGGGGCCGGATCCGGGGAACGCAACGGGGAACCCCTTTGGGATGGCGTGACGAGCTTCTCGGCTTGCACGCAGGGTGGTTGCCATTTGCAAAAAACTAATTATTAATGCGCGGGCGCAGAAGACGCGTCCAAGTGCCCGTCGGCAGGGGAGTTTCCGTGGGGCTTATTCCCAAGAGTCAGTCGCCACTCATTGGCGTCGATATCAGTTCGACTGCGGTAAAGCTTTTGCAGCTTTCCCGTAGCGGCAACCGTTTCCGCGTGGAGCATTACGCGGTTGAGCCACTTCCGCCCAATGCGGTCGTGGAAAAGAACATCGTCGAGGTCGAAGCGGTCGGGGAGGCCATTCGTCGCGCGATCAACCGGTCAGGCAGCAAGGCCAAGCACGCGGCAGCCGCCGTGGCGGGGTCGGCCGTGATCACCAAGTTGATCCCGATGCCGGCAGACCTGGACGAGAACGACATGGAGGCCCAGGTCGAACTGGAAGCCACCAATTACATCCCGTACCCGATCGAGGAAGTGAACCTCGATTTCGAGGTGCTCGGCGCCATTCCGAACAATCCGGAGATGGTCCAGGTCCTCCTGGCCGCCTCACGTTCGGAAAACGTCGAGCTGCGCCAGTCGGCACTGGAACTGGGCGGGCTCACGGCCAGGGTGATGGACGTGGAGGCCTTCGCGGTCGAAAACGCCTTTGCGCTGCTGGCCGGCGAATTGCCGGTCTCGCACGACGGGCTCGTCGCATTGGTGGACATCGGTGCCACCATGACCACGCTCAACGTGCTCCGGGCCGGTCGCAGCCTCTATAGCCGCGAGCAGGTGTTCGGCGGCAAGCAGCTCACCGACGAGGTCATGCGCCGCTACGGCCTGACTTACGAGGAAGCCGGCATGGCCAAACGCCAGGGCGGGCTGCCCGAGAGCTATGAGGTCGAAGTGCTGGAGCCGTTCAAGGAAGCCACGGTCCAGCAGATCAGTCGTCTGTTGCAGTTCTTCTATGCGGGCAGCGAATTCAATCGCGTCGACTGCATCGTGCTGGCCGGCGGTTGCGCGGCGCTGGCCGGTCTGCCGGAGATGGTGGAAGAGCAACTGGGCGTGGCTACCGTAGTGGCCAACCCGCTGGCACAGATGACACTCGGTCCCAAGGTCCAGGCGCAAGCGCTGCAACTGGATGCCCCGGCGCTGATGATCGCGACCGGCCTGGCCCTGAGGAGCTTCGACTGATGGCCAGAATCAACCTATTGCCCTGGCGCGCTGAGCGCCGCAAGCAGCGTGAGCGAGAGTTCTACGCAATGCTGGGCTTCGCCGCCCTGGGTGGCGTGGTGTTGTCGATGTTGATCTGGTTCTACTACGACCGTCAGATCAGTGGCCAACAGGACCGCAATTCGTTCCTGACCGCCGAGATCGAGAAGGTCAAGGCGCAGAACAAGGAAATCGACGCGCTCGACAAGAAGAAGGACCGCCTGCTTGCCCGCAAGAAGGTGATCGAGGAACTGCAGGCCAACCGCTCGCAGATGGTGCACCTGTTCGATTCGCTGGTGCGCACCATCCCGGACGGCGTCGTGCTGACCTCGCTCAAGCAGGAAGGTGAAATCCTGACGCTGGAAGGTCGCTCGCAGTCCAACGCCCGGGTCAGCGCCTACATGCGCAACCTTGAAAGCTCGGGCTGGATGACCAATCCGGACCTGTCGATCATCGAGGCGAAGGTAGACGACAAGACCAAGCCCGTGGTCGACGCCAAGGCGCTGCCATATGTCTTCCGCCTGAAGGTCAAGTTGGCCAATCCCAACGATGCCAGCAAGGAAGGCCAGCAGGCAGCAGCCGCAGGTGCGGCCCCGACGGTGTCGCCTGCAGTGCCGGCGCCCGTGCCGGCCAGCGGCGCCACCTTGCCGGCCACTCCGGCGGCAACGCCGGCCGCAGTGCCGGTCGACAGTGCGACGCCGGCAGCCCCGGTCGCTAAACCGCAGGCGGGAGCGGCGTCATGAGCCAGAAGAAGTTCAGCCTCAACGATTTCGACTTCAACAATGTCGGGAACTGGCCGCAGCGATCCAAAGTGATCTTCTGCACGGTGCTTGCGTTGTTCATCCTGGCGATGGCGTGGTTCGTCCTGATCAAGGGCAAGCGCGAAGAACTTCAAGGCCTGGAACGGACCGAGGTTGGCCTTCGTGCCGATTTCGAGAAGGAACAGGGTCGTGCGGTCAATCTCGAGCCGCTCAAGCAGCAGCTCGCGCAAATGGAGCAGGTGCTGCAGCAGATGCTGCGCCAGCTGCCCAGCAAGACCGAAATGCCGGACCTGATCATCGACATCTCGCAGACCGCGCTGTCCAGCGGCCTGGCCAACGAGTTGTTCCAGCCCGGTCCGGAAACGCCCAAGGAGTTCTACGCCGAGAAGCCGATCGCCTTGCGCATGGTGGGCAGTTACCACCAGTTCGGTGCGTTCGTCAGCGGCGTGGCCTCGCTGCCGCGCGTGGTGATCCTCACCATGCACGACATCAACCTCAAGCCGAAGG
The DNA here is from genome assembly GCA_036403795.1 of Stenotrophomonas sp. Taxonomy (GTDB): domain Bacteria; phylum Pseudomonadota; class Gammaproteobacteria; order Xanthomonadales; family Xanthomonadaceae; genus Stenotrophomonas_A. Next base: position 6,686 of record DASWQJ010000243.1, read on the forward strand.
ACCCCAAGGTCGGGATCACCCCACGCGGAGCGCTGGAGTTGTCCGGCACGGTCAAGACCTACCGTTATCTGGATGACGAGGAAATGGCCGATCAGGAAAAGAAGGCCGCCGGCGAAGCTGCCAAGAACAAAAAGAAGGGTGGCGCATGAGCGAGACGTCTTACACAAGATGGTCCTGCCTGGCCCTGGTCCTGCTGTTGGCCGGTTGCGGGCGCGGCGTGACCAGCACCCCCGGCGAGGCGCCGAACCTGGAGCGTTGGGTGGCTGAGGTCCGTGCACGACCGGCGCCTCCCCTGGAGCCGCTGCCGGTGATGCAGCAGTTCGAGACCTTCGAATATGCGGCTCAGATCATGCGCGACCCGTTCACCGATGCCTGGTCCAGTCCGGACGGCGGCGGTGGCCTGCGTCCGGATCCGAACCGGCGCAAGGAGCCCTTGGAGGCCTATCCGCTCGACAGCCTCGACATGGTCGGGACGATCGGCGGAGGCCCCGGTCTGGTGGCGCTGCTGATGGCGCCGGACAAGGTGACCTACCGGGTGCGCCCGGGTGTGTACCTGGGGCAGAGCGACGGTCGGGTGACTGGGGTGTCCGAAGACCGCATAGATTTGATTGAACTGGTGCCGGATGGTGCGGGTGGATGGCTGGAACGACCGGCCGCCATTGCACTTGACGATCAATGATTGATTAGGGGATAGCACGATGACTTTTTCCAAAGCCCTGAGCCTGCGTCCCATCCGGCGCCAAGCGATCCGGGCGTGCGCGATGGGGTTCGCGCTCGCACTGGCTAGCGGCTCTACCTTCGCGGCGCAGAGCGGCCCTGCCGATCTGAATGCCCACGACCCGGCCAAGGTCGTACCGGCCACGATCGCGGTGTCCAAGATCGACTTCAAGCGCGGTGAGGACGGCGCTGGCCGCCTGATCCTGCAGTTCGACGGACAGGGCGCCAGCCCCGACCTTCGGACGCAGGGCAGCAACGTGGTGGTTGACGTCGGCAACGCCAAGTTGCCGGCTGAGCTGCAGCGTCCGCTCAACGTCACCGACTTCGCCACGCCGGTACAGCGCATCGATGCCAAGCCCTCGGGCGGCGGCGCGCAGCTGGTGCTGACGACGACCGGCCCGTTCGAATCGCTCGCGTACCAGACCGGCAACGAATACGTGGTCGAGATCAGCCCCCGCAAGGGCGTGCCGGCCATGGGTGCGGTGAGTGCCTCCACGGTGAGCCAGGCGGCCACTGCAGTTTCAAAGCGCGGCTTCAGTGGACGTCCGGTGACGTTCAATTTCCAGGACGTGCCGGTGCGCACAGTCCTGCAGCTGATCGCCGAGGAGTCCAATCTCAACGTGGTCGCGTCCGACACGGTGCAAGGCAACGTCACCCTGCGCCTGGTCAACGTACCGTGGGACCAGGCGCTGGATATCGTGCTGCGTGCCAAGGGCCTGGACAAGCGTCGCGACGGCAGCGTGATCTGGGTGGGCCCACAGTCCGAACTGGCCAAGTTCGAGCAGGAGAAGGAAGACGCGCGGATCGCCATCGAGAACCGCGAGGACCTGATCACCGACTACATCCAGATCAACTATCACTCTGCTTCGGCGATCTTCAAGGCGCTGACCGAGGCCAAGGGCATCGGCGGCAGCAGCGGCGGTAGCGGTGGCGAGAACGGCCAGCAGGAGAATGGTTTCCTGTCGCCGCGCGGTCGCGTGGTGGCCGACGAACGCACCAACACGTTGATGATCAGCGACATCCCGAAGAAGGTCGCGCAGATGCGCGAGCTGATCGACCACATCGACCGCCCGGTCGACCAGGTGTTGATCGAAGGCCGCATCGTCATCGCGTCGGATACCTTTGCACGCGATCTGGGTGCCAAGTTCGGCATCGGCGGCACGCGCAGCTACAACAACGGCGACAACCAGGCCACCATCGGCTCGGGCGTCACCGGCGGCAATGCAGATGCCACCCGTGGCCTCAACGTCAGCCTGCCTGCCGGCACCTTCACCAACGGCACTGCGCCTTCGCTGGCCTACACGTTGCTGGGCGCGAACTTCAACCTGGACCTGGAGCTGTCGGCCCTGCAGGAAGAAGGCCGCGGCGAAGTGATCTCCAATCCCCGCATCGTCACCGCCAACCAGCGCGAAGGCGTGATCAAGCAGGGTAAGGAAATCGGCTATGTGACCATCACCGGTGGAACCACCGGCGCTGCGCCGACCCCGAACGTGCAGTTCAAGGAAGTGTTGCTGGAACTGAAGGTCACGCCGACCATCACCAACGACAACCGCGTCTTCCTCAACATGAACGTCAAGAAGGACGAGGTCGACGACTACATCATCCTGGATGGCTACGGCACCGTGCCGCAGATCAACCGCCGCGAGATCAATACCGCGGTGCTGGTGGAAGACGGGCAGACGGTGGTGATCGGTGGTGTGTACGAGTTCACCGACCGCGACAGCGTCAGCAAGGTCCCGTTCCTGGGCGACATCCCCTTCCTGGGCAACCTGTTCAAGAAGCGTGGTCGCAGCAAGGACAAGGCCGAACTGCTGATCTTCGTCACCCCGAAGGTACTTCGCGTGGCCAAGGCCGGTTGAGCCTGGACACCGCTGGACCACAAAGGCCGCCTTCGGGCGGCCTTTGTATTTCCGCCATCCAGCTCGTCGTTGGATGGGATTTCCGGTGATTCATGCCCGGAAGGGCAGCCCGTCGACTTGGCGCTGAACCATTTCACGCTTGATCGGTCAAACTCGGTCTATGAACGCGCCCAACCTCATTCCCGAACATTCTGTGCTCCCACCGGACAACGATCGCCTGCATGGCGCCTTCATCGCCCTGCGCGATGCGTTGTCGGCGCGGATCGTTGGCCAAGCGGCCTTGGTCGAACGCCTGCTCATCGCGCTGTTGGCCGATGGCCACCTGCTTGTGGAGGGTGCGCCAGGCCTGGCCAAGACCACCGCGATCCGTGCCTTGGCCGCACGGCTGGAGGCGGACTTCGCCCGCGTGCAGTTCACCCCGGACTTGCTGCCGGCCGACCTGACCGGCACTGAGATCTGGCGCCCGCAGGAAGGCCGATTCGAATTCGTGCCAGGCCCGATTTTCCACCCCATTCTGCTGGCCGACGAAATCAACCGGGCGCCGGCAAAGGTGCAATCCGCACTGCTGGAAGCCATGGGCGAGCGGCAGGTGACGGTAGGCCGGCACACCTACGCCTTGCCTTCGCTGTTCCTGGTGATGGCCACCCAGAACCCGATCGAACAGGAAGGCACCTTCCCGCTGCCGGAAGCGCAGCTGGACCGGTTCCTCATGCATGTGCGCATCGGCTATCCGCAGGCCGATGCCGAGGCGGAAATCCTCCGCTTGGCCAGGGAGGCGGCGCGCGGGGCGCTGGGCGAGCCGGAGTCGATCCCGGACAAGTTGCCGATGGAGGACGTCTTCGCTGCGCGCCGCGCGGTGCTGTCGCTCCACATGGCGCCTGTGCTGGAGCGGTATCTCATTGAATTGGTCTTGGCGTCGCGTGATGCGCACCGTTACGACCCGCAGTTGGCCCGGCGCATCGCATGGGGCGCCAGCCCGCGCGGTTCGATCGCACTGGAGCGCTGCGCAAGGGCGCGAGCCTGGCTGGCGGGTCGCGACTACGTGACGCCCGACGACGTACGGGCCATCGCGCCAGACGTACTTCGGCATCGCATCCTGCCCAGCTACGAGGCAACGGCCGAAGGCTGGGATGGCGACAAACTGGTCCACGCGCTGCTCGACAAGGTGCCGCTGCCATGATCCGCCGGCAGGCGAACGGTCATTGCCGTCCAGCAGCAGAGGCTTGAGAGACGCAGTGAATGTCGTGTCCGCCACCGCCTCGACCGGGGAAGGCCTGCGCCCGACGCTGTCCGAGCTCATCGCGTTGCGCGGCGCCGTGCCGCGGCACGGCTTCACGGGTCGAGGCCGGCATGGCGTCATCGGTCCTGCGCCTTCGCAGATGCGCGGCCGTGGCATGGAATACGCCGAATCACGCGAGTATGTGCCCGGCGACGATGCACGCCACATCGACTGGCGGCTGACCGCGCGAAGTGGCCGTGCCCACACCAAGCTTTTCCAGGCCGAGCGCGAACGCCTGAGCCTGATCGTCGCCGATACCGCGCCGGCGCTGTATTTCGGCACGCGCGTGCGCTTCAAGTCTGTGCAGGCTGCGCGCGCGGCGGCCGTGGCCGCGTGGCTGGCACAGCGCCAGGGTGATCGCGTCGCGGCGTTGCGCGGCAGCCAGCGCGAGGCGCCGGTATCGCCTGCCGGTGGCACGCGCGGCGCGTTGCGAGTGCTGGATGCGTTGGTGCGCTGGTATGCCGAACCCCCGTCCGATGATGCAGGTCTGGCCGTCGCACTCGACCATGCAGCGCGGCTGCTGCGGCCGGGTTCACGCCTGACGATCTTTGCCGACCCTCGCAGCGCCGCCGCGTTGCCTGCCTCGCGTTGGTCTGGGCTGGGACTGCATCACGAAGTCGTGTTGGTGCTGCTGGCCGACCCGCTGGAGCTCACGCCGCCCGCGCGACGTCTGCCATTCCTGGCGGGAGGGCAGCGGATGGAGCTGGATCTTGGGGCAAAACCCGCGCGCGAACGCTGGGAAGATGCCTTCGTCGCGCCCTTGAAGCAGCTGTGCGAAGAACTGCCGGCCCGACGCGTGTCGGTGCGTGTGCTGACCAGTGATGCCGCCAGCGAAGCGTGGTTGATGCCGGCTCAAGGAGGCATCGGCTGATGTCGCCCACCGATCTGCCCCTGCGCGATGTTCATTTGCCGGCCTCGCCTTCGTGGTGGCCACCGGCCCCTGGCTGGTGGTGGGTCGGCGCTGCTTTGCTGTTGCTGCTCGCGGGCCTGGCGTGGATGGCCTATCGCCGCCATGCCCGTCAGCGGCGCTGGCGGGCACAGTTCGATCGGGAAGTGGCGGCGGCCGGTTCGGTGGCCGGCCAAGTGGCGGCGATGTCAGGGCTGCTGCGCCGCGCTGCCCGCCGGATCGACCCGCATGCGGACACGTTGCGCGACGAGGCCTGGTTGCGCTTGCTCGATGGCCGTAAGGGCCAGGTTTTCTCTGCAGGCCCGGGGCGCTTGTTGTTGGAAGGCGGATTCCGTCGCGACCCTGCGGCCGGCGAGCTGGCGGCGTTGGTGCCCTTGGCGCGCGCACGTTTCATGCAATTGATGGCGGGCCGGCGATGAGCGGGTTCGATCTCCAGCCGTGGCTGCAAGCTTTCCAGAACGCTGCCTGGCCGTGGGCGTGGTGGCTGCTGCCCCTGCCGGCGCTGGCCTGGTTGTTGCCTCGCCTGCGTGCGCAAGGCGCCGGGCGCGCAGCCCTGCGCGTGCCCTACGGACAAACGCTGCGGCAGATCGCGGCCGGCGTGCCGTCTCGGCAGGGCTGGCGTGGCGGGCAATGGCTGTGGTGGCTGGTCTGGTTCTGCCTGTGCGCCGCGCTCTCGCGGCCGCAAGCCTTGGGCGAACCGGTGCAGCCGCCGCACCAGGCGCGCCAGATGATGCTCGCCGTGGATCTGTCGGCGAGCATGACCGAGACCGACATGCAGTTGGGTGGGCAGGTCGTGGATCGGCTCACCGCGGCCAAGGCGGTGTTGGCCGACTTCCTCGATCGACGGGAAGGCGACCGGGTGGGCCTGTTGGTCTTTGCGCAGCGTGCCTACGCGTTGACCCCGCTCACCGCCGATCTGGCCACCGTGGGCGATCAGTTGCACGACAGTGTGGTCGGCCTGGCAGGACGGCAGACTGCTATCGGCGATGCGCTGGCACTGTCGGTCAAGCGTCTGCGCGAACAGCCGCAGGGTCAGCGAGTGGTGATCCTGCTGACCGACGGGGACAGCAACGCGGGCAGCATCACGCCGGAGAAGGCGGCCGAACTGGCCGCGGCCAGCGGCGTGCGCGTTTACACGATTGCCTTTGGTGGTGCTGGCGGGGTGTCGTTGTTCGGGATTCCGCTGCCGGGCGGTGGCGATGAAATCGACGAAACCACCTTGCGGCAGATCGCCAGCCAGACCCATGGGCGGTTCTTCCGCGCGCGCGACGCCGACGAATTGGCCGGCATCTACGCCGAGCTTGATCGCCTGGAACCGGTGGCCGCCCAGGGTGAAGCCGTGCGGCCGCGCCTGGAACGATATGCGGGTCCGCTGCTGCTGGCCTTGCTGTTGGGCGCGTTGGCGCTGGTGTGGACGGGCCGCTCGCGATGAGTGGATCGTTGCTCTCGTACTGGCAAGCGCTGCATTTCCTGCGCCCGCACTGGCTTTGGGCGTTGTTGGCGATACCGCTGGCCACCGTGTTGTGGCGGCTTCGGCTGCGTCGGGGTGAAGCGTGGCGTGAAAGCGTCGATGCGCACCTGTTGCCGGCATTGCTGGTCGCGGGGGGGCGCGCTTCGTGGGCGGGCTTCATCGCGGTGGCATTCGGCTGGCTGTTGGCGTCGCTGGCGTTGGCCGGGCCGAGCTGGCGCAAAAGCGAGCAACCGCTGTTCCGCAGCCAAGCCCCGCTGGTGATCGCGTTGGATCTGTCCGACCGCATCCAGGCGGCTGACCTGCCGCCGTCGCGGCTGTTGCAGGCCCGCGCCAAACTGGCCACGTTGTTGCGCGAGCGCAGCGGCGGAGAAGTCGCGCTGATCGCCTATGCGGGCGACAGCTTCACCGTCGCTCCCCTGACCGATGATGCCGGCAACGTGGCGCTGTTTCTGGACGCCCTGGAGCCTTCGGTCATGCCGACCCCGGGCCAGCGAGCCGACCGGGCCATCTCGGCAGCCGAGCGTTTGATGCGCCAAGCCGATTTCGCTCGCGGCGAGATCCTGCTGATGACCGATCAGGTCGATGCCGCCGCCATTGCCGCGGCCACGCAGGCGCGTGGACGCGGTTATCGCGTGTCGGTGCTGGGATTGGGCACGGAAGCGGGCGCGGCGTATCGAGGCAGCAACGGCACCATCGCCCATGCGCAGCTCGAGCCGGCCTCCTTGCAGTCGTTGGCGCGCGCCGGCGGCGGACGTTACGCGGCGTTGGGTGCGGGCGATGCGGACCTGCGCGCGTTGGGCGTACTCGATCCGGCCATGGAAGACAGCACCGATGGCTCACAGCCCGGCGGTAGCCAATGGCGTGACGAGGGCTATTGGCTGTTGATGCCGGTGATGTTGCTGGTGCTTCTGGCATTTCGACGGCGCGCTGCGCTTATGCTCGCGGGGCTGTGTGTGTTGCCCCTGGCCTCGCCGGCCGACGCGGCCGAAGGCAACTGGTGGCGGCGCGCCGACCAGGTACAGCAGCAAGAAATCGACACCGGCGTGCAGGCTTATCGTCGTGGTGATTTCGCCGGCGCACAACGGCAATTCGAAGGCATCGACAGCGACCAGGGTTGGTACAACCTGGGCAATGCGCTGGCCCGGCAGGGGCACTATGACGAGGCGATTGCCGCCTACGACAAAGCGTTGGCCCGGCAACCGAAGATGCCCGATGCGGTCGCCAACCGCGCAGCAGTGGAGGCCGCGCGCAAGCGTCGCGACCAGAAGAACGACGACGGTGGGCAAGGGCAGGGCAAGCAAGGCAGCCCGAATCAGGATTCCGGCCAGTCACCAGGACAGGATAAAACTGCCGGCCAGTCCGACCAGGGCAAAGACGGCAAAGGCAAGGACCAGCCGTCCAAATCCGGCGAAAACCAGGATTCGCAGCAATCGTCGGCCCAGCAGGGCCAAGACAAAAAGGCCGATGCACAGCCGCAGCAGGGCGACGCCGAAGCGCAGCGCCAGGCCGATGCAGCGCAACGAGAACGGATGCGCCAAGCCATGGCGCAACAGGCGCAAGGCGGAAATCCTGAGCAAGCTGCGCCGGCCGGGGAGACCTCCGAGCAGCGCGAGCAACGCCAAGCAGTGGAGGCCTGGATGCGGCGGGTGCCCGATGACCCGGGCAGTTTGCTGCGCGCGAAGTTCCGTCTTGAATACGAACGCAGGCAACGGGAAGGACCATGATGCACAAGCAAGCGCGAAGCCTCCGGACGGCCTGGATGGCAGGGCTGTTGCTGTGGCTGGTGGCCTCGGCGTCGCCCGCGGCCACGCGTGCCTGGCTGGATCGCGACCGCGTTGCGGCCGGTGAGCCGGTGACCCTCAACATCGAGACCGATCAACGCAGTGCCGGTCCGGACTACAGCGCCCTGGGGGCGGATTTCGGCATCAGCGGGCAACAGAGCAGCCGGCAGATGGAGATGACCCAGGGCACGGTGACGGTGCGATCGTTGTTTGCCGTGGTGCTGACGCCGCGTCGCAGCGGCAGCCTCACGGTCCCCGCACTGCAGGTGGGCGCCGACAGCACGGCACCACTTGCGTTGACCGTGACGGCTGCGACCGCAGCCGCGACCGGGAGCGGTGCTGGCGGTGCGACCGGTTCGGGGCCCATGCAGGCCAGGGGCGACCAAAGTGTCTTCGTGGAAACGCGTGTCGATGACACCCAGCCGTACGTGCAGCAGAGCGTCGGTGTGGTGGTGCGCCTGTACTACGCCACGCAGCTGGCAGCCGGTGCCCTGGAGCTGGAAGCGCCGGAGGGCGCTTCGCTGCAGCAGGTAGGCGACGATGCCAACACCGTACAGACCGTCAATGGTCGCGCCTACAACGTGGCCGAACGGCGTTACCTGCTGGTGCCCGAGCGCAGCGGCTCATTGGTGTTGCCCGGCGCAAAATTCACTGGCCGTGCGGTGGGCGGTTTCTTCGACGATTACTTCGGCCGCGGCAATGGCGAACTCAACGCGCATAGCGCCAGCACGCCTTTGCAGGTCCGCGCGCAGCCGGACAACGCACCGCAACCGTGGCTGCCGCTGCGCGATCTGCGCCTGCGCTACACCGCCACGCCACAGCGGGCGGCGGCCGGCGAGACCGCGCAGATCGTCGTCGAGGCCACGGCCGTCGGTGCGACCCGTGCGCAGTTCCCCGATCTGGTGTTGCCGCCGGTGGCCGATGCACAGGTGTTTCCGGAACCGGCGCAGTTCGACGAACGATTCGTGGGGGGATCGCCGCAGCTGAAATGGACGCGGCGCTTCTCCCTGGTGCCGAACCGGGCAGGAAAGTTGGTGGTGCCCGGCATCCGGCTGGACTGGTGGGATGTGCGCGCCAGCACGGTGCGCAGCGCCACGCTGCCGGACTTGACCCTCGATGTCGCGCCGGGCACTGGCGCCTTTGCGGCCGCCCCGGCCCCTGCCCCGACTGCCGCACCTTCCAGGCAGGCGCTGTCGATACCCGCGGCAGGCAATCCCACCCTCATTCAACGCAGCGCCACTTGGGCCACGTTGGCCGCGGTATTCGCGTTGCTTTGGCTGTTCACGCTAGTGACGGCGGTGATCTTGTGGCGTCGGCGACCCCCGTCCGCCGCCGCTGGGCAGGCCGAGCCTCCGGCGCATCGGGCCTCCGCAAGCGTCAGCATGGCCGAGTTGCGACGGGCCATCGACAACGGCGGGCTGGATGAAGTGGGTGCCCTGCTGTGCGCGATGGGCGGCGTCCCCGACCTGGACGCAGTGGTCGCGCGACTGGCAGATCCTGCGCAGCGCCAGGCCGTGCAAGGCATGCAACGCGCCCGTTGGGCCGGCGAAGGCGATATCGGCCAGGCACGCCAACGTCTGCGCGAGGCCTTTCGCGAGGGCCCGCGGTGGCAGGCGGTCCCGGTGGTGCGTAGCGACGCGGAACTTCCGCCCTTGTACCCGGAGCGCTGAGCTGTCTTTGCAGGCGGTATGAAATATCGAATGCGCGGCCCGGGACGGCCGGTGAGGGGCGCCTGTTAAAGTCGCAGCCTGTTCGCGATTTCCAGGAGTGCCGATGTCGACATCCACTGCCCCGCCACGCCGTGGCCTGCCCCTGCATTGGAAGATGGGGATTGGTTTTGCCGTGGGCCTGCTGCTGGGCTTGCTGGCCTTTGCGATGGGCGGAGGCGAAGTGGGTTGGGTGGAAAAGTTCACGACCTATGTCACCACGCCCTTCTCCAAGCTGTTCCTCAACCTGATCTTCATGCTCATCGTGCCGCTGCTGTTCTCGGCGCTGGTGATGGGCGTGGCCGAAATGGGCGACATCCGCGCGCTGGGTCGCATCGGCTGGAAGACGCTGGGCTACACGGTCCTGCTGTCGGGCGTGGCGGTGTTGCTTGGCCTGGTACTGGTCAATGTGCTCAAACCCGGCGCAGGCGTCGATCCCCAGCTCGCCCAGCAGTTGCTGGAAGCCAATGCCGAGCGCAGCCGCGAGATCGTGGCCGGGGCGGGCGACCAACCGCAGGGCCTGGACATGGTGATGTCCATCGTGCCCAGCAACATCGTGGCGGCTGCGTCCAGCAATGGGGCGATCCTGTCGCTGATGTTCTTCGCGGTGATGTTCGGTGTCGGCCTGGTGCTCAGCGAGGACGAGAAGGTGGCGACGCTGCGGCGAGCCATCGAAGGCATCTTCGAGATCTCGATGACCTTGATCGGCCTGGTGATCCGCTTGGCGCCGTATGCGGTGGCCTGCTTCATGTTCAACCTCGCCGCGCTGTTCGGGGTGGATCTGTTGGTAAAGCTGGGTGCTTACGTGGGCGTGGTGGTGCTGGCGCTGGGGCTGCATATGTTCCTCACCTACGGCCTGGCGGTGAAGCTCGCCGGGCGCTCACCGTTGCAGTTTTTCCGGCAGACGCAGGAAGCCACGGTGATGGCCTTCTCCACCGCCTCCAGCAACGCCACGTTGCCGACCGCTTTGCGCGTGGCCGACGAGATGGGGTTGCCCCCCAAGGTGTCGCGCTTCGTGCTCACCGTGGGCGCGACGGCCAACCAGAACGGCACGGCGCTGTTCGAGGGGGTGACGGTGATCTTCCTGGCCCAGTTCTTCGGCGTGGACCTAAGCCTGTGGCAGCAGTTCATGGTGATGCTGGTGTGCATCCTGGGCGGCATCGGCACCGCCGGCGTGCCGTCGGGCTCATTGCCCGTGGTCGCGCTCATCTGCGCCATGGTCGGCGTCAACCCCGTCGGCATCGGCCTGATCCTGGGGGTGAACCACTTCCTGGACATGTGCCGCACCGCGTTGAACGTGACCGGCGACCTGGCCTTGACCACCCTGGTTTCGCGCGGCGAGGAAGCCTGACCCCGCGGGCCCGGCAGCCATCCGGTTTCATCGGATGCCGCCGGGTTCGGCCGCCGGGGGCAGACCCGGTGGCCGGTGTGGGACAATACGGGACACCCGCGCGCCTGCGCCCTTCCGCTCCCTCAGAAGCCCCATGACCCAGCCCACCCGCCGCCAGCTGGCCAACGCCATCCGTTTCCTTGCCGCCGACGCGGTCGAAACCGCGAAGTCCGGTCACCCCGGCATGCCGATGGGCATGGCCGATATCGCCGAAGTGTTGTGGAACGATTTCCTTCGCCACAACCCGACCGACCCGAAGTGGTACAACCGCGACCGCTTCATCTTGTCCAACGGCCACGGCTCGATGCTGCAGTACGCATTGCTGCACCTGACCGGCTACGACCTGCCGCTGGAAGAGCTCAAGCACTTCCGCCAGTTGCACAGCAAGACCGCCGGTCACCCCGAGCGCAGCGAAACGCCTGGCGTGGAGACCACCACCGGTCCGCTCGGCCAGGGCTTCGCCAATGCGGTGGGCTTTGCGCTGGCCGAAAAGTTGCTGGCGCAGCGCTACAACCGCGACGGCCACGGCATCGTGGACCACCGCACCTACGTCTTCATGGGCGATGGTTGCCTGATGGAAGGCATCTCGCACGAAGCCGCCTCGCTGGCCGGCACGTGGGGCCTGGGCAAACTGGTCTGCTTCTGGGACAACAACCACATCTCCATCGACGGCAACACCGATGGCTGGTTCACCGACAACACGACCGAGCGCTTCGAAGCCTACGGCTGGCACGTGGTCCGCGACGTCGACGGCCACAATCCTGACGCGATCAAGGCCGCCATCGAGCAGGCGATCGCCGAGGAAGGCAAGCCGACGTTGGTCTGCTGCCGCACCATCATCGGCTTTGGCGCGCCGACCAAGGCGGGCAAGGAGTCTTCGCACGGCGCCGCGCTGGGCAAGGACGAGCTGGAAGGTGCGCGCAAGGCGCTGGATTGGCCTTACGGTCCGTTCGAAGTGCCGCAGGCGATCTACGACGGCTGGAATGCCGTAGCGGCCGGCAAGCAGGCGCAAGCCCAGTGGCAGGAGAGTTTTGCGGCATACGAGAAGGCGTTCCCGCAGGAAGCGGTCGAGTTGCTGCGTCGTGATCGTGGTGAACTGCCTCAGGATTTCGTTGCCCAGGCCGACGCGTTCATCGCCAAGGCGCAGGCCGATGGCCAGACAATCGCCTCGCGCAAGGCATCGCAGCTCACGATCGAGGCGTTCGCGCCGTTGCTGCCGGAAATGATCGGTGGCTCGGCCGACCTGGCGCATTCGAACCTGACCTTGTGGAAAGCCAGCAAGTCCGTCGCCACCGACGATCCGAACGCCAACTATGTCTACTACGGCGTGCGCGAATTCGGCATGACCGCGATTGCCAACGGCCTGGCGCTGCATGGCGGCTTCATACCGTTCGATGCGACGTTCCTGGTGTTCAGCGACTACGCACGCAACGGCGTGCGCATGGGGGCACTGATCCCGGCGCATGCCATCCACGTCTACACCCATGATTCGATCGGCCTGGGCGAGGATGGTCCGACCCACCAGCCGGTCGAGCACCTGGCTTCGCTGCGCTACATCCCCAACAACGACGTATGGCGCCCTTGCGATGCGGTCGAGTCGGCGGTGTGCTGGAAGGCCGCGATCACCCGCCAGGATGGTCCGAGCTGCCTGGTGTTCAGCCGTCAGAATCTGCCGCACCAGCCGCGTACCGCGCTGCAGGTGCAGCAGATCGAGCGCGGCGGTTACGTGCTGTCCGATGCCGAGGGTGGCCAGCCCGACGTGATCCTGATCGGTACCGGGTCGGAAATCGGCTTGGCCGTGGATGCGAAGAAGGCACTGGATGCGGCGGGCTTGAAGACCCGCATCGTCTCGATGCCCTCCACCGATGTGTTCGACCGCCAGGATGCGGCGTACCGCGAGTCGGTACTGCCCACTGCCGTGCGCAAGCGCGTGGCGGTGGAGGCCGGGGTGACCGGCTTCTGGCGCAAGTACGTGGGCCTGGACGGTGCGGTGATCGGTATCGACACCTTCGGCGCATCCGCCCCGGCGGAAGAACTGTTCAAGTACTTCGGCATCACGGTGGACCACGTGGTGGCAGCGGCCAAAGCGCTCTAAAGCGCCACGCCAGAGTGAACAAGCAAGGCCGGCGCTCATCACGCCGGCCTTTTTGTTGCGACGAAGGCGCTACAGCGGCTGTCCGTCGTGCAGTACCGGATAGGGGTTCAGTGCCTGGCCCTCCCACCATCGACGCTCGGGGCCGAGGCGGAAAATGGCGAAGTGCAGATGCGGGGCCTCTGCGCTGGCATTGCCGGTGCTGCCCACGTAGCCGATCACTTGGCCGCGCTTGAGGGTCTGCTTTTCGGCCAATCCGTCGGCATAGCGCTGCAAATGCGCGTAGTAGTACGCATAGCGTCCGCTGGGCTCGAACTGGTAGATCGTCAAGCCGCCACGCTTGCTGTCGAACAGCTTTTCCACGGTGCCATCGGCCACTGCGAGCACGGGCGTGCCTTCGGCGGACATGATGTCGATCGCGTCGTGTACGCGGCCTTCGCTGCGCGCATCGGTGAACGTGTCCTGCAGATCTGTGCGGGTGATGCCTTGCACCGGCAGGGACAGGCCTTGGGCGGTTGTGTCGGTGGTCGGGCCCGAGCTGATCGACGGGGGCGCCGGAGATGGGGAAGGAGCTGCATCGTGCGTACCTTCGGCAGCCGGATCTGTAGGGGTAGGCGCCTGCGCGGGAGGCACGGCCGGAAGCGGCGCCGGAGCGACTGGCGCAGCGCTGGCGACCACTGGCGCGGGGGCCGTCGCAACGGGCGCGCGCGCCGGCACCGTGGCGCGTTCGAACGCCGCACTGATCGCGGTGGCCGTCGAAGGCTCGGCAGCGCCATAAAGCCACCAGTACCCGGCGGCGCCCACCAACAACCCGCCTACCAGCAGACCCAGGATCTTCATGGCCTCACTCCTGCATGACGACCGGGACGGACGCATCGACGGCACCGGCCACCTGCAACACGTCCCAATTGGTCAGGCGTACGCAGCCGTGGGACTGCGTCTTGCCCACGCGTGCCGGCTCTGGCGTGCCGTGGATGCCGTAGTGGGGTTTGGACAGGTCGATCCACACGGGGCCCACGGGGTTGTTGGGACCTGCCGGTAGCGTCGCCTTCTGGTCGCCGGGCTCGGCGTCCCAGAACAGCTTGGGGTTGTAGTGGAACTTGGGATTGCGCGAGAGTCCGAGGATCTTCCAATTTCCGATCGGCAGCGGGTCGTGTTCGCTGCCGGAAGAGGCGGGGAACTGTGCAACCACTTTTCCTTGGGCGTCGAGCAGGCTGACGGTCGAGTCGGATTTGTCCACGACCAGCTTGGCGGCCTTGGGTAGCGTGGCGGCCGGATCTACATTGGGCACCTGGAGGGCGCTGCCGGCACGCTGCAAGTCCACCCCAGGATTGAGCGCGCGCAGCAGGGCCGGATCCGTGTGGAAACGCTCGCCGAGCGCCTCTTCTATCGATGCGTATCCCAGCGTCGGAAGCTTGGCCTGGTCGGCCGGCTCGTCGGGCACCGCTACGAATGGGCCGGCCACATCGGCATCGGTCAGGGTGTAGCTCGTCAGTACCGGCGTGGCATCGGGCTGCAACGCCTCCCAGGTAGCATCGTCCAACTCACCGGTGGGCTTGAGGCCGTGGGCGCGCTGGAAACCGGCCACGGCACGGCGCTGGTTCGATCCGATGGCGCCATCGATCTGTCCCGGCGAAAAGTGCAAGCGATCCAACAAGACCTGGGCGTGCAGGTTGGAGCGCGGTGCGGTGTCCGGTGCCGTGGGGACCGCGGGCGATCCTTTCGTTGCTTCAGGGGGCGCGTTGGCAGGAGCCGCCAGGGGCTGCTGGGCCCACGCAGGGGAGGTCAGCAGGAACGCGAAGCAAGCGAGCGGAAAATGGCGGCGCATGCGGGAACTCCAGGGTCGTTGCGCCCGAGCTTGCCGTGGCACCGCGCACGCGAGGCGTGAAATGCCTTGCTCGCGGCTGACCAGAGGTTGCCCCGTGGCCTTGAGGTGAGCGTGGCGTGGGCGGCAAGTGCAGGCGCCTGGCGCTTGGTCGCGGTGGGCAACCGTCAGCGCCGGGTACGGTGCAGTGCGTAGGACAGCAACCGAGCCTGCAGTCGCTCGTCCAGACGCCGCGGCGCCGCCAGGGCCATCCGTTGCAGCGCCGACGCGTCGTCCGCCCGTGTCGCCGTCAACGCGCCAAGCAGCGTCCTGAGCTTGCCCAGCGGTGTGGCCGTGCGACGCTTGAGCCATGTCAACGCGCGCAGTACACGCTGCTCCACGTCGGTGAAGTCGCTGCCGAGCGGATAGTCGGGCAAGGTGCCATCGCGGCGGAAAGGCGCCAGCGTCAATCCCAGGACTGCCTGCGTATTGGCCTGCCAGGCATACGGTGCGGTGAAGTCGCCGCGCAACTTGCGCGAGCGCTTGGCCTCTGCCAGCAAGGGCGCCTGGAAAGCGGCGTCGCACAGGGCGGCCATCGCAATCACGCAGTCCTCGTCGGTGGCGCCGCGCAGGTCTGCAATCCCGTACTGATTGACGAAAATGTCGCGCAGGTGGCGGGGAATCGTGGTGTGGCCGTATTCCCAGCGCAGGTTGGATCGGACCTGTCCCCCACCTTCCTCGCGGCTGGCGCGAAACATCAGTACGCTGCGGGCGTCGTCCAGCGCATGGGCCATCGCCACGAAGTTGTACTGCCCGCCCACGCCCGACACGATGCGGCCGTCTTCCAGTCCGTCGGAAACCGCGGCGCCCAGTGCGGTGGCCATCATGCAGCTGTTGAAGAAGCGTGCTTGCCGGCGCTGCAGGCGCTCGAGCGCCTCGTGTCCGCCGTACAGCTGGTTGACTTCACTGATGCGGCGCATGCCGATGCCGTGCGAGCCGGTGCCGAGCTCGCGCAACCAATCGTAGAACTCAGGCGAGCCCAGGTAGAAGGCCCCCTGCAGGCACTCGCCTTCGCGCTCCAGGCGCGCATGGTCGGCGGCGTCGGCGTGGCCATCGGCCAGGCGCTGCATGAGCGCGACGTCATCGTGCACCCGGCGGCGGATCACGCCGGTCTGCACCAGTCGTCGGAAGCCTTCGTTGAGCATTTCGCTGCAGCCGTACAGCCCTTCCTCGAAGGGGGCCAGCCCGCCGCATTCGAGCACCAGCGGGTGTTGCGCCAGCGTGGGATCGAGGGCTGCAATCACCTGGCGGTAGCGACTGTTGTCAGTGTGACGTAGCACCAGCGCATGGCTGAGTGCGTCGGCCAGCGTGCCGATGCCGATCTGCAGCGTGCCGCCGTCGCGCACCAAGGTGCTCGCGTACAACCCGATGGCGTAGTCGGCGTCGTCGACCGGCTGTCGTGGCAACGCGAACAGCGTGGGGTAGGGGCCCGGCGGCTCGACGACCAGGTCGAAAAAGTGCTCGTCCACTGCCGCGCTGCCGCCCAGCCAGGGCAGCTGCGGATCGACTTCGGCCACCATCAGTGGGCGCGGAAGCCCACGCCGCGCGACCGCATCCAACGTGTCCTGGGTGATGTCGTTGTTGCACGATAGCGACAGGCGTCGCCCGCCCGGCTCGCGCGCGACCTTTTGCACGATCAGGTTGGGCGCGCGCTGGGCCACGGCATCGGCCGCCATCGTGTAGTTGAGGCTCGTGTAGCCGCGTTGGGCCTGCGAGGAACCCAGCAGGGCACCGGATTGCATATAGAACTCTTCGACCTGGACATGCGCTGGCAGGGCATCGCGCCGCATCGCGTCCACATACGCCAGGCGCGGGAAATCCTCGCCGAAGTGGCGTGCCACGAACGGGGCCGCGAAGCGTCCTTCCAGCCCGCCGGCAGCGCCCGGTGGATCCAGCGACAGGGCCGTGTAGATCTGCAGGGGCCGGGTGGGGTCCGCGACAACGCGGTCATACAGCGCATTGATCAGGCGGTGTGGCTTGCCCAAGCCCAGGGGCGCGCCCATGCGCAGCGGCCCCTCGATGCGTTGGAGGATGTGCCCGACTGCGGTGTCCAGGCTGGTGAGTGTCTCGGTCATTGGGGAAGCCTAGCCCATGTCGACGCGACGCCCTGTGCATCAAGGGCCTTGTCTTGACAGGATGTCCGATTGCCGACGTAATCCGGTCCATGCCGGCGGCGGGTCGATCGGTACGCATCGCGGTGGCGGCGCCCCGGATGCAGGCTCAATGTGCCAACAACAGGAGTGCGACATGCAAATTGGAATTGCGACCCTGCTCGCAAAGATGCCGACCGCAACGCTGCATGGCCACGGGAAGCGACAGCGGCATTCGCTGCGGGCTTCGACGACCCTGGCCTTGGCCGCGACGGCGCTTGGCATGCTGGGAGGTTGCAGCAGCGTAGCCACTGAACGCGTCGAGCAGCGCAGTGACGCGGTCGACCAGCGGCTGCTGGTGCCCACTGCGGCGGGCACCACGGCGGCGCCCAGCTACCGCATGCAGGCCGGACAGGCATTCCGGATGCCACTGCTTCAAGACAACGTGGATCCGGCATTGCCCCGCGATACCCCGCGCCGGCAGCTGGCGCCCACCACGGTGTGCGTGCAGGTGATCATCGACGAGCGTGGCAGCGTGCAGCGCACCGAGCCGCTGGTGGATCGCCCCGAATGCCAGGCCGGTGCCGATCCGGCCAACGCGGACCTGCTGCACGCCGTGGACGTAGCTGCCCTTACCTGGCATTACATCCCGGCCGCGGTGTGCCACTACGCCGGCCCGCGACCGGCACGCATCGGCGACTGCGCCGATGCCGAGCACGTGGAGTTGGTTCCGGTCACGCTCAACTACGCGTTCTCCTTCCAGATGGAGCGCGGGGAGATCCTGGTGCGCCGCGGCGATGCGGGCGGGCGCTAGAGCATCTCGGGCAGGAACATCCGTTTACGCGAAATATCCGGACCGGACACCATGAACCGTCCGTCGCCGCGATAGTGCACGGTGCGCGGCAGCTTCGGCGTTCGCGCCACATGCGCCTTGACGACTTCCCAGATGAAAAGATTGTGGCGCCGGATCTGGCTCCCATCATGAAGACGGCACTCGAAGTTCGCCCAGCACTCATCGATGCGCGGAGCAGCCACCTCGGTGCCGGGCACGGCGGTCAGGCCGAACGCATCGAACTTGTCGATCTGCGCGCCGCTGCTGTTGCCGATGCGCACCACGGTGTCGACGATGTCCGCGGTCGGCAGGTTGATCACGCATTCGCGGCTGCGCCTTGCCAATTCGAAGCTGTGGTTTTCGTTCCACAGATAGCAGGCGATCAAGGACGGTTCGAAGCCCATCATCATGTGCCAGCCCATCGTCATGATGTTGCGTTGGGTTTTCCAGGCGGTGCTGACGAGTACGATCGGGCCGGGCTCCAGGAACCGGCGAATCTGGTCGACGGGGAAATCATGCTTGCGGTAGCGTTTCATCCGAGGCCGTCCTGCGAGGCGAAGCCTGATGAAATCGAGTAGTCGGTAAAAACCAGGTCACCAGCGTGTGAGTTCTGGACCTTCACGCGACTGTCATCGGAGTGCCATCGCAATACGGCATCGCTTGTCGGTCACCTCGGCGGCGCCCCGGTCCCGGACCGCGCCTGGAGAATCGCCATGAGCGATACCCGCCCCGAGCAGCGAGTATTGAAGATCTCCATCGCGGCGACGGTCGCAGTGGCGGCCATCGGGTTTCTGGGCGGGCTGTTGGCGCGCTCGCAGGCGATCCTGTTCGACGGCATCTACAGCCTGGTCGATGTGGCGCTGACCTTGGTCGCGCTGGCGGTGCTGAGGCTGGTGGCGCGCGAGGGCAGTCCGCGATTCCAGTACGGCTATTGGCACCTGGAGCCGATGGTGGAGGCGCTGGGCGGGGCGATCCTCAGCCTCGCTTGCATCTATGCATTGGCCAATGCCCTGATCGGTTTGAGCGACGGCGGCCACGAGGTGCATTACGGCGCGGCGCTGGGGTGGGCGCTGTTGCTGGCCGTGGTCGATCTGTTGATGGCGGCGTGGATCGGTCGCCATGCACGCCGGTTGGACTCCGGGCTGCTCGCGCTTGATGCGCGCGCCTGGTTGCTGACGGGCGTGATGAGCCTGGCGGTGGTGTTGGCGTTTGTAGGGGCGCTGGTGCTGCGCAACGGGATCCATGCGCACTGGACGCCCTACATCGATCCCTTGGTGCTGGCGGCGATCAGCCTGGCTGTGTTGCCGCTGCCCCTGAAAGGGGCCTGGAAGGCAATGCGGGAAGTGCTGCAGGTAGCGCCCGATGATCTGGACCAGCGCGTCCAGGCGGTGATGGCGGCCTTCGTTGCCGAGCATGGATTCCTGGGTTTCACCAGCCATGTCGCCAAGATGGGGCGGATGCGTTTCGTCGAGATCCATATACTCACGCGACCCGAATACTCCCCGGGCACGATCGGCAATGCGGACCGCATGCGCGATGCCATCGCCGCGCAACTGGAAGCACGTGAAGCGCAGTTCTGGCTGACGATCGACTTTACCTCCGACCCGGCCTGGACTTGAGTCGCCCTGAAGGCGAATGCGCGGACAGGCTTCAAGCCAGCACGTGGACGACATCGGCGATCCGACGTACCTCGTCGTCGCGATGGCTGACATAGAGCATCGGCAACCGGATCTCGTCGCGCACCCGCTGCAGGTACGGAATCAATTCCTCGCGGCGGGCCTGGTCCAGCGCCGACAAGGGTTCGTCAAACAACAGGATCGCCGGTTGCGACAGCAGGGCGCGGCCAATCGCCACCCGTTGCGCCTCTCCGCCAGAGAGATTGCGCGGCCGACGGGCCAGCAACGGCTCGATCCCCAGCAGTGCCACCACGTCGTCGAATCCGAACTGCAGCGCCTGGCCGCGGCCATGTCGGCCGTAACGCAGGTTGCCGCGCACATCCAGGTGCGGGAACAGGCGTGCATCCTGGAAAACGTAGCCGATGCGGCGCCGGTGGGTCGGCAGGTCGATGCGCCGCGCGCGATCAAACAACACGCGACCGTCGATGGCGATGCGACCGTTTTGTGGCGTGACCAGCCCTGCGATCGCGTTGAGCACCGTGGTCTTGCCGGCACCCGAGGGCCCCACCAAGGCCACCACGCGAGCGGTCTCTTCCATCCGCACGTGGCGATGGAAATGGCCGCGGCGCAGTTCGATGTCGATATCGAGCATCAGGTGTCCTCGCGCCGCAGCTGGCGCCTGACCAGCCATTCCGACAACAGCAGCGCCGCCAGCGAGATCGCCAGTGCCACCGCGGTCAGCCGCCAGATTCCCGCCTCGCCCCCGGGTACCTGCAGCAGTCCGTAGATGGCCGAAGACAACGTCTGGGTTTCGCCCGGGATATTGGAGACGAAGGTGATCGTGGCGCCGAATTCGCCCAGGGCCTTGGCAAAGGCCAGCACGGCGCCGGCGACCAGGCCGGGCCACGCCAGCGGCAAGGTGATGCCCAGGAACACGCGCCAGGGCGGCGCGCCCAGGGTCGCCGCGGCGGCTTCCAGGCGACGGTCGGTGGCCTCGATGGACAGTCGGATCGCCCGCACCATCAAGGGAAAACCCATGACCGCGCAGGCCAGCGCCGCGCCCGTCCAGCGGAATGCGAACTGCACGCCCAGGTGTTCCAACAGCCACGCGCCGATGGGTCCTTGCGTGCCGAACAGGACGAGCAGCGCGTAGCCGGTGATCACCGGCGGCAAGACCAGCGGCAGCAGCAGGAGCGCATCCAGCAACGCCTTGCCTGGAAAATCGCGGCGCGCCAGCAACCAGCCGAAGGCGATGCCGAACGGCAGGCTGGCCAACGACGCGACCACTGCTACGCGTACGCTCAGTGCGATCGCGGCCCACTCGGCGGGGGTGAAGGCGGCCAAGGAGTCGGATCCTCAGTGCGCCAGGCTGAAGCCGTGACGCTTGAAGATTGCCTGGGCCTGCGGGCCTTGCAGCCACTGTACGAAGGCCTGCGCCGCTTTCGGCGCGTTGGCCAGCGCAGCGACCGGATAGACGATGGGCGGATGGCTGCCAGCCGGGAACGTGCCGACGACTTTGACCTTGGGCTCTGCTTTCGCATCGGACCCATAGACGATGCCCAGCGGCGTCTCGCCGCGTGCCACCAGCATCAGCGCCGAGCGCACGCTTTCCGATTCGGCCAATCGGGGTGCGAGCGCGGCCCATTGCCCGGATTTCTCGAGCGCCGCACGCGCGTACTTGCCGGCGGGCACGCTGTTGGTCTGCCCCACGGCCAAGCGCCCGCCGGTTGCGAGTGCGCCGGCGAGCGAGCCGGGACGGGCCGGATCCACGCGCGTGATCTTGCTGTTGGCCGGCGCGATGACCACGAGCGTGTTGCCGAGCAGGTTGTGGCGCTGGCCGGCCTGCACGAACTTTCGCTGCTGCAGGTAGTCCATCCATTCCAGGTCGGCGGAGAAGAACACATCGGCCGGCGCTCCCTGTTCGATCTGGCGCGCCAGCGCGGAACTGGCGGCGTAGGACACGCGCACCGGCGTGCCGGTCGCCTGCTGGTACGCGGTAGCGACCTCATCCATCGATTCTTTCAGGCTGGCAGCGGCAAACACCGTCACCGGGGCGGCGGCGTCGCCGTGGGCCTGGGCTTGCGCCAACCAGGGAGCGGCGAGCGAGAACAGCGCACAGATCAAACGGGGCAGCGCTTTCATCGTCGACTCCGGACCGGGAATGCCGACCATCATAACGGCGCCGGGGTGAGCGCCCCTGTGGCGCGGCCAGCGAGGCGCCTACAGCGGCAGCAAATCCTCGAAACGCCCAGCCTGGATGTTCGCCTTGATCGCCGGACCGATCAGCCGCGGCTGCGCCAGGCTTGCGTCGCGCGTCTGGCGCCGTTCCACGAACGACTGTTCGTCGGTGTCGCCGCGCACATGGACGTTGCTGTTGCGCTGTTCGCCGATGGTGGTGGCATGGGCGACGGCACGCCCGCCTGGACCGTAGTCGTGGCAGATGTAGACCACGGTGGCGTCCGGCAACTCGTAAAGGCGTCGGATGGATTTGAACAACGCGCCGGCATCGCCGCCGGGGAAATCGCAACGCGCAGTACCGCCGTCCGGCATGAACAGTGAGTCGCCGGGAAACAGCGACTCGCCGATCAGGTACGCCACGCTATCGCTCGTGTGGCCGGGCACGGCCAGCACCCGCACGGGCAGGTGGCCCAGCGCAAAAATCGCTTCGTCTTCGAACAGATGGTCGAACTGGGAGCCATCGGGAAGGAACCCCTCGGGCATGCGATAACGCGGCGCGAACGTGCGTTGCACCGCGACGATGCCCGCACCCACGCCCAACCGGGCGCGCGGCCACTGTTGCTTGAGCCACTGCGCCGCCGACACGTGGTCGGCGTGTGCATGGGTTTCCAGCAACCACTCGACCTGCCAGCCGCGGCGGGCAACCTCGTCCACCAATACCTGGGCCGGCCCGGTGTCGATCTGTCCGGTGTGGAGGTCGAAGTCGACGGCCGGATCGATCACCGCCGCCACGCCGCTGGCCGGATCGGCGACCAGGTAGCTGAAGGTATTGCTCTGCGGATGGAAGAACGCGATGACGTCGGGTTGCATCGTCTCCTCCCACGAGGATTCGGGGTCAGCCGCCCGCCAACGCCTGATTGAGGATGGCGGCGAGGCGGTCACCGGCCTGGCGCAATGCCGCTTCGGCCTGGGGCCGGAAGCGCGCCACGTAGCCGGCCGGCAGCACGTGGGAATCAGGATACACGCCGGGCGCGATGGCCACCCGGCACGAAGCCTGGGCCCATTGCGCCGCGGCGGGCGGCAGGGCAGGGTGAGCGGGGGCATTGCGCGGCAGCTTCAACAATTGCGCCAGGTAAGCGTCATCGTCGAGGTCGCGGTCCTTGAACATGCCGCTGTCCCACAGCGAATGGAGGTTGGTGCCCTTGCCGTCGAACTGCAGCTGGAAGTCATTGCCGCCCTTGTCCTTGGCATAGCCGGCGTGCATCGGCTGGTGGATGTCGCCGACAAAGTGCACCACGAACTTCAGCGCCTGGCGACGCACTTCCAGCGGCTGGGAGCGGTCGGCCAGCAGTTGGGTCTGTCGTTGCAGCGCGTCGATGACGCAATTGCCGCCCGGGCAGTCGCGCGGCGGCTCATAGCTACAGCCGTTCTCGGCCAGGTTGACGTAGTGCCACCTTGCGCTGCGCTTGCCCAACTGCGGATCGTTCTTGCGCAGCTCGTCGGCCCAGGAGGCCACGCCCGACAACGTGGGATCCGGCTCGCCCGCCAGCAGGAGGTCGACCCCCGCGCGCGCCTGGGGCGTGAGTTCGGTGTCGGCAATGCGGGCCACCAGGCGATGGCCCTGGCCACCCCAGGCCAACGCCAGGGGGCTATGCGCAAGGGCGAGGGAAAGCAACAGGAAAGCAGGGAAGATGCGCGTTCGTTTCATCCCATCCATTCTATCGGCCCCTGGCAATCGCGCGGTATGCCAGGGGTGGCGACTGGCGAGGAGAAAACACCGCGACATCCCTTCCCGGATGCCGCGGCGCCCCACCCACCCGGTCGCACTTAGAAGTGGTGGACATAGGCCAGGCCGTACACCCACGGATCGATGTTCGCCGTGCCCAACTTTTGTCCATCCATCGACACGTCGCTGTCGAT
>DASWQJ010000244.1:0-1739 GCA_036403795.1 Stenotrophomonas sp.
GTCCCAGAACGCGATGGCCTGTTTGGCGCAGGTTTTGGCGAGGCCGAGGAATGCATCGCGGCAATCGCGTCCAAGATCGCTTCGGGTTCCGGCGCTGATCTTGCGGCGCGTGACTTGGCAGCGGATGTCGTTTTCGGAACCGTTGGTGTGCAGCGGCACCTCAGGCCGCTCCAGCACCTGCAGCAGTTCCGCCTTGTTGGCATGCAACCTTGCCAACAGCCGATCGAGCGTGACGAAGCCGGTGCGACGACGGAAGATACGGTCAAACCGCGCGCGCAGCGCCCGTCGGCGGCTCGGCGTGGGATTGATGCGGTAGTGCTTGAGGTCGGCGTAGAAGTTCCAAATCAGCTTGCGCGTCTGTCGCTGTGCGGCCCGCTGTTGATCGGTGAAGGTGTCCAGCTTGTGCACCAGCCGTTCCGCATGCACCCAGCACAGCGCATGCTGCCCGATCGCGAACTGTCCGGCATCGTCGCTCAGCACCACAGCGCTGCGCAGGAAGCCGTGTGCCTGGACACTGCCCCATAGCGCGCCTTCGGTGGCGATCCGGGTTGGATCCTGGATCGCGGCCAGATCGGCACGGGCGGGGGGTGCGATGGACAGCCGTTGCAGGTGTGCCCGCCAGGTCGCCTGATCGGGGAAGTGCCGTTCCGGGCTGCCGAGCAGCCGTTCGATCAGCGACGAAGCCAGGCCACGCTGTCGCATGTAGTCGAAGCTGGCCTGGTTCAGCTCGAAGTCGGGATGGCCGGCGCGCAGAAGGTCGAGGAAGTTCAGCCGGCTCTTCGATCCTCGCGTGCCGAACCAGGTAAAGTGGTCATTGCCGATCTGCGTGCAGAAGCCGTTTTTGGCCTGGTGGCGGGCGCCGGTGTCGTCGACTGATATCCAGGCCGCGGTTTCCAGCCCGGCGCGCAGCACGTCATGGGCTTCCGTCAGGAACGTCTCGTGCTGTTCGGTCAGCAGACGTTGCACCTGACGTTCAGAAATTGCCACCCCAAGCGACTGCAGCAGGGCCGTCACGCGCGGCAGGGTCGACTGCCCCTGATGCTACAGCATCAGCACAAAGCGGCGCAGATCCGGGCCGAAATGTCCGCAGGTTCCGTCCGGCAAGGGCGCGACGAAGATCTGCCCATCGGACGCGATCCAGCGCTCGCGTCGATAGCGGACCGCCCGCACCGACAGCACAAGCTCCTGCACGAGGTAGTGCACGTAACCCTTGAAACGAGACCCCGCCGGCGCGGTGACCCGCAGAACCCGGTCCTCGATGTTGACACGGGGCCGGACCTTGCCACGACGCGGCTTGCCGCCGACTGGCTTTGACCCCGTTGGCGAGGTGGCCTGCTCCATGCCGCTGGGCTTGATCGATGGTGGACCCTTCAGGCCCTTCAGCCGGGCGATCTCCGCCTGCTGGGCTGCGACCGTCTGCTTCAGCGCAGCCACCTCGCCCAGCAACTGGATCACCAGTTCCTTGAGTTGGGCTGCGGGCAGGGAATCGAGGTCGGGTGGTGGCGGCACAGCCACCTTGAACCGGAAATCCACGCCGTTGCGAATCGAGAAAATTCGTCCCGGCGCTCATCTCCCATCAAGTGTGACCTTTTGGACTCGGCCACTCCCAAACGGTGCTCAAAACCACCCTCCGGCCTGCTACCTCATGCCGTTGCCCACGGTTTTGCCGGGG
This sequence comes from Stenotrophomonas sp., assembly GCA_036403795.1. Lineage (GTDB taxonomy): Bacteria > Pseudomonadota > Gammaproteobacteria > Xanthomonadales > Xanthomonadaceae > Stenotrophomonas_A. The sequence goes on from DASWQJ010000244.1 coordinate 1,673, forward strand.
TTACCCAGGAAGGTTTGATATAATTGCTAACCTCGGATTTTAGGCACGACACCCGCCGAAGCGAAAC
>DASWQJ010000245.1:0-6574 GCA_036403795.1 Stenotrophomonas sp.
ACTCCACCGTGACCCACCCCCGATTCCCGGGCCATTTGAAGATAGAGAATTCGACCTTTTGACCCACCCCCTGAAAACTGAGCCATCGTAAAGTAGGGGACTTCGCCAGCATGGGCCCACGTAGCAGGCGAGGATTCAAGCGATCAGAAATAGCGGTTCACGGAGGAGCAGGTCTACGCGTAAACAGGCCGGGCTAGGAATCGCGGTCGATGAGATCTGCCGGGCGCTTCCCAAGCCTCGCATCGCGATGCGATGAATAAATCTCCCGGCCGGGTAGCTGCCTAGAACCCGCTACCTTCGTGCCAAAGCGGTAGCCTTGATGGACGACGCCCGCTCGATTCGAGCGAGGCAGCCAGGTTCCAGGCTGATCAGATAGCACTCTGAGCTGCTCACTGCATGCGCGGACAATCCAAACCCCTGACTCGCCCGATATCCAGCAAGGCGTGGCGGGCAGCGCCATCGGAGCCAATTTCGAAGCGCATGGTCAGATTTCCATAGCTGAACTCGCGGCGCTGCAGCGGCCGAAAGACCTCTCGCTCGCCCAGCGGATTGATACGGTAGAGTTCGCCGCCGTTCGCCTGCAGGCGGTAGACGGTCCCAAGTTCTTCGCAATCGTAGTCGCCCGCGTAGCCTTGCAGTTCCGCTTCGGAGGGACTGTGCAATGCCAGCTTCGTGAAACGGGTCGTGCGCTCCATAGCTGACTGTTGTAATGCGAGCCCGCCTCCCGGCCCGGCCAAGAACTGGTATCTGGCCTCGAACGGCCCGCCGACCATCTCGAAGTCGCCGGCCGGCCGACTGGCCAGTCGGTATCTGCCGCCGAAGGCCTCGATCCAGAGGCCGTCCTGGAACTCGACTCTGCGCAGGCTGCCCGAATCGGGATTGCGGTACGTGCCTGCGCTGGCCGCGACGGTCCGTTCGCCGCGATCTTTCCCGGTTGGGGAAACCGCCCGCTGCGCATCATCTGTCGACGCAGCTGCCGGCATGGGCGCGTCGGCCAGCCAGAGATCGGCGGTATCAATCGCCAGCGTGCTGGCGTCGGCATTGGCGCTGTTGCACAGTGCGGTGACGCCAAGGCCGACCTCGGGGAAACGGACAATTTCGGCCCGGTAGCCGCCCCATGAGCCGCCGTGGTGCACCATCCTGCGTCCTCGGTGGGCTGAGACGATCAGGCCCAGGGCGTAATCGAGCGACTGGCCGTCGTTCAAAGTGCCTGTACGCTCCATTTCACGCACGAAGCCAGCGCCGCCGATCCGGGGAGTCGTGAAGTTGGACACCCAGTGCGCCAAGTCGGCCACGCTGGTCTGCACGCCGCCGTCGCCCGTCTCTTCCCAGTTTGGCTCGGAAATGCGGTAGCGCCCCTCCTCCTCCGGTGCATAGCCGGAAGCTTGGTGCGCAACCACTTCTGCGTGATCGTCCTTGTAGAAACTGTGGTCCATGCCGAGCGGCGCGAAGATGCGCTGCCGCGCGAACTCCCGCATCGACATGCCGGATACGCGCTCGACGATCTGGCTGCCCAAGAAGTACCCCGAGTTGCTGTACAGGAAGCTCTCGCCGGGCCGATAGTTGAGGTGCTTCTGGCGCGCCAGCATCGCCAGGGCTTGCGCCGGCGTGCTCACGTCGTCGTAGTCGACGTCGGCGAAGGTCAGCAGCGTCACGTAATCTCGAAGGCCTGCCGTGTGATGAAGCATCTGCCGGATCGTGACGGGCGAGCCGTAATCCGGCATCTCGGGCAGATATTTGCGGACGTCGTCGTCCAGCGACAGCTTTCCGTCTTCGGCGAGCAGCACGATCGCGGCCGCCGTGAACTGCTTGGAAGTGGATCCGATGTCGAAGACGGTGTGCGGATCGATGGGGGTCAGCGTTTCCAAGTTGGCCAGGCCGTAGCCCTTTTCGAACTCGGCTACTCCGTTGCGATAGACGGCGACTGCGCAACCGGGCATCCCCGGGGCGAACGCTGCGAATACCCGATCCACTGCCGCCTCACGCCGGGACGTAGAAGCAGAAGCCGCGTGCGCGAAGTCCTGGCACAACGCCAGCAGGCAAGCGAACACGCAACTGACAAAAACAGACTTACGCATGGCGGGCCTTAGTATCCAAAGGATAGCGACTCCCCATATAATGTAGGCGACTACATATCGGGTCAAGCGGATGATGAAGGAAAAGGAACCCTGGCGCGACTACACCGCACGCGCCGGTAGCGCCGCCCTGGGTGCCCGCCTCAGGCGGACATCCGAACGCATCGACCGACAGTTGTCGGCGTTCTACGCCCAGTTGGGTGTCGACTTTGAGCAGCGCTGGTTCGGCGTACTGAACCTGCTGGACCTGTTCGGATTGATGAGCGTGGGCCAACTCGCCGAGGCATTGGCGATCAGCCATGTCTCCGTCAGCCAATCCAAGGACTCGTTGGAAAGGGCCGGCCTCGTCGAGATTCAGGCGGACGGCCAGGACGCACGCCGACGCAACGTCCGCCTCACCCGGCGGGGCCGCGCGTTCGTCGCGAAGATGCGGCCGATCTGGGAAGCATTGGCCGAGTCGGCGCGCGCGCTCGACGAAGAGGCCGGTGGCGTCGTCGAGGCGCTCGACCGACTGGAAAAGGCGCTGGATCGTTCTTCCGTGATCCAGCGCGCACTTGGTCATTTAGATGACGCGGATGCGCGCTAGCACCTCCAGCGTGCGTTCGTGCTAACGGTGCGACGCGGCTTATCACCGGAGAACGGCAAGCGTTATTTCAGACGCTGTTCCGTTCGGGTTGGCTACCGGTGCCGACAGCAGCGACTGCGACGACTACTCCCGCTGGCCTATTTTCATGCTGTCAACGATTTAATGGCCTAGACGCTGCTGGTGATGTCTCGCTTGAACCCGGATCAGCAAAGTGATTGAAAATCAAACACCCGACTTAACCGCGCGCGGCGGAGTCTGGGCCTGAAAGATGGTCGCTTACTCACGCCCCCGGAGCCGCGATCGAGGACACGCTGCCGGCGACCACTCGCCAAGCTCCCTCCTGCTGCACCCAGGTGCGGACATAGCGGAACAGTCCCGAGAATGGCTCTCCCATGAGCGTGCCAGACAGCTGAGCAGTTACGACAGTGATGCATGTCGCACCGTACGAGCGCACCTCAACTGCATGCCAGTCAGCTTGAGACATTCGTTGCGACCCCGAGCGATGCAGTTGGAGGTCATCGGCCTTCGTATAGATTCCGCCTCCAGGCCCGACGAACAGCAGGTCATCATCAATCAGGACGTCCAGCTCAGCTACATCGCTCTGCAGCATGGCAACGCGAAGTCGCTCTTCGTATTCCTGAATTTGCATGAGCGTCAGTTCTCCAGATATCAACATAACGCTTCTCAAGCCGGGCCGCAGAGCGCGGTCGGATTGTCGGATTGAATGACTGGCTCGGTCTCAGGCTGCCGATTCAGCCTGTAGAAGCAGGCTGCGATCGACGCAGCATCCACGTCACGCCCCGCCACACTATCAATTGGCTCAACGTTGCAACCAGCATCGGCACGCAGGCAACCAGCGCGGGCAGCACCGGGCCAAAGACGAACGTCATTCCGATGACGAATCCGAACAGATACTCCGCCCGATAGACCGGAAACACGACACTGGCCACCAGGATAGCCATCATCACCTGTGTGGCTGCAGCCTCACCGCTCGCCAGGAAGGCCAGCGAGAGCGCGGCACCTGCCAACAGTGCGCCGAAGAACCCGGCCGTGGCAGGTAACAGTGCGCCCGGCCGTTCGCGCATTCGCCTGGCCACTACCCAAGCAGCCAATGCGGCCAGTAAAGGCATTACTGCCAGTCCCCACACATTGGAGATGGCCGGCAAGCTTGCATCATTGAGAAGGTGGTGACGCAGAATGCCACCATGGGTGTGCTCCCAGCCCAGCTGCAGCAGGACGGCGACCATGCCAAGCGTGACAGCACAAGGCAGCAACAACCGAGATCTATCAATGCCCATTATCACTTCCAGTTGTTGGGAAATCGCATCTTCGCAGTGCCAGCATAGGAGTGGCAATATAGGCGTGCAATAGGTCTGGCGGCATCATGACCAATGGCGACGACGCGTAACAAGACCCAGCGGTGAGCTCAGAATAACGCTCGATCCGAACATGTGGATGTCCGCCGTACGCAGACTATGACATCCGGATTTGGCTCTCGGTCCAGCCTCATGTGCGCTTCCGGCTAGAAGCAGCCATCAACGCTTGAATGATCGCTATTGGTGTGCCCGATCATGGTTAACCGTGACCGTGTAATTGATAGTGCCGTCGTGGCGAAAACGCCGTTGCAAGTCTCAAGCCTCATCGACTTGCGTCCGGTCCAGCGCCGAGATCACTTGGGCCAGCACCTAACCAACGACGTTTTCTCGTGCGGCGATTCCTTCGACCAGCGTATTGATTGCCGTCTCCATGGCGCGCGCAGTTTGGTCGCCACTCTGGTTAGTGATGACGAAAATGCCAAGGTCGTACTTCGGCACGATGTAGATGTAACACTGCGAGCGGGGCACGCCACCGTGATGAGCATAGTAAACGCCCTTCAAGCGGTCGCCGCCGACGATGTTCCAGAAGTAGCCGATGCTGAACTCGGAATCGAACTCGACGAGGGTACGATGCGATTCCGTCACCACGGGCCCACCGGCCAGCTGGAATTTGAGGTACTTCATCATTTCCGGGACTGTCGCCTTCACGTTCCCGGATGCGCCCCAGGGCAACTGCGGCATGGGCGTGGTCGGTACAGCGTTGTCGCTGTGATACCCGACCGCAAGGCGGGCCGCCTCGGCATCGCTCAGCCTGATTCTGACGCCGGTCATCGCCGCAGAATCGCTAAAGAACTCGCGTAACAGCGACTCGTAGTCGCTTTGGTAAACCACTTCTAAAATATGCGCCGCCAGTTCCGTGCCGGCACTGGAGTAGGCGTAGTCCTTTCCGGGCTGCCGGCTAATCTCGACAGCGTGCAGATCTTTCAAGAAATCAGGCTTGCCGTAGTGCGCGTAAACGGCATTGAGTTCTTGAGGCGTACGTTGATCGGTGAAGTCCGCGAGCACCGTGTTCGCCCGTTCCGGCAACATGTTCGGCAGGCCGCTCGTATGCGAGAGCAGGTGACGGATGCGGATGGGTTCTCCCTTGTACTGCAGGTTCGGATAGGCCCCTTGCAGATACGTCCGGACATCGTCGTCGAGACTCAGCTTGTGCGCCAGGACGGCATTAGCCATCAGGGTTCCCGCCAGGGTCTTGCTCAACGAACCGATTTCGTAAAGCGTCTCATCGGTCGGAGGGGCGGCCTTCCCGGCTTCCATGTCGCCGCGATGCCGAATGAACTCCTTGCCCCGATATACGACTCCGATCGAGGTCGAGTGGAGCAACGGCTGCTTGATCAGCGTTGCGGCGACTTCATCGATCTCCGCCCCCAGATCCTTCGTCGAAACCTTCTCGGCCGCGCATCCCGCGGCCGAGAGCGCGGCGGACAAGACGACGTAGTTGAACCACTGCCTTTTTCGAACAATCATCGAGGTCGCTTGCATGCGTCGGCTGGAAGGGATTGGAAAAATGGCCCTTAAGATAGCCGATAGCCGAGACCCTCGCCTGCATCTGTTCTCGCGGTTGTGCTTGGTCGAAGGGAGGCACGCCAGCTACTCCACTGCTGCCCCACGCTGTACGCCCCACGCCAGGACGCCCGGCATTTACCAGCCCGGGCGTCTGATCTTCAGAACACGTAACTCACCTTCAGCGTGCCGGTGTTGTCTTGGTAGTGGCTGGCAAACTCGCCGTTGTATTCCAGGCGCACATCCAGGTGGTCGCTGGCCTTCAGGTCCAGGCCGGCGTCAGCCTTGAGGCGCTCGTTCGGCAGATCGGTGTCGATGTGGAAGGTGCCCGCGTTCGGGTCGCCTTGCACGAAGCGCATGTCCGCGCCCACCGAACCTTCGCTGTAGAACGAACCGCCCAGGCCACCGAACACGCGCAGCTGCTTGCCATTGGCGAAGTCGATGCGGCCACCGGCTTCCAGCATCGGTGCTGCAGAGAACACGTTCTCGCTGTTCGGCGCCACCTGCAGGCTCAGCTCGCCCGCACCCTGCTCGGTGTAGCCGGTCGAGGACAGGTGCGTGGCGTGCAGGTCCACGTACGGCTTGAGGTACCAGTCGGCGAACGGAATCTGCCGGGCGATGCGCGAGTGGATGCCGAAGTGGCTGACATCGAACTGCGAGGTCGCACGGCGGTCCACGCCGGTGAACAGCAGGTGGCGATCGCCGTCATAGGACATGCGGCCGCCATCGACGGCGCCGGATACCAGCCAGTCGCCCATCTGGTGCTTGACCACCGTGCCCACCGACCAACCCTGCCCGTCGATGCTGCCGTCCACCGCGTGGCTGTCCAGGTCGCTCTTGTCGTAGGACGCCGAGCCGCCGACGATCCAGTCGGTGGCTACTTCGCGCTGGCCGCCGAGCTGGATGGTCTGGCCGTACTGCTTGAAGCCCACGCTGTCGGAAGTCGCCTCATGGTCGGCCTGGTTAGCGACCACGCGTACCCAGCCGCAGTCGTGCTCGCTCAGCGCGGTGTCCTGCCCGTCGAACTGCGGGCA
>DASWQJ010000246.1:0-11510 GCA_036403795.1 Stenotrophomonas sp.
TTCCGCTGCGCGGGCGGGACGTGCAAGTGAGCTGGTACGACGGCTTTGATGCCGCCGAGCCGGGACCGCGCATGCGCGTGCAGGCCGGTGCCCGTTGGCGTCTATGGCTACGCGTGCGCGCCCCGCGAGGCCTGCGCAATCCCGGTGGTTTCGATGCAGAACGACAGGCCGTCGCCAGGCGGGTGGCCGCACGCGCCACGGTGCGGCGCCCTATGGCCGCCCAGTTGATGGCCGGACCCACGGGATTGGCAGCATGGCGGGCGCGAATGTCCGCCCGGATCGCCGCGTCGGTTCCCCGCGGCGCCGCGCGCTTCGTGCAGGCGCTAGCCTTGGGAGACACGCGCGCACTCACCGATGACGACTGGCAGGTGCTGCGCGCCGCGGGATTGACCCACCTGATAGCCATCTCCGGATTCCACGTGGGCTTGGCGGGCCTGTTCGGTGGCGCGCTGGCCTGGTTGTGCTGGCGGGGCTCGGCCATGTTGGCCGCCCGGTTGCCGCGTGCCCATGCATCGGCCTGGGCAGGTTTGCTGATGGCCGTCGCCTACGCTGCGGCCGCGGGCTTGTCGCTACCGACGCTGCGCACGGTGCTGATGATCGCGGTGGTGTCGTTGGCCAGGTTGCGGCGCCGGTCCGTATCGGGTGTGCACACGTTGGCACTCGCCTTGTTTGCCGTGTTGGTCGTCGATCCCTTGTCGGTCCTGTTGGCCGGTTTCTGGCTCAGCTTTGGTGGCGTGGCGTGGTTGATGGCGGCCATGCCACAGGGCGGCATGGGAAAAGTGATGGAATTCCTGAAAGCGCAATGGGTCGCGACACTCGGGCTGCTTCCGCTGGGAGCGTGGTGGTTCGGCCAGGTGTCCTGGGTGGGACCGGTTGCCAACCTCTTCGCGGTGCCTTGGTGGAGCCTGGTGGTCGTGCCGCTGGCGTTGGCCGGGCTGGCGCTGGAATCGCTGGGGGAGGGGGCTGGCACGTGGCTCTGGCGGCTGGCGGCGTGGGCGTTCGAGGCGGCCTGGCCGATGTTCCAGTGGCTGGGTACTCGCGAGTTCGCGGTGAGTTGGCTGCCCGAGACAAGCTCGCTCACCATAGCGCTCGCGCTGTTCGGCGCGTTGGGCTGGCTATTGCCGCGCCCCCTCCCGGGCAGGGTGCTGGCCGGCGTACTTTGGGTGCCGCTGTTCTGGCCGGACCTGCGCCGGCCGCCGGCGGGGGAGGTCGAGCTGGTCGCCTTGGATGTCGGCCAAGGCCTGGCGGTCGTGGTGCTGACGCAACACCACGCCATGCTCTACGACACCGGACCCAAGATCGCCGAGGGCTTCGACGCGGGCGAGCGGGTCGTGGTGCCGAGCCTGCGTGCGCTGGGCGTCTCCCGGCTTGATCGGCTGGTGCTCAGCCACGGCGACATGGACCATGCCGGCGGCCTGCCGGCCGTACACGCTCAAGTGCCGATCGAACACCTGCAAGCGCCTGCCGGCGCGCCGTTGCCGCTGCGCGCCGATTCGTGCGTGGCCGGTGAGCAGTGGCAATGGGACGGGGTTCGCTTCCGGTTCCTGCATCCGCCGCCGCGCCACGCCTACGTCGGCAACGAGTCCAGCTGCGTGCTGCGCGTGGAAACGGCCGCGGGCGCGGTGCTGTTGACCGGCGATATCGGCCGGGTCGTGGAACAGCAACTGCTGGCGCATAGCGCGGCCGACCTTCGCGCGGACGTGGTGTTCGCACCGCACCACGGCAGCAAGGGGTCCTCGTCGCCAAGCCTGGTGCGGGCCAGCGACGCCCAGTTGGTGGTGTTCTCCGCCGGACATGGCAACAGCTTCGGGCATCCCCGGCCAGAGGTGGTGCGCCGGTGGACACAGTCCGGCGCCGAGGCCCTCAACACCGCTCGCAGCGGCGCGGTGCGGGTCTGGCTCGGCCCGCAGGGCCTGCGCGTGCGCGAGCAGCGCCAGTGGCAACTTCGCTGGTGGGACGCGGCGGTGCGCCCACGTCCGGCTGCTATCCTATCGGCGAGTAAACAGGCGGCCAACGTGCCGGAGGGTTGAAACCGTGTGGGAACTGGTCAAGGCCGGTGGCTGGCCGATGCTGCCGTTGTTGTTGCTGGGCGTAGCCGCGTTGGCGATCGTGCTCGAGCGCCTCTGGACGCTGCGCCGCAACGAAGTGCTCCCCCCCGGCCTGGGCGACGAGGTCCGCAATTGGGCCGCGCGCGGCAAGCTTGATCCGGCCCACATCGAGTCGCTGCGTCGTAGTTCGCCGCTGGGCGCGCTGTTGGCTGCGGCGCTGGACGTGCGCGGTCGCGCCCGTGAACTGGTGCGCGAGCGCATCGAAGACACCGGGCGCCACATCGTGCACCGCATGGAGCGTTTCCTGAACGCCTTGGGCACCATCGCCTCGGCCGGACCGTTGTTGGGTCTGCTGGGTACGGTGGTGGGCATGATCCAGATGTTCATGGGTATCCTCGAACATGGCATCGGCGATGTGAACCAGCTGGCCGGCGGCATCGGCAAGGCCCTGGTGTGCACCGCGACCGGCATGATCATCGCCGTGCCCGCGCTGATGTTTCATCGCTATTTCAAGAGCCGGATTGCCGGGTACGTGATCGAGATGGAGCAGGAGGCGACACTGCTGCTGGATGCGCTGGAAGGCCGTGGCACGCCGCCGAGTGCACCGGCAAACGCGCGCAACCCAGCACCCGGGCAAGGCGCGCCGCGCGTTCCCGCCACTGCCAAGGGCTGACGAATGCGCATCCGCGACGATCGCGCACAGGACGAGCCGCACATCGATCTGGTGCCATTGATCGATGTGATCCTGGTCCTGATCATTTTTTTCGTGGTCACCACAACGTTCGATGCGCGTTCCACGCTGCAACTCCAGTTGCCCAATGCCAGCGACCAGCACAACCCGACACCACCGCGCTCACTGAGCGTGCTGGTCAACGCCGATGGCCATTACTTCATCAACGATCGCGAGGTGTTGCGCAGCGACATCGAATCGCTGAAGCAGACGCTGGTTGAAGTGGCTGGCGACGACCGGGCGCAGACGGTGCTGTTGCGGGCCGACGCGCGCACGCCTTACCAGGCGGTCGTCACTGCGCAGGACGCGCTCGGACAGCTGGGATTTCGCCGTCTGGCGATTGCCACTGCGCCGGAAGTGAAGCGATGAGTGCAAAGGGCGGCGCGGTTTGGCCGACTTATAAACGGTTGTTGTCCTACACCGGGCCTTATCGAAACTGGCTTTGGGTGGGCATGGTGGCCATGGTCGTCGAGGCCGGGGCCAGCTACCTGTTCACGCGCTTGATGGATCCGCTGGTCAACCGTGGGTTCGTCAATCCCGAACCCAGGATGGCCGTCGTGCTTCCGTTGGCGATCCTGGCTTTGTTCGTCATGCGCAGCATCGCGACGTTCGCCAGCGATTACAGCCTCGCGCGTACCGGGCGTAGCGTTGTGCGGGATTTGCGGGGGCAGGTCCTGGGCAAATACCTGCGTCTGCCGTCCTCGTATTTCGATAATGAGGCGACGCCCGTTATGGTCAGCCGGCTCAACTTCGATACGGAGCAGGTGACCCAGGCAAGCGCCGATGCGCTGAAGACGTTGGTGGCAGACAGTCTGACGATCGTGGCGATGCTCGTCGTCATGGTTCAGATGAGTGTCAAGGTCACCTTGGCCATGTTGGTGGTCGTGCCTTTGATCGGGCTGATCGTGTCTTATGTGGGCAAGCGCTATCGGCGCATCAGCCGCGGTATTCAAGACGGAATGGGGGCCATGGCCCAAGCCGCTGAGCAGTCCTTAGCCGCTCAGCAGGAAGTCAAGGTGCACGGTACGCAGGTGCAGGAGCACCAGCGCTACGCTGCTTTGGCCAACACGATGCTCCGCCTGAACATGAAGGTTGAAACGACACGCGCGGCAGCCTCCGGGACCGTCCAATTTTTGGCCGCTCTCGCCCTGGCGGTCATCGTGTGGGTCGCAGCGAGGGAATCACTGGCCGGCAGGCTCAATGCCGGGCAGTTCATGTCACTCATGACCTCGATGATGGCCATCATTCCATCGCTGCGTCGACTCACCAGCGTGCAAAGCTCCATATCTCGGGGCGTCGCCGCCGCCGAGCGTCTGTTTTCCATCCTGGACATGCCGGGCGAACGGGACAGCGGTAGCATCGAAGCCAAGCGCGCGCGTGGCGAACTGGCCTTCGATCACGTCATGCTGCGCTATCGGCAGGACGACGGCCTGGCCCTGGACGACATCACCTTCGTGGCCAAACCCGGCACCGTGACCGCGATCGTAGGCCGGTCCGGTAGCGGCAAGACGAGCCTGGTCCGGCTGGTGCCGAGGTTCTACGAACCGACGGGTGGTCGCATTACCCTGGATGGCACCGCGTTGCAGGACTACCGGTTGGAAGACCTGCGCCGGCAGATCGCATTGGTCGGCCAGAAAGTGATGCTGTTCGACGACACCATCGCGGCGAACATCGCCTACGGCACCGAAGCCAGCGAGGCGCAGATCCGTGCCGCCGCCGAAGCCGCCAACGCCTGGGAGTTCATCGAGCGCCTGCCGCAGCAGTTGCAGACGCCGGTCGGCGAGAACGGAGCGCTGCTTTCCGGTGGCCAGCGTCAGCGCTTGGCCATCGCACGCGCGATCCTGCGCGATGCACCGATCCTGATCCTGGACGAGGCCACTGCGGCGCTGGACAACGAATCCGAACGGCTGGTGCAGGACGCGTTGCACCGGTTGATGCCCGACCGCACCACGCTGGTCATCGCACATCGACTGTCCACGATCGAGCATGCCGACCAGGTGCTGGTGATGGACCATGGCCGAATCGTCGAACGCGGCACCCATGCGCAGTTGCTTGCCCAAGGCGGGCTGTACGCGCATCTCCATGGCATGCAGTTCCGCGAAAGGCAGGCATGAGCAAGCAAGTACGAGGAACCCCGGCCTACTGGTATGAAGGCGTACCGGTCCCGCTGGGGGCGCGCCTGCTTGCCCCGTTGTACGCGGCCGTCATCGGTCTGCGCCGCGCGCTTTACGGTCGCGGCTGGCTCAAGCGGCGGCAGGTACCGGTGCCGGTGTTGGTGATCGGCAACGTCACTGCCGGCGGCACCGGCAAAACGCCACTGACCCTGGCCGTGGTCGAAAAGCTGCGCGAAGCCGGCTGGAACCCTGGCGTGGCCAGTCGCGGTTATGGCCGCGAGCGCAGCGCCGAGGCCCGCTGGGTGGATGCCGATACGCCGGCCTCGCTGGGTGGCGACGAGCCGGTGTTGATTGCCTGGAAAACCGGCGTGCCGGTGCGTGTGGACCGCGACCGCGTGGCAGCGGCGCAGGCACTGATGGAGGCCGGTTGCGACATCGTGGTCTGCGACGACGGCCTGCAGCACTATCGGTTGGCGCGCGATGTGGAGATCGAGGTCGTCGATGGCCGGCGTCGTTATGGCAACGGGCGGATGTTGCCGGCCGGTCCGCTGCGGGAACCGGCGTCGCGTGCGCGCGAATGCGATTTCCGCGTCGTCAACCTGGGCCAGGCCAGCGATGAGGATCCGGCCGCGATGCCGCCGGGTTTTGGCGAATGGCAGATGCGCCTTCGCTTGATCGAGGCCGTTCCGCTGGATGGCGCTCGCGCCCGGCCGCTGGCTTCCTTCGCGGGGCAGCGGGTCCATGCGGTGGCGGGCATCGCCCACCCACGGCGCTTTTTCGAGATGCTGCGCGCGCGCGGGATCGGCGTGGTACCGCATGCCTTTGCGGACCATCATCCTTACCAGCCCGTCGATTTCGAGTTCGGCAGCCAGCTGCCCGTCCTGATGACCGAAAAAGACGCGGTGAAGTGCCGTAGCTTCGCCGACGGATGGATGTTCAGCGTGCCGCTGGAGGCCGAAATGCCAGCCGCCTTCTGGGTGACCTTGCTGGACCGCCTGGGCAAGCTGCGGCGCCCAAGGCACTGACCTTGGGCCTGGCCCTGGGCCGCGCCGGAGGCTTGGCGTCGGGAGCCACCCGCGGCCACCGCGAGAGATCGCGTGGTGCCAGGCAGCCCGGTGACTTTGGTGAAGCCCGGGTTCCATCGAGATCGCCCGGGCCGATAATGGCAGCCAGACGATTGGGTGGACGGGTCTGCCGATCCGTCGCTCGCCGTCCCATCATTGGAGTTTCCATGCCTGTCTTCCTGTTTGCCGTGGCGGTGCACCCATGAGCGTAGTGCCTGCCTTCGTGGTGGCGATCCCCGCGCGCTACGCGGCCACCCGCTTGCCCGGCAAGCCATTGCGCCTGCTCGGCGGCCAGCCCCTGGTGCGTCGCGTGGCCGAACGGGCCCAGTTGGCGGGTGCGACCGAGGTCTGGGTCGCGACCGACGACGCACGCGTGGCGGCTGCCGTAGAGGGAATGGCAGGCGTGCACGTGGCGATGACCGCCGCCGACCATGTGTCCGGCACGGATCGCCTGGCCGAGTGCGCCCGGATCGCCGGGTGGGCGGACGAGGTGATCGTGGTCAACCTGCAGGGCGACGAACCATTTGCGCCTGCCAGCGGCATTCGTGCCGTGGCCACCTTGCTGGCCGGCAGCCAAGCGCCGATGGCGACACTGGCCACCCCGGTGGAAGGCGCGCAAGAAGTATTCGATCCCAACGTGGTCAAGCTCGTGCGCGACGATGCCGGACACGCGCTCTACTTCAGCCGAGCGCCGATTCCTTGGCATCGGGATGGCTTCGCCGCCTCTCGCCAATCGCTGCCGCCGGGGGAGTGGTTGCGCCACATCGGCATCTACGGCTACCGCGCCGGCTTCTTGCAGCGGGTCGCCGCGATGCCGCCGGGCCGGTTGGAGCGCGTCGAGTCTCTGGAGCAACTGCGGGTATTGGAGGCCGGGCACCGCATCGCCGTGGCGATCACGCCCGAACAGTTCCCACCGGGCATCGACACGCCGGAGGACCTGGTCCGCGCCGAAGCGCGATGGGCCGGAGCGGCGGGCCTGGCGTGAAGCTGCTGGTCCTGTGCCTGGGCAACATTTGCCGTTCGCCCATGGGCGAGGGCGCGCTGCGTGCCCGATTGGCTCGATCTCCGCTGGCAGGGCGGGTCGAAGTGGACTCGGCCGGTACCGGCGGATGGCATGCCGGCGAGGGGCCTGATCCCCGTGCCGTCCGGTGCGCACGCGGCCATGGCGTCGATATCTCGGGGTTGCGGGCGCGCCAGTTGCAGCCTGAAGACTTCATCCACTACGACCTGATCCTGTGCGCCGACCCGGCCAACTTGCGCGATGCGCGCCGGATCGCGCCGGCAAACGCCCGGCACAAGGCGGTGCTTTGGCTGTCCTGGGCCGGCGTCGGCGAGCGCCAGGACGTACCAGACCCCTACACCGGCGGGACGGCCGAGTTCGAAGCGGCCTGGGCGCTGGTGGACCGGGCGGCCGGCGGAACGGTCGCCCGGCTCGCGCACGAGGCAGGTTTGGGCATAATTGACCGATGAGCGCACAGACCATCCAGGAATTCCCGGAATTTCCCGATTGGCTCAATGCCCGGCCGTCGACCCTGCAGGAGCATCGAGGTCGCGCGCTCGCCTTGGCATTCGTCAATGCCGCGTCGGTCTGGTCTTCGCAGCGGCTGAGCGAGTTGGCGCAGTGGCAGGCGCGTAACCCCGGTCGATTGCAAGTCATCGTGGTGCAGGTGCCGCGCTTCGACGTCGAGCGCGCGCCGGAGCGTTCGCTCAAGCTGTTGCGCCGACAGGGTGTCACCGCACCGATCCTGCTGGACCGCGAATGGGAGACCTGGCGCCGGTTCGGCGTGGAATCCTGGCCCACCGTCGTGCTGCTCGATGCGCAAGGACGGGAACGGCAGCGGCTGGTCGGCCTGGCCGGCGATCTGGAAAAGGAATTGAATGCGGTCTGCCAGGGCCAGCCGATGCCCAGTGACGAAGACCTGCGTCCGGTGCCGGAGCGCCATCCCGAGCCGCGCGTCGCGTTGCGGTTTCCCACGGGATTGGCTGTGACCGCCGATCGCGTCTATATCGCCGACAGCGGCCACCATCGCATCCTGGAGTGCAACCACGAAGGGCGCGTATTGCGTCGTTTCGGCATCGGCACCGCCGATCTGATCGACGGCCCGATGGAAGAGGCGGCCTTCAAATATCCACGCGGGATCGCGCTGGCGCGCGAGTTCCTGTACGTGGCCGATTCCGGCAACCACGCCCTGCGTCGCATCAATCTGATGAGCGGCCAGGTCGACACCCTGTGCGGCACTGGCCGGGCCGGCGATCCGGTCGAGGGCGTGGTGACGCAGGCCGGCGCCGTATCGCTCGATCATCCGCACGGCATCGTATTGGCAGGCAATGAAGTCCTCCTTGCGATGGCGGGCGACAACCGCATCTGGAGTTACGACCTGGGGCGCAGCGAGCTGCGCTGGCGCGCCGGTGCAGGGGTCCTCGACGAACGCGACGGCAGCGGGCACATGGCCGCATTCGCGCAGCCCACCGCGTTGGCGGCGGTCCAGCAGGTGCTGTATGTCTGCGACGCACTGGGCTCGGCGGTACGGTCGATGCAGCTGCGCGGGGATCTGGTCCAGACCTTGGTGGGCGGGCAGGGCGTCTGGCAATTCGGTGACCAGGATGGCCCCCGCACAGACGCGCGCCTGCAGTTTCCCCAGGCCATCGCCTTGGATCCGGACTCGCCGGTCCTGTGGATCGCCGATACCGGCAATGGCTGCTTGCGCAGCCTGCGATTGGGTGGCGGTGAGCTGAGCACGGTGCCCTTGCCGCGACCACTGGACGGCCCGTCCGGCTTGGCGGTGTCCGGCGGTGCGGTCTGGATCGCCGAGACCGATGCGCACGCGGTGCTGCGTTACGACATCGCCAGTGGCGAGCTGAGCGAGTTGCCGATCGAAGGATGAAAGGGAAGTCCACCGGTTTCGATGGCAAGGCTTTCGCCGCCAATCTCAGCACGGCCCCCGGTGTCTACCGGATGTACGCCGCCGACGACACGCTGCTCTACGTAGGCAAGGCAGGTGCGCTCCGCAAGCGCGTAGGCAGCTACTTCAACGGTGCGCCGAGGAATGCGCGTGCCATGTCCATGATCTCGCAGATCGCGCGCATGGACGTGACGGTCACCCGCACGGAAGCCGAAGCGCTGTTGCTGGAAAACCAGCTGATCAAGTCCCTGTCGCCGCGCTACAACGTGTCGCTGCGGGACGACAAAAGCTATCCGTACGTGCTGTTGACCCGCGAGGATTGGCCTCGGATCGGCCTGCACCGAGGCCCACGGGCGGTCCCTGGCCGTTATTTCGGCCCGTATGCCAGCGTCACCGCGGTGCGGGAAACGCTCAACCTGATGCACAAGCTGTTTCGGCTGCGCAGTTGCGAGGACAGCGTCTTCCGCAACCGGTCGCGACCGTGCCTGCAGTATCAGATCGGCCGATGCAGCGCACCGTGCGTGGAGCTGGTGGACGCGGCCGAGTACGCCGACTCGGTGCGCCGGGCCACGATGTTCCTGGAAGGCAAGAGCGACCAGTTGGCCGAAGAGCTGATGCAAACGATGCAGCAGGCCAGCGAGCAACTGCAGTTCGAGCGCGCCGCCCGCCTGCGCGACCTGCTGACGTTGCTGCGCGGTTTGCAGAATCGACAGTTCGTGGAAGGTCGCGCGGCCGACCTGGACGTGCTTGCCTGCGCGACCCAGGGAGCCCACGCCTGCGTGCTGCTGTTGGCTTTTCGCGATGGCCGCAATCTCGGTACGCGCTCGTTCTTCCCCAAGACCAATGGCGAGGACAGCGCCGACGTGATCCTGGCTGCGTTTGTATCGCAGTACTACGTCGAACACGCACCCCCGCGCGAGATTCTGCTGGATCGCGAAATACCCGAGGCCGAGTTGATCGAGCACGCCCTCACTGCCTCGGCCGAGCGAAAGGTGGCCTTGCGCTGGAACGTGCGCGGCGAACGCGCCGGCTACGTCGAACTGGCCAGCCGCAATGCGCAGAACACGCTGTCCTCGGAGCTGACCAGCCAAAGTGCGCAGCACGCCCGCAGCGAGGCCATGCGTGAAATGCTCGACTTGGCCGAACCCATCCGACGGGTGGAATGCTTCGACATCAGCCACACGATGGGCGAGGCGACGGTGGCCTCGTGCGTGGTATTCGACGCGAGCGGTCCGGTGCGCGGCCAGTACCGCCGCTTCAACATCGCCGGCATCGAGCCGGGCGACGACTACGCCGCGATGCGCCAGGCGCTGGAGCGCAGGTTCCGCCGCGCGGTGGAGGAGGGCGGTGTATTGCCCGAAGTGCTGCTGATCGACGGTGGGGCCGGCCAACTGGCGCAGGCCCAGGCCGTGATGGCCGAACTGGGCATTACCTCGGTGGCCCTGGTGGGCGTGGCCAAGGGTGAGGAGCGCCGTGCCGGGCACGAGACGCTGGTGATGCCCGATGGCCGTGAATTGCGCCCCGGCGCCGCGTCGCCCGCACTGCAGTTCATCCAACAGGTTCGTGACGAAGCGCACCGGTTTGCCATCACCGGCCATCGTGGTCGGCGCCAGAAGGCGCGCATGACCAGCAAACTGGAAGACATCGCCGGGATCGGGCCGCGCCGCCGCGCGAACCTGCTCAAGCATTTCGGCGGCCTGGCAGGCCTGAAGGCAGCCGGCGAGGCCGAGATCGCCCGGGTCGAAGGCGTCAATGCCGCCCTCGCGGCGCGAATCTACGCTAACCTGCACGGGTTGCCGATGCCCGACGCCGGAAGCGATTAGAACGCGCGATGAAGTTGACCGTTCCCACGTGGCTGACCTTGCTGCGGATCCTCATGATCCCGGTGCTGGTGCTCGTGTTCTACCTGCCCTACAAGTGGACGAACTTCGCTGCCGCGTCGATTTTTGCCGTGGCGGCCATCACCGATTGGCTCGATGGCTGGATCGCACGTCGCTACCACCAGTATTCGGCCTTTGGGGCGTTTCTGGATCCGGTGGCCGACAAGTTGATGGTGGCCGTTGCATTGTTCCTGATCGTGCAGGGACATCCCACGCCGTGGATGGCGTTTTGGGCCGCGGTCATCGTGGGGCGCGAGATCGCCGTGTCGGCGCTGCGCGAGTGGATGGCCGAGATCGGCCAACGGGCCAAAGTACGCGTGGCCGTGATCGGAAAGGTCAAGACGACTGCGCAGATGGTGGCGCTGTTGTGCTTGCTGTATTCGGTGACGCCGGGACGCACGGCCACCCACGAAATATGGCTGGGCGACCTGGTGTTCCAGATGGGTTATTGGACCTTGGCCATCGCCGCGTTGCTGACCTTGTGGTCGGGCATCCAGTACCTGCATGCGGCCTGGCCGAGCCTGCGCGATGACGAAAAGGCGGCACTGCGCCGCAACCCTAAAAAAATCGAAAACAACAGTTGACAGTCCGGTCGGCCGCTGTAGAATTTCGCCTCCCAAGCGGGAATAGCTCAGTTGGTAGAGCGCAACCTTGCCAAGGTTGAGGTCGCGAGTTCGAGTCTCGTTTCCCGCTCCAGGACGTCGAAAAAGGGAAGCCCCGTGCTTCCCTTTTTTATCTCACCACGGCGCGTTAGCAAAGCGGTTATGCAGC
>DASWQJ010000247.1:0-3443 GCA_036403795.1 Stenotrophomonas sp.
TAAAATCCAACCCCATGACCCCCATCGACGCTGCCGACCTGGAAGCCCTCTTCGACGCCGTCCCCGACGTCCTGTTCTTCGTCAAAGACCGCCAGGGTCGCTACACCCACGTCAACCAGACGATGCTGCGCCGCCTCGGCCTCAAATCCCGCAAGGACCTGATTGGAAAGCGCGTGGCCGAGGTCTACCCCTCCGGGCTGGGCGCCAATTACGCCAATCAGGACGAGCAGGTCCTCGCCGGCGCGGTCATCGACAACGTGCTCGAACTGCACCTGTTCGCCAATCGCGAAACCGGTTGGTGCCTGACCTGCAAGCGACCGCTGGTGGTGGATGGGAAAGTGCAGGGCATCATCGGCATCTCGCGCGACCTGGGCCCGCAGGAGGGCAGGGATGCGCAGCGCGATGACCAGTTCGAGAAGTTGCGACTGGCCTTGGCCTACTTGCATGTGCATTACACCCAGCACGTGCGCATGCAGACGTTGGTGGAGTTGACCGGATTTTCCATGTCCAAGCTGCAGCGCTCGTTCCGTCGCGTCTTTCAGCTGACTCCCCAACAGGTGCTCACGCGCCTGCGCCTGCATCGGGCGATGCAGTTGTTGCAGGAGGGCGCGATGAGTAGCACCGATATCGGCCACGCCTGCGGTTTCAGCGACCAAAGTGCGTTTACCCGGCAGTTCAAGCTGGCCACCGGCCTGACCCCGGGCGAATACCGTGGGTTGTCTGCCGCCCAGCGCGGCCGCATCCAGGCCGAATTGCCCGCGGAAACCTGATCCGCCGCAACCCCTCGGTTGATCGCTCCATGCACCGAAAGCGCGGCGCCACCGCCGGAAAGCGATGGCGTCGCGATTCACCTAATCCCGCCGTCGAGCGTCGGAATCGCGCGACTTCAAGCCAGCATGCGCAGTTTCTTCTCGCGATCCCACTGACGGGTGCGCCCCGCCGCCACGAATCCCTTGTGGTCACTGGCCTCCACCACGCCGGCGTCGCGGCCCACGTTGCCAGCCTTGAGCAGTGGTTGCGCGCCTTCATCCCAGGCGATCGCCTTCAGGTGCGCCCAGGCATTGGCGACGAAATCGATCGCCGCCGAGTCCTTGGCCAGTTGCCGGCCGGCTTCCGGCGACAGCAGCACGGCCACTGCATCGAACACGATCGACGGCGTGCCGGCCAACTGGCCGTCGGCAGGCAGGTGCTTGCCGTCATCCAGCGTGGCACCGCCCACCTTGGGCGCGACGATCTTCACGGTGGCGCCGTCGGCCTCGGCCGCCTTGCGCAAGCCCTTCAATAGCGCCGCGTCCGAGCCGTCATGGATCAGGATCCCGACGGTGCGACCTTTCAACGTCGGCTTCATTTTCCCGATGATCTGCAAGGCGGGCGAAGGCGGCATGTCGATCGGCGCGACCTGCAGTGGCGGCGCCGGGGGCAGTTTCATCATGCCCAGGCCGTCTGCCACGCGCTGCGCCAGTGACGCATCGATGTGCTGCAGATGCCCGACCATGCGTTCGCGCACGGCCACGGTTTCCACCTTCGATAGCTCGAACACCAGCGCCGAGGCGAGGTGCGCCTGTTCCGGCGGCGTCTGGCTGCGGAAGAACAAGCGTGCCTGGCTGTAATGGTCGGCAAAGCTCTCCGGCCGCAAGCGCCCCTTGACGCCGTCGTCGGCCGGCGTGGCATGGCTGCGAAAACCCTGCGGCGTCTCGCGCGGTGTATCGCCCTGGAGCGAACTGGGGTCATAGGCCACACGGCCTTTGGGGCGCTGCATCTGCATATGCCCGTCGCGCTGATGGTTGGCGAAGGGGCACTGCGGTGCGTTGACCGGGATCTGATGGAAGTTGGGTCCGCCCAAGCGGATCAGCTGCGTGTCCAGATACGAGAACAGCCGCCCCTGTAACAAGGGATCGTTGCTGAAATCGATGCCGCGCACGATATTCGCCGGGCAGAAGGCCACTTGCTCGGTCTCGGCAAAGAAATTGTCCGGCCAGCGGTCCAAAACCATGCGGCCGATGATTTGCAGCGGCAAGGTTTCCTCCGGGATGATCTTGGTCGGATCGAGATGGTCGAAGGGGAATTTGGCCGCATCCTCTTCGGTAAACAACTGCACGCCCAGCTCCCACTCGGGAAACTCGCCGGCCTGGATCATCTCGAACAGATCGCGACGGTGGAAATCCGGATCGGCGCCGGCCAGTTTCACCGCCTCATCCCAGATCGTCGATTGCAGTCCCAACTTCGGCCGCCAATGGAATTTCACGAACGTACTCTCGCCCTGCTCGTTGAGCAGCCGGAAGCTGTGGATGCCGAAGCCCTCGATCATCCGCAGCGAGCGCGGGATCGTGCGATCGCTCATCGCCCACATGATCATGTGCATGGACTCGGGAGTGAGCGTGATGAAATCCCAGAACGTGTCGTGCGCGCTGGCAGCCTGCGGGAAAGCGCGGTCCGGCTCCATCTTCACCGAGTGAATCAGGTCGGGGAACTTGATCGCATCCTGGATGAAGAACACCGGGATGTTGTTGCCGACCAGATCGAAATTGCCCTCCGAGGTATAGAACTTCACCGCGAAGCCACGCACATCGCGCGGCGTGTCCACGGAGCCGGCGCCGCCGGCTACGGTCGAAAATCGGGTGAATACCGGCGTCCGGGTTCCCACCTCGGTGAAGATCTTCGCGGTCGTGACCTTGGCCAGCGATTGCGTCAGTTCAAAAAAACCATGGGCCGCACTGCCACGCGCGTGCACGATACGTTCGGGGATGCGCTCATGGTCGAAGTGGGTGATCTTCTCACGCAGGATGAAGTCTTCCAGCAACGTCGGCCCGCGCGGCGTTGCCGTCAACGAATTCTGGTTATCGGCAACAGGCAGCCCCTGGTTGGTGGTCAATGAAGGGTGGCCACCACCGGCAAGCTGATGGAGTTCGTCACCGTTGCCACGGACCTCGCCGCCCCCATCGCGGTCCGCGGGCTCGGACAAGTTGGCGGATCGGGATGCGGGCGGGGAGGGCGGGGACGATCGGGGCGGTTGGCGAGCGGCCATCTGGAGCTCCTGTAGCAAAGGGCGGCGAAGGGAACCCCAGCAGCGTCGATGCTTTGAAGTTAAACGACGGTGTGAAGTACAGCGTGGCCGTGCACCTGCGCTTCACGCGCTGCCCACTTTCCAGGGCAGGCAAGGGGCGATGGCTTCCTAGAACCGCACCTACAGATCGACGCTCTTTGACCAGCCCCGCAGGTACGGTCGAGCATGAGCGCTCCAAGAGGATCCAACCAACCGCAGAAAAGCGTGAAGCCAGCCGCCACAGATCAAATGCTTCAACAGACTCGCAGCCAATCGTGGAGCGTGCGGGGTCAGGGCTTTGCGAGGGCTGTGGGGTCGGGGCGCAGGCCCGCGCCGGGGCCGTGTGGGCACATGGATGTGCCCACAGAGCCACCATGGAAGGGCTTTTGCGTGCCCCGGC
>DASWQJ010000248.1:0-4228 GCA_036403795.1 Stenotrophomonas sp.
TTGCCGACATTCGGCCGTCCAACCAGGGCGACCAAGGGCAGCATCGCAATCGTTCCTTCTTAGTTGTTCAAGCGGAAGGCGATCAGATCGCCATCAGTGTTCTGCACCAGCAGTATCCCATCAGCGACGACTGGCTGGGCCACCAGTGCGTCGCGACCGGCGCGCTCTCTGGCGGCGAATTCGCCGTTGTCCAGGCGCAGCCAGTGCAGATACCCCTTGTAGTCGCCGACTACGGCGTAGTCGCCCTGGATCGCGACCCCGGTCAGCGAGCGCCGCGCCAGCGAAGCCTGCGACCACAAGGCCGTGCCGGTGGCCTTGTCCAAGCCCCAGACCGAGCCTGCGTTGTCGGCCACCACCACCGCGCCGGAGGACACGCCGACACCGCCGGCGCCGCCGTGGTCACGCGACCACATGGGACGACCGGTCGGGCCTTCGATGGCCAGGGTTTCGTTCTTGAAGCTAGTCACGAACAGGGTGCTGCCTTCCAGCACCGGCGCGCCGTCCACATCGGCCATGCGCTGCAATTCGGTACGGCCCTCGGGCACGCCGATGGTCTGCGTCCAGAGCGGGCGGCCATCCTGCATCGCCAGCGCCGTCAGGGTGCCGTCGTCGTTGCCCACGAACACCACGCCGGGACCGGTAATCACCGGGGCGTTGCCGCGAATCGTCAGTGCCGGTGCTTCCTGGTCATGGAACCAGCGACGCTCGCCGTTGGCGCCGTCGAACACGCTGACGCGACCATCGTTGCTGCGCACGAACACCAGGTTCTGGGCGATTGCCGGGGCGGCGATCACTTCGTTGGGAACCTTGGCGCGCCACTTCTCAGTGCCGGTCGCCTGGTCCAGGGCGATCACCTGCCCGTCCAGCGTGCCGATCACCACCAAGCCATCGCCAACCCCCGGGCCGCCAGACAGGCGCAGCTCGGGCTTCTTCTTGACCTTCTCGGGCTCGAAATGCCACACGCGCTTGCCGGTCTGCAGGTCCAGCGCCTCGACGCCACCCTCCACCGCCGCGACGTAGACCTTGCCGTCGGCCACGGCCGGACGCTGGCGCACGCCGATGCGCTTTTCGCCCTTGCCCACGCCGGTGGACCAGATCTTGCGAATTTCGACCGTCGGCTTGAAATCCACCAGTTCGGCCGGCTCCAGCGCCTTCTTGGCCGCGGCGTCCTTACTGGTGAACCAACCCTTGACGGTGCTGCAGCCGCTCATCGAAAGGGCGAGCAGCACGATGATGGCGAGATGCTTCAACTTGACCACTTGTTTCATTAGATCGGCTCCGCGGGCTGAGGCACCTTGCCGCCCGCATCGGTGAGCTTGATTTCAAGCAATTGGCGCTGCGGCGCGGCGACATCCACCTTCGCCAGGGCCTGTGCATACAGATCGCGTGCCTGGTCGCGCTTGCCCAGTGCGTGGGCCGCGTCGGCGCGGATTTCAAGGCTGATACCGTCGTCGGCATTGCCGAGCAGCGACACCACCTCGGCGGCCTTGCCGCTGTCGAGCAACAACTTGGCCAATCGCTGGTCTACGACCTGCTTCAGCGCGCCATCGGCCTGGATGCCGCGCAGCGTCTTGATCGCGTCGTCGGTCTTGCCGGCATTGACCTGGGCCTTGGCCAGGTCCAGGCCGGACAGCGCCACGTAGACCGGCGGCACATCCCCACCGGACAAGGCGGCCATCTGCTTGGCGGCTTCGTCGAGCTTGCCCGACTCCACATTGCTCACCAACGCGTCGTAGCGGACGCCCGCTTCAGCCGACTGCTTGTGCTGATGCTGCTGCCACCACTGCCAACCCAGGATCAGTCCCAGGCCCACACCGACACCGCCCAGCAAACCCAGGGCGTTGTTGCGCAACCACGAGCGAACGCGTTCGCCTTGCTCGTGTTCGTCCAGCAGATCGTCGATCGCCATGCGTACTCTGTGCGTACTGTCACTCCGTTACCAACGGCAACGAAGCATCAAAAGGGAAAACGAAAAACCGCGGTGCCAGCCTGTCCGAATCACTCGGATACAGGCACCACGGAGCCGTCGGAGGATACCGCAAAACGGGCCACGTTACCGCGCTGGTACGGTTTGGTGTCGACGATACTGCCGCCTTGCTGAACCTCTACCGCGGACGCTTTGCCGAGCTTGATGCGGCCGACTGCGCCGGCGTCGTAGCTGCGCTGCTCGCCGGCTCGCACGACCGCTTGCTCGAGCGTGCTGCCGTCTGGCGCCAGCACCTGGATCCAACTCTCGTCGCTGAAACGCAACGACAGCGCCTTGCCGGAAGTCGCACCGGCCGCGGCCGTCGTGCCATTGCGCGGCATGGGCGTCAGCGACGCCATGTAGGGCGTGGCCGTGACCGCGCTGGGCGTATTGGCAGTGCTGGGTGCGTTGCCCGCCTCAGCGGCGGCATCGGTGCCTGGCGAAGCTGCCGTGTTGCCCGCATCGGCCACCGGCGTGCTGCCCGGCACTACATCCAGTGAGGCAGTGCTTGGCTTGGCGTCGGGCAGGTGGCGGATGGCATACCAGGCCGGCACCACGAACACGGCCGTGATCACCACGTAGACCGCGCGGCGCGCCGCGCTCTCCATGATCCGCCGGGCCTTGGGCGTATGGGTGTGACTGACCAGCTTGACCGGCTCCACCGGCGCCAGGTGCGCCTGTTGCAGCAGCGGCTCCAGGTCCACGCCCAGCAGGCGCCCGTAGCTGCGCAGCTGGCCCCGGACGAACACCGGTGCGCCCAGGCGCTGCCAGTCTTCCTGTTCGAGCGAACGGATCACCTGCTCCGGCATCTTCAGGCGTGTGGCAACCACCTCCACGCTCAATCCCGCCGCTTCGCGCGTCTCGCGCAGATGCGCTCCGCATCCCTTCCCCTGTGGGTAAGGGTTTGGATTGGACTCACTGATCACAATGCTTTAGCCCCCGGAATGGCGGTCGCGGCCTTTGGAAACTCCCTGGCCAACCGCTGCTGGTATCGGCTGGCGGCTGCCATGTCGCCGAGCCCTGTTTCAATCTGAATAGCAAGTTGTAACACGGATTCCGTGGCCGGCGCAGCCGCCAGTCGCCGTTCCGCGAACGCCCTGGCCTCGAAGTATCGGCGCTGGCCGAGTTCGTGGCGCGCCATCGATTCCAATGCATAGGCGTTGGCCGGATCGATCTGCAGCGCCTTGCGAAGATCCGCCGCGCCGCGCTCGCCCTGCCCCGCCAGCAGCGCACAGCCGCCGGCATTGGCCAGCGCCGACGCAGTGGCACCATAGCGCGGCACGGACATCGATCGATCGAACCACACCATCGCCTCGGCGGGATAGCCGCTGCCACACAGCCAGGCGCCGTAGTTATTGAGCGCCTCACCTTGATCGGGGGCCAGTTCGGCCGCCTTGCGATACGCCTCGCCGGCACCGGCGGCATCGCTTTGCGCGCCGCGGACCAGCGCAAGCACGGTGTAGGCGTCGGCCGCCTTGGCATCTTTGCGCAAGACCTCGGTTACCAGCCGATCGGCCTCGGCCACTTCCCCGTTTTGCAGGCGGTTGACCGCCAGGTTGAGTTTTTCCTGCCGCGCCAGGCGCTGGCGCGTCGCCGCGTCATCGCCGATGTGGTACTCCGGCGCGACCCGCGTCACCTTGCCGGCTCTCGCCGAACGCGAGCCGGTCCCGCAGCCGACAACCAGGGTTGCGACCGCGATCAGGAGGAAAAGGGCTGCCTCACGCCGCCGCGTCATGGCCATCGCTGGCTTCCAATTGCCGCCGGAACTCGGCCTGGCGGCGTGTGCGATCCATCACCTGGCCCTTGAGCTGGCCACAGGCGGCATCAATGTCGTCGCCGCGGGTGCGACGCACCATCGTCAGCACCTGGGCATCGAGCAGGATCTTCTGGAACGCACGGATCTCCACGTCACCCGAGCGCTCGTAGCGCGTGCCGGGGAACGGATTGAACGGGATCAGGTTGACCTTGCCTGCGTCCTTGGCCTGCACGGTGTTGTCGAACTGGCGCATCAAGCGTGCCAGTGCGCGCGCATGCTCGGGCTGGTCGTTGATGCCCTTCATCAGGGTGTATTCGAACGTCACCGAATCGCGCCGCTTGTTCGCACGCAGGTAGCGCGCGCAGGAGGCCATCAATTCGGCAATCGGGTACTTCTTGTTGAGCGGCACCAACTGCTCGCGCAGATCGTCGGTGGGCGCATGCAACGACACCGCCAACGACACGTCGCTCTCGGTGGACAGGCGATCGATCATCGGGACCAGGCCC
>DASWQJ010000249.1:0-23510 GCA_036403795.1 Stenotrophomonas sp.
GCAACGTGAATTCGTCAGAAATGCATGAATCCGTCCTTAATCCGACGAATTCTTAACTGCAATCTTCACGATCCATCAATGTCCAGAGTGTTCATATAGGCCCCGACAGGCGCAATGCCTGTCACGGATCTCTCCCATCCCCTGGAGCAGATCTCCGGAGCGGAAACTCCTCCCCAAGTTTCCGTTCCCTGGCCCCGCTGACCTCCCCCTGGTCTGCGGGGCTTTTTATTTCCCTAACGTCGCTATTTTGACTGAGTCCGCGCCGCGGAACCGTGTCCGATTTCACCAAAATAAACAGGCGCCATTTCATTGACGTGGCAATTGGAATGTTCGCGTAGACCATTCGCGCGATTCGTCACGTTTTTACTGACGTTCGGCTGTCGCTGGATGGCGCCGCGACAGGATTCCGCCGGTGCGACTCAGCCCAGCCAGTCGCGCGGTACCAGGTAATCGGCCAGGCGCGCCTCGGGGCTTCCCGGCAGGGGCTGATAGCCGTATTCCCAACGCACGCTGGGCGGCAGGCTCATCAGGATGCTCTCGGCACGGCCGCCGCTTTGCAGGCCGAACAGCGTGCCACGGTCGTAGACCAGGTTGAATTCCACATAGCGGCCGCGCCGATATTGCAGGAATTCGCGTTCGCGCTCGCCATAGGGCTGATCCTTGCGACGCGCCACGATCGGCAAATAGGCGTCGAGGAAACCGTCGCCGACCGCTCGCAGGTAGGCGAAATCCTCGTCGAAGCCGCCATGCAGGTCATCGAAGAACAATCCACCAACGCCGCGGGTCTCGTTGCGATGGCGCAGGAAGAAGTACTCATCGCACCAGCGCTTGTGGTCGGCGTAGCGTTCTGGTCCGAACGGCGCGCACAGCGCCTGGGCGGTGCGGTGCCAGTGCAGCACGTCTTCGTCCACGGGATAGAACGGGGTGAGATCGAAGCCGCCCCCAAACCACGCCGCTACCGGCGCTCCATCGCGTTCGGCGCGGAAATAGCGGACGTTGGCATGGGTGGTGGGCAGGTGGGGGTTGTGCGGGTGGAACACCAGCGACACACCGGTGGCGCGCCACGTGGCGCCGGCGAGCTCGGGACGGTGTGCACTGGCCGACGGCGGCAAGCGAGTGCCGCTGACATCGGAGAAGCCGATGCCCGCCTGTTCGAACACGCCGCCACCGCGCAGCACGCGGGTGCGGCCGCCGCCGCCCTCGGCGCGTTGCCAGCAGTCCTCCTGGAAACGGGCTTGGCCGTCGGCCGCCTCGATCGCGGCGCAGATGCGATCCTGCAGGTCGGTCAGGTACTGGCGGACGCGGTCGAATTCGTTCATGTCGTCGTTCATGGGGCACATTCTAGCCGCGCCCCGACCAACGGACCCCGGAGACGGAATGACGCAGTCGCAACGGCAGGCAACAAGAATCGCCGCCAGCTCGCTCCCTGACTCCCGCACTCCCCTCAGCACACCAACGCGCCGTCACCACGGCAGCCGGCAACCCACCTGCGACAAGCGCTCGCGACGCCACCGGCGCGAAACCGCGAAACCGCCAGCCCACTCAGCCCACTCAGCCCACTCAGCCCACTCAGCCTTCAAACTCCGCGCGGATCTCCGGACGGCACAGGCGCCAGGCGATCCAGCCGTGGATGCCGGCGATCGCAAGCGCGCCGAGCCAGCACAGCACGCGCATAACCGCCAGCAGGGGCGCAGCCGCCTGGGTCATCTGCGCGGCCACGTCGCCGCCCTCGTCGATGCCGGCCCCGGGAAGTGCGACCGCCACCGCGACGTCCAACAACGGGATGCACGCGAAATTGGCGATCGCCACCAACACCAGCCCGGCGATGAAGGCCCGTCGCGCCCATTCGCGGCGCTGCAGGAACGCCCACGAGATCCAGGCCAGCAGCAGCGATAGCAGCACGCCCCAGAGCGACAGCGCGAGCAGATGATCGCTGAGCCAGGCCATCGCCGCCGGCAGCGGCGTGCCGGGCGGCAGCAGTGCGCCAAAATCGGCCAGGCTGGGCATCAGCAACAAGGCGACCACTTGCAACGCATTGCCGGCCGCGCTCA
Organism: Stenotrophomonas sp.; assembly: GCA_036403795.1. Taxonomy (GTDB): domain Bacteria; phylum Pseudomonadota; class Gammaproteobacteria; order Xanthomonadales; family Xanthomonadaceae; genus Stenotrophomonas_A. Next base: position 2,052 of record DASWQJ010000249.1, read on the forward strand.
TCAGCGCCACTGCCAGGCTCAGCCAGGCCATGACCGACACAAAACTGCTGCGATGGGGTGGGGCAAGGGTCATGGGGCAATCCAAGGGGTCGTCTGGCGGCGTCGAGGGGATGCAAACGAAAACGCCGGCGCAAGGCCGGCGTTTCGACGAAACAGGGCGTGGCGAGCTTACTTCACCTGCTGTTCGAACAACTGCAGGATGCGCTTGTACTCGTCCAGCCAGGAGTCGGCACGGGTGAAGGTGTGGCGTTCCAGCGGATATGGTGCGATCTGCCACTGGTCCTTGTGCAGCTCCATCAGCTTCTGGGTCATGTCGACCGAGTCCTTGAAGAACACGTTGTCGTCAATCATGCCGTGGGCGATCAGCAGATGGTCGCGCAGTCCCTCGGCGAAGTTGATCGGCGAAGACACCCGGTAAGCCTCCGGATCCAGCTCGGGCGTGTTGAGGATGTTGGCCGTGTACTCGTGGTTGTATTGCATCCAGTCGCCCACCGGGCGCAGCGCGGCGCCGGCCTTGAACGTGCCCGGCGAGCGGAACAGCGCCATGTAGGTCATGAAGCCGCCGTAGGAGCCGCCATAGATGCCGGCGCGGCCACGATCACCCTGCTTGGTGTCGACCAGCCAGTCCAGGCCGTCCAGGTAATCCTCGAGCTCGGGATGGCCCATGTTGCGGTAGATGGCCGTGCGCCAGTCGCGGCCGTAGCCTTCCGAAGCCCGGTAATCCAGGTCCAGCACGATGTAGCCCTTCTGCACCAGCAGGTTGTGGAACATCTGCTCGCGGAAGTAGTTGGTGTAGCGCTCGGACACGTTCTGCAGGTAGCCGGCGCCATGCACGAACATCACGATCGGATAGTGCTTGCCGGGTTCGGGATTCTGCGGGCCGTAGTACTTGCCCCAGATCGTGCCGGCGCCGTGCTTGGAAGGCACCTGCACGTACTGCGGCTGGATCCAGGCATGCGACTTGAAGGCGTCCGTGCGCGTGTCGGTGAGCACGCGGGCCTGGCCGCCGGCGGCGGGCACGACCGCCAGCTGCGGCGGCAGGTAGCTGCCCGAGTAGCGCACCAGCAACTGCCGGCCATCCGGCGACAGCGTGAAATCTTCCACGCCATCGAGTGAGGTCACTTCGCTGACCTGGTCGTTGCCCAGGTCCAGCTTGCAGACCTCATAGTCGCCCGGCCACTTCTGGTTGCAGACGAAGAAGAAGCCGGTGCCGTCGGCATTGGGCACCGGGGCCGAGACTTCCCAGTTGCCACGAGTGCGCTGACGCGGCTTGCCGTCGCCTGCCACGGTGTACAAGTGCGAGTAGCCGGACTCTTCGGACAGCAGCCACAGCGTGCGGTTGTCGGGCAGCCAGCCGAAATCGTTGAAGCCCCAGTTGATCCAGGCATTGTCGGTCAGGCGATGGCGCGGCAGCAGCTGCGCCTTGGCCAGGTCCACGCCGGCGATCCAGCGGTCCTTGTTGTCCACCGCGCGGATCTCCACGGCGGCATTGCGGCCATCGGCGCTCCAATGGATCGCCGGGCCGCTGCCATCGCCATCGCTCTCGATGCGCACTGCGCGATTGCCCTTCAGCGCATCGAGCTTGGCCGTCTTGCGCAGGGTTGCCAGCGGATCGGTGGTGATGCCCGGCAACGCGTCGACCTTGAGCTCGCGCGCGCTGCCGGCAGCCACGTCGACCAGCCACAGCTTGTGCGGCACCGGCGCGTTGCGGCCGACGCGGGTACGCACTTCCTGGAATTCCTCGTAACCGGACTCGGTCACGTACTTGGGCATCTTGCCGGCCTGGCCCTCGTCGGCGCCCTTGGCCTGGGTGACGACCATCAGGTGGCGGCCGTCCGGCGACAGGGCGCTGTCGATGATCTCCACTTCATCGCCCAGGTAGACCGGTGCCGGTGCGCGGGTCGGGTCGGCCTTGCGCCAGAGATCTTCCTGCTGGCGCAGTGCGTCGCGCTGGGCGCGGTCGGTGCGCAGCGTGGCCAGCGTGGCCAGCTGTTGCTCGCGCAGCACGTCGGGCTTGGGCGCGGCATTGGGATCGCGCGCGGCCTTGACCACGGCGACCTGGCCGGTGCCGCCGGCCGGCGACCAGTGGTACCAGTCGTTGCCCGCGCGCCAGATGACCCCGCCGTCGCTGGCGAACTGCGGCCGCGATTCGGTTTCATTACTGCGGGTGAGCTGGTTCAGCGCGCCGGAGCGCAGGTCACGCAGGAAGATGTCGCCGTTGCGGGCGAACACCACGCGCTGGCGCTGTGCGTCGTAGACGGGGTTGGCCGCGTCCAGGCCGGCACGCTGGGTGTCGTCCACGCGCTGCGCGGCGGCGCCATCCAGCCCCTGGCGGTAGGTATCGCGCACGGGCGTGCCCTGGCGCTTGAGCTGGTACTGCACCTGGTGGCCATCCCACTGCCACCAGGCGGCCTCGACACTGGGTCCGATCCAGTCCGGATCGGCCATGGCCTGCTCGATGGTGAGGGCGGGAGAGGCGGTCTGGGCGCTCGCGGTAGCGGCCAGCAGGAGCAGCGAAAAGGGCAGCAGTCTGGGCATGGGGACTCGAACGGGCGGGAAGGCGAACATCACGCAAGCCTAACAGTCGGGCCGGGCATGGCGGCTGGGCCACAGGTCATGGGGGGGCTGCGCCGGTGGAGCAGGGGACGCGGATCAGCCAGAATCGCGGGCTCCCTCCACCGCGTGCCTGCCGAATGTCTGCACTGCCCGAATCCGTTGCCGTCCGCCTGACCCTGGGCGAGGGCACCGACGACCGCGTCCTGGCTTTCCGGCACGGGCGGCCCGTCACGCTGGCGCAGTTCCATGGGCAGGTGCGGGCGCTGGCGGTGCGATTGCCGGCCGGTCGCCACGCGGTCAACCTGTGCGAGGACCGCTATCTGTTCCTGGTGGCGTTGTGCGCCGTGGCGCTGCGCGGGCAGACGACCTTGCTGCCGCCGTCGCGCGCCCCGGAGGTGGTCGCCGAGATCATGGCCCTGCATGCGGAGAGCTACGCGCTGGGCGATGCCGTCGCGCAGCCGGGCGTGCCCCACTACTGGCCCTTGCCGCAACCGCTGGCCGCCTGCGAAGGCCCGCGTCCGCAGGTACCGGCGCAGGCGCTGGCGGTGATCGGCTATACCTCCGGCAGCACGGGGCGGCCCAAGGCCTATCCCAAGACCTGGGAGGCGTTCCAGGTGGGCTGCCGGCAGAACCTGCTGGCGCTGGAAGGGCTGTGGGACGAACAGGCGCCGGCCAGCGTGCTGGCGACGGTGCCGCCGCAGCACATGTACGGCATGGAGATGTCGGTGATCCTGCCGTTGTTGGGCGGGGTGGCCATCGACGATGGCCGACCGATGTTTCCGCAAGACGTAGCGCATGCGTTGGCCGCTTTGCCCGCGCCCCGATTACTGGTGACCACGCCGGTGCACCTAAGGGTGCTGGTGGACTCCGGGGTGGAGATGCCGGCGCTGGCGGGCATGGTGTCGGCGACGGCGCCGCTTCCGGTCGAGCTCGCGCGTTCGGCCGAAGCCTGCTTCGGCGGCCAGATGCGCGAGGTCTTCGGCTCGACCGAGACCTGCATCTTTGCGCGCCGCCGCACGGCCGTGGACGACGCCTGGACCCTGTTGCCAGAGGTAACGCTGGCCTGCCAGCCCGACGGCACGCTGGTACACGCGCCGCATCTGCCGGTGCCGATCCTGCTGGCCGACCTGGTCGAACTGCTGCCCGGCGGACGTTTCGTGCTGCGCGGCCGACAGGCCGACCTGCTGGAGATTGCCGGCAAGCGTGCCTCGCTGGCCGACCTGACCCGCCGACTGCTGGCAGTGCCTGGCGTGGTGGACGGGCTGATTTTGCAACTGGATCCCGACGATGCCGGGGTACGCCGCATTGCCGCGTTGGTGGTGGCGCCCGGCCTGGATGAAGCAACCCTGTTGGCGGCATTGCGTCAGGCCATGGACCCGGTCTTTTTGCCGCGCCGTTTGCGCTTTGTCCCGGCACTGCCGCGTGCGGACACCGGCAAGCTGCCGCGTGCCGGGGTGTTGCGCCTGTTGCAGGACTAAGCGGCGGGGCGGCTCAGCCGCCGTGCCAACCGTCGATCTCCACGGCCAGGTCGCGTCGGCACACCGCTGCGTGCAGCATCAGCAGCGGTACCGCCGGCGACAAATGCTCGCGCAACGTGGACTGCACCTCGGCCAGGTCTTCCTGGCGGGCCACGTAGACCTTGAGTCGGCTGTGCGCGTCGAAGCGCGAGGGCACCGATGGCTGGCGACGCCGCGCCGCCTCGATCAGGGCGGCGAAGTTGGAAAAGGTCTCCTCCAACTGGGCAACCGGCTGCCCCACATGCAACGTCTCGTGGCCGACCACGCTGGCCGTCCCCGACAGCATCAGCGGCATGTCCTGGGCGTCGGGGGGCAACATCGCGCGGGCGAAGCTGGGCGGTTGCGGGCCGTAGCGGCGCGGGTAGTGGTAAGCGCTGACCTGCCGCGGGTTTTCCAGCGGCGTACCCGGGCGCCGCGCCGACAACCAGTACAGCTGCAGGCGCCGTACGCCATCCACGCGGCCGATGGCCGTGGCGGCCGGCAGGATGTTGGTGTCGATGGCGCCGATGCCGCGCGCGCGACCGACGCAGAAGCGGCGATAGCGTTCCTCGTCGCCATCGCCGGCGGTGATGGCGTCGAAGTAGTTCCAGATTCGCAACAAATGCGGTTGCGCGTGCCCGACCAGGAACTCGCCGAGCCTCTGGTAGGCGTATTCGCCTGCCGCTTCGATGCCGCCATGCGCGGCCTCGTCCACTTCCAGCGCACCGAAGGCCACTTCGCCGTCGGTAGACCAGGCGATGTCGCCATCGCGGCCGTGCCGGACCGGGGCCTGGCCGCGCCAGACCTCGAGCAGGTCTTCGCCCACCGGCTGCAGGCCGACCCGGAACAGTCGCGAATCACCGTCAGCGTGGTTGGTGGCGCCGCCTGCAAATGCCAGCACGGCCAACACCTGCGGATCGCCGAGGGCGTCGTGCAGGCGGGATGGAGCCAAGTAGTCCACTGCCAGCGCAGGAGCAGGGGCGAGAACCGCGGTCAGCGCCATGCCGGGCCTGCGCGGTAGGGGCGGGGGCGTGGAAAGCGGGACGTCATGCAGCCATCGTGCAGGGTGTTCGGACTGTCCATGATAGCCCAGCCCCGGCGAACGGCTTGGCAGGCGCACGCGGGGGATTTCCCGGCCGACTTGCTTCGCGCCCGGCAATCCCGGATCTTTGCCGCCTTTGCTCTGTACGGAATCTGCAATGTCGTCGCAACAAACCGAGGCCGAGCTCGACTTGGCCGAGTTGCTGGTGGAAAGCCTGAACCTGGAGGGGGTAGCCCCCGACAGCATCGACCCGGAAGCACCGTTGTTCAACGAAGGACTGGGCCTGGATTCGATCGACGCACTGGAACTGGCGTTGGCGATCGGCAAGAAATACGGCGTGCAGCTTCGCTCGGGCAACGACGAGAACCGGGGGGCCTTCGCATCGCTGCGCGCGCTGTCGACGCATGTCCAGTCCCAACGCCCCCAGTAACCCGCCGGCGCCCGAATTGCTGGACAGTCGTGCGGGCGTACTGGTCCGCATCGTCCTGCTGCTGGCGTATCCGGTGCTGGCACACGTGGCCAGCCTGCGCGAAGACGGCCGCTGGTCTGCGCTGGCCTTGGCCAGCCTGGTGCTGCTGACCCTGTTGGGACCGCTAGTGCGGCTGCGGCCGTGGGCGCTGCTGTTGTTGGCGGGCAGTGGCGTGGGGCTGTATCGACTGGCCGCGTCGGATTACGTCTGGTTGCTGCTGCTGTTGCTGCCGGTGGCGTTCACGTTGCTGATCGCCTGGGGTTTTGCGCGCACGTTGCTGCCTGGCCGCGAGCCGCTGATTACCCGGATCGTGTCTGCCCTGCATGCGCGCGCGGGCATGCCGATGACCGAAGCGCTGACTCGATACGGCCGAGGCCTCACCTTGGCCTGGGCGTTGTTTCTGGCGGCATTGACCCTGTTCAACCTGGTGCTGGCGCTGTGTGCTTCGCCGCAATGGCTGGCGGCGATCGGCAGCCCGCCCGCGCTGGCCATCAGCCATGCCCAGTGGTCGTGGCTGGCCAACCTGGCGTGCTGGGGGTTGGTGGGCGCGTTCTGCGTGGTGGAGTACGCGGTCCGGCAGCGGCGCTTTCCCCAACAGCCTTATCGACACGTGGGCGACTTCGTTCGACAGATGGCGCAACTGGGTCCGGCGTTCTGGCGCGACCTGTTGCGTTGAGCGCGGCGCGTACACCGCTCGGCTATCCTGAGCGGCCGAGCCTACTGAAGCTTTGAGCGCCGCCATGCAGTTCAGCATTCCTGCCGATCATCCCAGCCTGCCCGGTCATTTCCCGGGGCGGCCGGTCGTGCCGGGCGTGGTCGTGCTCGATCAGGTGCTGCAGGCGCTGGCGCAACAGGGTTGGGTCGAAGGCGCGCTGCGGCTGCCCCAGGTGAAGTTCCTGCAGCCGCTGCTGCCGGATCAATCGGCCGAGATCCTGCTGGAACACGGCCCGGTCGCCGGCCAGGGCCCCTGGCGCTTCCAGGTCACCAGCGAAGGCCGCACGATCGCCACCGGTCGCATCGAAAACGCGCAGGCGTCGGCATGAAAGCCGAGGACTGGAAGCAACGACCCGAGGGGGGCGGGCGCTTTGCGATCAGGCTCATCGCCGGCATCGCACGCCTGTTCGGGCGCGGCCCGGCGCGACTGCTGCTGTACCCGATCACCGCCTATTTCATGTTGGTGCGTGGACCGGAACGCCGCGCCTCGCGCGCTTACCTGTCGCGCGTGCTCGGCCACCCGGCAAGCCCGTGGCAGGTGGCCTGCCACATCCATACTTTCTCCCGCACGATCCTGGACCGCATCTTCCTGCTCGGCGGCCGCATGGATCTGTTCGACATCCAGGTGACCGGGCTGGAGTCGCTGACCGATGCGCTCGCCCAACAGCGCGGTGTGCTGCTGTTCGGCTCGCACCTGGGAAGTTTCGACGCGCTGCGCGTGCTCAAGCGCCTGCGCGGCGAACTGGCGTTGCGGGTGGTGCTGGACAAGCGCCACAACGCTGCCATCAGCGAGGTGCTCGACGCGCTCGACCCCGCATTGGCGGCAGGCATCATCGACGCCGGCAACGATGGGCACCAAGTGGCGCTGCAGATCAAGCAGGCGGCCGACGAGGGCGCGATGGTGGCCATGCTGGTGGATCGCGCGCAACCGCAGGAGCCGGCGTTGCCGGTGGATTTCCTGGGTCATGCAGCGCCGCTGCCGACCACCCCGTGGTTGATCGCCGCCGCCCTGCAGGTGCCGGTGGTGCTGGCCTACGGCCTCTACCGCGGCGGCAATCGCTATGAACTGGTGTTCGAAGCCTTCCGCGACAGCGTGGAGATTCCACGTGCGCAGCGCGCCTCGGCCCTGCATGCATTGATCGGCGAATATGCGGCGCGCCTGCAGCGCCACACCCTGGCAGCTCCCTACAACTGGTTCAACTTCTATGATTTCTGGCAAGAAGGCGCGCGCGATGGCGCGGTGGGCGATGTGGGCCTGCGTCGTCGCGATGCCGTGCGCCGCTGCAGCTGAAGTGCCTGCGGTGGGCGAGGGACCCAACCCGGCCCTGGTGCTGCGCGCGCTGGCCCGGCCGGCGCCCAGCGCCACGGATTTCGTGGAGATCCGGGGTTCGGCATTGTTGAAGCAACCGCTGCAGATCAGCGGCCAATACCGGCGACCGGACCGGGACACGTTGGTGCGCGAAGTGCGCAGCCCTTATCGCGAGACCACCACCATTGCGCAGGGGCAGGCCGTGGTGGCGCGCGAAGGCAAGGCGGAGCAGCGCTACCCCCTGGACCGCGTGCCCGAACTGGCCGGCATCCAGTCCAGCTTCGGCGCATTGCTGGAAGGCGATGCGCAGGCGCTGCAACGGCAATACCGGGTGCAATCCCAAGGCACGTTGCAGCAGTGGCAGTTGCAGCTGCAGCCGCGCGATCCCGCGCTGCTCAAGCGGGTGCGTGCGATAAGACTCTACGGCGATGGCGGCGAGTTGCGCTGCATCGTCACCGTCCCTGCGCGCGGCGACGTGCAGCGCACGCTGCTCGGGACGGCAGCACATGCCGTGGAGCAAGGCGCATCGGCGCAAGTGCAGTGCGAGCAGGGCAGCCGGTGATCCTGCGTCCGACGGCTCGCCACACGATGCCTGCATGCGCGTGCTGAGCGTCTCGCACTGGCGTGTGCTCGCAGCATTGGCCTGGCTGGCGCTGCTGGGCGCGGCCGGATGGTTCGCGGCCGATCGGCTCCAAGTCAGCGGCGACCTGCGCAAGTTCATGCCCGATGCGCGCACCCCGGCGCAGAAGTTGCTCTTGGACGAATTGGGCGAAGGCCCGGGCTCGCGTCTGTTGATGGTGGCCTTGTCTGGCGCCACGCCGGAGGTGTTGGCGCAGCAGTCCCGTGTGCTGCGGGCGCGCCTGGCCGGCCAGTCCGACTTCGTACTGGTCGCCAACGGTGAGCAGGCGGGCCTCGACGCGATCCCGGAACACCTGCGGCCGTATCGCTACCTGTTGGGCAGCGATGCACCGCCGTCGCTCGATGCGGCGGCGCTACGCGAGGCCTTGCAGCAACGCGTGCAGGACCTGGGGTCGCCCGCGGGTTCGCTGCTGGAACCGCTGCTGCCCAGTGACCCCACCCTGCAGACCCTGCGCGTGGCGCAATCACTGCAGCCGGCACGCGGACCGCAGCGTATCGATGAGGTGTGGTTCGACCGCGCCGGCCACCAGGCGCTGTTGTTGGTCCAGACGCGTGCAGCAGGCTTTGATCCCAGCGGCCAGCAGACGGCATTGGAGGCCATCGACCGGGCATTCGCCGAGGTGTCCGGTCGCACCGGCAGCCGCTTGGAGATCAGCGGGCCTGGCGCGTTCTCGGTGAAGATTGGCGCGCGCACCAGCCACGAGGCCGGCACCATCGGCACGATCGACACCGTGGGCATGATCCTGCTGCTGCTGCTGGCCTACCGCAGCTGGAAGGCACCGATCCTGGGCTTTCTGCCCTTGGCCACGGCGGGCATGGCGGGCCTGCTGGCGGTGGTGGCCCTGTTCGACGGCGTGCATGGCATCACGCTGGCGTTTGGCTTCACCCTGATCGGCGTGGTGCAGGACTATCCGATCCACTTCCTGAGCCATCAGCGGCCGGGCGTATCGGCCTGGCGCAATGTGCGCGCCCTGTGGCCGACCCTGGGCACCGGTGTGGCGTCCACCTGCATCGCCTATCTGACCTTCCTGTTTTCCGGCGTGGACGGGCTCAAGCAACTGTCTGTGTTCACCATCACCGCCCTGGCGACGGCAGCGCTGACAACGCGTTACGTGTTGCCTGCACTGGTCGACCCGGCCACCCGCGATCTGGCCGATTCGCCGGCACTGGAACGGCTGTGGTTGGCGATAGAAAAGCTGCCTCGACCGCGCCGGTCGCTGATCGCGCTGGCCGTACTCGGCCTGCTGGCCATCTGGCTGGCACCGGGCCCGTTCTGGCAGAACGACCTGTCGCGGCTGACGCCGGTCGATCCGGTCGATCTTCAGCGCGACGCTCAACTGCGTACGGAGTTGGGTGCGCCGGACGTTCGCTACGTGCTGACGGTGCGTGGCCGCGACGCAGAGCAGGTGTTGCAGCGCTCCGAAGCGCTGCGCGGCTGGCTCGACGCCGAAGTGGTTACCGGCGGCCTGCAGAGCTACGACATGGCGGCGCGGTATCTGCCCAGCGCCCGTCTGCAGCGTGAGCGCCAACAGCAGCTGCCCGCGCCCGATCGGTTGCGCCAGGACCTGCAAGCCGCGCTGGTCGATTCGCCGTTCCGTGCCGACGCGTTCGAGCCGTTTCTGGCCGATGTCCAGACCGCTCGCAGCGCGCCGCCGCTGCAACCGCACGACCTGGCCGACAGCCCGCTAGCCACCGCGGTGGAGGGCTTGCTGCTGGACAGCGGCGACCACGCCACCGCGCTGGTATCACTGAGCGGCCTGCGCGATCCGGTGGTTCTCGCCGCTGCCGCGCAAGCGCGCGGGGCCATGTTGCTGGACCTCAAGCAGGCCTCCGAATCGCTGGTGGCCGCCTACCGCACGCGCCTGCTGTTGGCACTGGCCGTAGCGGCGTTGTTGCTCGTGGCTACCGTCGGCGCGGCATTACGCTCGCCCAAGCGCATGCTGCGGGTGCTGTTGCCGATGGGCCTGACCACCGTGCTGGTACTGGCGGTGCTGCGCGTGGCCGGGACCGAGCTAAATCTGTTCCACCTGATCGGACTGATCCTGGGCGCCGGGCTGGGCCTGGATTACGGGTTGTTTTTCGAACATGCCGGTGAGGGCCGCGAGGATCAGCTGCGCACCCTGCACGGGTTGGTGGTGTGCAGCGTGATGACGGTGCTGGTGTTCGCCTTGCTCGCGCTTTCGTCGATTCCAGTGCTGCGCGCCATCGGCGTCACGGTCACGCTGGGGGTGCTATGCAACTTCGTGCTGGCGCTGCTGGTGTCCCGTCACCGAGTGGGAGGACTGCATGCTGCAACGTGACCAGATCCAGGCCCTGGTGCCGCACGCCGGCGCGATGTGCCTGTGGGACCAGGTGCTGGCGTGGGATGCCGATCGCATCGAACTGGCCGCCTCCAACCATGGGGATGCCCATCACCCGCTTCGCAGCGGCGGCCGGCTGTCCGCCGTGCATTTGTGCGAATACGGCGCACAGGCCATGGCCGTGCACGGCGGTTTGCTCGCTTCGGCGCAGGATCGACGCGTGCGACCCGGCATGCTGGTATCGCTGCGCGGCGTCGAACTGCATTGCGTGCGGATCGACGATCTGCCTGGCGAGCTACGCTGCCAAGCGCGCTGCCTGGTGCAGGGCCAGGACAGCCAGCAATACCAGTTCCGCATCACCCACGGCGATCGCTGCCTGGCCGAAGGCCGTGCGGCGGTGATGCTGCAGTCCATCAATGAGGCACTTCGATGACGTCTTTTCCACGCCGTGCGTTGGTGACCGGTGGCAGTGGCGACCTGGGCAGCGCCATCTGCCGCCAGCTCGCCGCCGATGGCTTGCATGTGATCGTTCACGCAAACGCGAACCGACAACGCGCCGATGCGGTCGTCGAACAGATCCGGGCGAAGGGCGGGTCGGCCGAAGCGGTCGGCTTCGATGTGGCCGATGCAGCCGCCACAGGGCAAGCCTTGCAGGCGTTGTTGCAGGCCGGGCCAATCCAGGTCGTTGTCAACAATGCAGGCATCCACGACGACGCGCCGATGGCTGGCATGGACCTGGCACAGTGGCGTCGCGTGATCGACGTGTCGTTGCATGGCTTTTTCCATGTCACCCAGCCGCTGCTGCTGCCCATGGCGCGCACTCGATGGGGTCGCATCGTCAGCGTCTCCAGCGTAGCGGCCGTGTTGGGCAACCGCGGGCAGACCAATTACGCCGCGGCCAAGGCGGCGCTGCATGGCGCATCCAAATCGCTGGCGCGCGAAATGGCCAGTCGCGGCATCACGGTCAACGTGGTGGCGCCCGGCGTGATCGAAGGCGCGATGGCGGCCGAGGCGTTTTCACCGGAGCTCATCAAGCAAGCGGTGCCGGCGGGCCGTGCCGGCAAGCCGGAAGAAGTAGCCGCGGTGGTGGGCTTTTTGTGTTCGGAGTCGGCCGCCTACGTCAGCGGCCAGGTAATCGGGGTCAACGGTGCGATGGCCTGAGCCGCGTCATTGCGGCGGCGGCGCGACCAGGCTGCCGCGGGGATCGTGGATGCGTGGCCCCTGCGCGCGACAACCCCGATAAGCCTGTACCACGCGTCCCCGCGTCAGCACCTGCGCCACGACGTGGCGGGTGATGCGATACAGGTCGCGCAAGGGGCGGAAGTGGCTGCGGCGCAATGCCTGGCCTTCCGCGTCCCGATAGCGCGATTCGATTGGAACCGACACCACGCCAAAGCCCAGTTCGCGCGCCGCCGAGATCAGCAGCTGCGCTTCGAACACGAAATCTTCGCCGGGTACGTCCGCTAGCCGGCATACCGCAGAGGGGTAATAACGCTGTCCACTCTGCGTATCGGCGATCCGGTAGCCGCAGGCCCAGGCGATGCCCCAGTCGCCGAACTCGTTGGCCAGGCGTCGCGGCCACGGTTGTTGCGCGCGGTGCTGCAACCGTGCACCGATGATGATGCAGTCCGGATGCGAGGCAGCCGCCGCCAGCAGGCGGGGCAGATCGGCTGCGTCATGCTGGCCGTCGCCGTCCATGGTCAGCGCGCCGCGACGGCCCTGTCGAAGCGCTTCGGCAAAGCCGGTACGCAATGCCGCGCCCTTGCCCAGGCGGTGGCGATGGCGCAATACCGTGACCGACAAGTCGACCAGCTGTGCGGCGGTATCGTCGTCCGAGCCGTCGTCGACCACGATCACGCAGGGGACATGCGAAAGCGCCGCCTGCACGACCGCGCGGATGCTGCGCGCTTCGTTGAGGGCGGGGATTACCACCGCGACCTGATCGGCCGTGAGCATTGAGGCCGGGCTCATGACAGCGCCAACGCCAGGTGGCGATCGGTGCCGGCGTGCACTTCAACCTGATGGTCGTGGCACGCCAACGCGTCGAACAGCGGCAGCATCGGCGCCATGATGTTGGCGGCGGCGTGGCGCGATAGCGCGCCGGATTCGTTCGGCGTCACACCGCCTTGTCGCCACTGCATTTGCAGTGCCGGGCCATCGCCGCTGCGTGAGAGCACCAAGGCGCCACCCAGCAGGCCCTCGCTCTGCGCCATCTCGCCCAGTGCCCCGGTGCCGCCGGCGTCGTAGGCCACCAGCAGCACGGCTTCTGCCCCATCGGCCAGCTGCCCCAGCGCTTCGATCAAGCCCTGGGCAAAGCTGGCGCGGTAAGCGCTGATCGCGGTGGCCGGCGCCAATGCACCGGCGCCAATCGTCCAGTACCCGGCGGCGGCGTTGTGCACCGAGTTGTGGAAACGCGTCGGCGACATCGACTGAGGCTCGCTGGCGAGTGTGCGGCACATGTAGTCGGTGATCGCCAGGTCGCCATGGGTGGAGGCGAACACCGAGGGCAAGGTGGCAGGATCGCGCCCCGCTGCCTCGCAAGCGGCCAAGGCCACTTCCAGGGCAACGGCCACGCTGTCGGGCACGCGCCGGCGCTCATTTGCGGCCAACAGGCGCGGCGCCGGCCGCGGCGGGGTCTGAACCAGCCCCGCAGTGCCCTGGGCGAACTGCTGCGCGTGCGCCCAGTCGGGCAGCCCGTGGGTCCAGAAGCCGACGCCTTCGATGCGTGCCTGCAAGCTCATGCGCGGGCAAACAACAACGTGCAGTTGTTGCCCCCGAAGCCGAATGAGTTGTTCATGGCGTAATCGATGCGCCGCGCGGCGGGTTCGAACCGAATTTGTGGCCCGCAGGCGGGATCGGGCTCGCGGCTGTTGAGCGTGCCGGGCAGCAGACCTTCGCGCAAGGCGAGCAGGGCGATCGCCGATTCGACGATGCCCGCCGCACCCAGCGTATGGCCGGTCCAGCCCTTCGTGCTGCTGGCATGCAGCGTATCGGTGAACAGGTCGGCCACGGCGGCGGCCTCGACGCTGTCGTTCGCAGGCGTGGCAGTGCCATGCAGGTTCAGGTAGCCGACCTGGGCGGCATCGATGCCGCCACGCGCCAGGGCCTGTGCCATCGCCAACTTGGCGCCCCGGCCCTGGGGATGCGGCGCGGACATGTGGTGGGCATCGCTGGACTCGCCATAACCGGCCAACCAGGCCACTGGCGCCTCGGCGTCGCGTTCCAGCAAGGCGTAGCCGCCCGCCTCGCCCAACGACAGGCCGCGCCGCTGCGCATCGAAGGGCTTGCAGGGCTCGTCGGACACCAGTTGCAGCGAATGGAAACCAAACAGCACGCTGCCGCACAGCGTGTCCACGCCGCCGACCAGGACCGCATCGGCCAGGCCCATGGCCATCAGGCGCGCCGCTTGTGCGAATACCTTGGCGCTGGACGAACAAGCAGTCGCCACGGTGACGCACGGACCCATCAGCCCGGTGGCCGCCTGCACGAACAGCCCTAGCGAATGCGGCGTATGCAGGCGCGGACGCGCCAGATCGGCGGGGAAATGCGCTTGGCCTTCGGCGTCGTGGTCCAGCCGGGCGTAGGCCTCTTCGCTGGCGCCGATGCTGGAGGTGGAGGTGCCCAGCACCACCGCGATGCGATCGGCCCCATGACGGGCAACGGCGGCGGCCAACGCCTGTGGCAGACCATCTTGCTGCAAGGCGTGCCAGGCCAGGCGGTGGTTGCGGGATTCCCACTCGCCCAGCGGCGCCGGCAACGGCAGTTGCTCCAGCGCATCGACGCGGCCGATCCAGCAATCCAGCGGGGCCTGGCCAAAATCGTTGCGGCGCAGGCCGCTGCGTTGGGCCTGCAGGCCCTGGAGTTGCGCTGCCAACCCGGCGCCCAACGCGGTGGTGGCAGTGAAAGCGGTGATGGCGAGGGGCGCCATGCGGGGCGACGGCTGCGCTGGCTTCAAGCTCGATTCCGGGAACTTCACGAATTGGCCGCGAGTATACGGGGGGGCGGTGGAGGCCATGTGCGGGCGCCGCTTGATGAACCTAAACGGCGTCACAGCCCGGCCAGCGGCTGGCGAAGCTTTCGCCAATGACGGGTTTCCGACACAATTCCAGCACTCCCCCTTATTCCGCTGGGCGTTTCCCGCCCGCGCGCATGCAAGCCTACGTATACAAAAGCCAACGCAAACAGGACACCTACGTCTACCTCGCCACCCGCGATGCCTTTGATGCGTTGCCGGACACGTTGCAGGCGCAGCTGGCGCCCTTGGTCTTCGTGCTGGAAGTGACGCTTACCCCCGAGCGCCGCCTGGCGCGGGTGGACGTGGAGGCCGTGCGCCGGCAATTGGTCGAGTGCGGTTTCTTCCTGCAGCTTCCCCCGCCGCCACCGGGCACCACGCCGGGGCGCCTCGATGACTGATCCGGTGCTGCGCGCGCGGCTGGTTCCGATCGCCCTGGGCGCCGGCGTGGTGTTGTCCCTGTTGGCGGGTATCGGCGGCCTGGCCGCTGCCATCGGCCTGTGGCTGGCGCAGCCGGCCTTCGCGCTGGGCGTGTCGTGGGCGCGCCGGTCGCGCGCAGTGCCCGCTGGCCCGTGGCAGCCGCGCACCCTGTTGCCGGACATCGCAGCGTTGGCCGGTCTATGGGCCGGCGGCGCGGCGTTGGTGGCGCTGCTGGTGGCCTGGCCGTTGGCCGCGCTGCGCGATAGCGGCAGCCTGTCGGCGGTGCTGGTACTGAGTGTGGCCATCAGTGCGGCCTTGCTGGGTCTGTGGCGTACCTGGCCCGCCTGGCAGGACCTGGAGCGCGAGGGCGGCACCTTGCGCGCGCAATGGCAGCGCCTGGGCGGCCGCGAACTGCATGCGTGGCGCGGGCTGGCCGTGGCGTGCAGCGTGCTGGCGATCTGCGCGGTCGGCGTGGTGCTGGCCTGGCCGGACCTGGTAACGGGCACCACCCGGTGGGGCCTGGCCGTGCTGGCAGCAGGGCTGGCGCCGGGATTGCACTGGTTGGTGCAGCGCCTGCCCGTTGCCGCGCCCCTGGGCTCGGTGGCCGCCGCGCCCCTGGCGAGCGAACTGCTGGCCGCGACCGTCGAGGCCACGCCGCTGGAGCACCTGCCCCGGCATGAATGGGTGCCGGCGCTGTACGAAGCCGCACGCGGCGGCCGCGTCGATCGCGCCATGCAATTGCTGGAAGCCGGCGCCGACGCCCACGCACTGCCGGCCCAGGACTGGCGCGACCAGCGCAGCCTGGCCGTACTGGCGGCGGTGTTGCCCGACCTGCGCCTGCTGCGTGAACTCATCGTGCGCCGGGTGGATCTCAATGCCGCCCATCGCGGCATGACGCCCCTGTTGGCAGCCACGCGCGACAGCTGGCACGGCCGTCCCGATGCGGTGATGACCCTGCTGGCCAACGGTGCCGATCCGCGGGTCACCGATGCCGAAGGCAACAGCCCGCTGCATCACGCCGTGCGCAGCTCCGATCCCGGCGTGGCCGCGCTGCTGCGCGATGCCGCCGCCGAAATCGATGCCCTCAACGCCGACGGTTTCTCGCCCCTGGCCATGGCCTGCCAGGCCGGCAGCTGGCGACTGGCGCGCTTCCTGCTTGAGCGCGGCGCCAAGCCTGAGCCGGCCGACGGCAGCCCGGTGCTGCTGGCGGCCGCCGGAACCGAAGAAGACGATCCGGCCGGCGTGCAGTTACTGCTCAAGCACAAGGCGCGCATCGATGCGCGCGACCGGCATCGCCGCAGCGCCCTGCACGTGGCGGCGCTGGCCGGCCACAGCGACATCGTGGAGGTCTTGCTGGGCGCCGGGGCCAACCTGGATGCGCGCGACCTGCTGGGGCGCACGCCATTCCTGGAAGCGGCGCGCACCGCGCGGGCAGCCGTGCTGGAACAACTGTTGTCGCGCAAGGCCGACTTCACCGCCGTGGATAGCGACGGGCGCAATGCCGTGCTGCTGGCCAGCGCCGCCGATCAAGCGTCGGCCGCGCTGATCCAGCGCCTGCTCGACCTCGGCCTGCCGGCCGACCAGGCCGACCATGCCGGCCGACGCGCGGCGGACTTTGCTGCCGACCCCCGCCGATGGAGCATCGTCGCCTTGCTCGACCCGCAATATCCGCTGCCCTCGGTGGTGACCGATGCGCGGCTGGACCATGAAAGTGAATCCGAAGGCCTGCCGCCGCCGGACCGTCCCCCGCTGATCCTGCTGCGCGAAGGGCTGCAACTGGGCCGCAGCGAGGGCCTGGCCGCCCTGGCACGGTTGTGCGGCGCCGCCGAGCTGGGCGAACTGCTGCACGACCCGCACCTGGCACTCAATCCCGAGGCGGTGGACTGGCTGCTGCGCCATGGCGCCGAACCGGAGATACGCGATGCCTGTGGGGACGTGCCGATGTTCGCGCTGCTCTCGCGCGGCATCGATGCGATGCCCACCGTGCAGGTCCTGTTGCGCCACGGTGTTTCTCCGGCCGGCGCCGGCGGCCTGACCCGGTTCCTGTCGGCCTGCGTGCAGCACGACAGTGCATCGCGGGGCCTGGAACACTTCGCGATGGAACTGCTCGAGCGTGGCGCCGATCCATTCGCCCATCCGGCAGTGGGCGATCCGCCGCTGTCGTTGGCGGTGCGCCTGGGCTGGCTGCGCCTGCAACAGGCACTGCTGGAACGCGGAATTGATCGCGAGGCGCGCGACAGCCATGGCATGACGGCGCTGCACCTGGCCACCGCGCTGGGCCGCGAGGCCTCGCTCAAGTTGTTGGTGATGCAGGGCGCCTCACCGGATGCACGCGCCGCCGATGGCCAGACGCCGCTTGGCGTGGCGTTGTCGATTGGCCGTCGCGACCTGGCCGATTGGCTGGATTGGCGCGTATGGCCGCTACCGCGTCGCGCGCTGCGCGCCGCCGACGTGCCGGCCGCCGCCACTCGCGGCGATGCCGATGCCGTGCGTCGCCTGATCGACCTGGGCCTGCCGGTCGATGCCGTCGATGCGCAAGGCTGCACCGCGCTGTTGCGTGCGGCCGGCAGTGGCCACGCCGCCGTGGTGGATCTCTGCCTGGCGCGCGGCGGCGATCCGCAACACGCCGCGGCCAGTGGCGCCACGCCGCTGTCGGCGGCGGTGAGCATGCGCCAGACCGATATCGTGGTGGCCCTGCTCGATGCCGGTGCCCGCATCGAACATCGCCTGCCCGGCGGTGTCACCGTGCTGATGCTGGCCGCCGCGCTGGGCCTGCCGGATATCGCGGCCCGCCTGCTGGCCGCCGGAGCGGACGTGCACGCCGGCGACGCGCAGGACCTGGCGCCGCTGCACTGCGCGGCGTTGTACGGGTTCACTGCGCGCGACCGCAGCCGCCTGCTGGCATTGCTCGATACGTTGTTGCTGGCGGGTGCCGATCCCGAACGCATGGCTGCCGGCAAGGTCAGCCCCCTGCTGCTGCTGTTGGGCGCACGCGCCGAACCCGGCACCGGTTGTGACGAACAGATCGTGCTGGCCGGCGTGGAGCGCCTGCTCGACGAGGGCGTATCGCTGGACGTGCAGGATCCGCGTGGTTTCGGTCCGCTGCACCTGGCGGCGTTGCACGGTCTGCCGTTGTTGGTGCAGCGTTTGTTGCGCGCTGGCGCCGACCCGGATCGCCGCGACGGCTTGAACCGTACCCCGCGCGAGATCGCGATCATGCGCGGCTTCGTGGACGTCGCCGGCCAGTTCGAACCGGCGGTACCGGGCGTGTCCTCGATGGCGCGGTTCCTGCGCGAGAACTGACCGGCCGAGGTACTGCACGCATCTGTTCGTGCGCAGCCGCAATCGCCCGCCGCAATCTCCTGCCGCAATCACCTGCGAAGCCTCACCGCTGAGCGGGTACTCGCCGACCGGCCCGCACCCTGCGTGATCCAGCGCACCGGGCCGAAGCGCTGACGGCCACCGCCTGATCCATGACAGCGCTGCATGCCGCGCTCACGGCGGCTCCGCCACACTGGCCGCTTTGCGATGCTGGAGCGATCCATGAGTTCCCCCGGTGCGCGCATCGAGGACCACGCCATGCTGGGCAACTGCCGCAGCGCCGCGCTGGTCGACCGCGATGGCACGATCGACTGGCTGTGCCTGCCGCGTTTTGATTCCGATGCCGTGTTCGCCGCCTTGCTGGGCAATGAGGAGCATGGCTGCTGGCAGTTGGCCCCTGTCGATCCCTACCGCAGCCGCCGCCGTTATCGTGATGGCAGCCTGGTGTTGGAGACGACCTTCGATACCGATGACGGGTCCGCGCAGCTGATCGACTTCATGGTCACCAGCCACGACGAAGAGGTCCACAGCCATCTGGTCCGCATCGTGCGTTGCACGCGCGGACACGTGCCGATGCGCATGCGCCTGTTGCTGCGCTTCAACTACGGCAGCGCGGTGCCGTGGGTCACGCGGATCGACGAGGGAATACAGGCGATCTGCGGACCGGACCGGATACTCATGCGCACGCCGCTCCCGCTGGAAGGCGAAGATCTGGCGACGGAGAGCCGCTTTTCGTTGCAAGAGGGCGAGCAGACCTGGTTCGTATTGGCCCACGGCATCTCGCATCATTCCGTCCCGCCGGCACTGGAGCCGATGCAGGCGCTGCGCGACACCGAGCAGTTCTGGGAGCAGTGGTCCTCGCGCTGTCGCCATCGCGGGCCCTGGGAGGCGCAGGTCAAGCGTTCGCTGGTCGTGCTCAAGGGGTTGAGTTACCTGCCGACCGGCGCGATCGTGGCCGCGCCGACCACCTCGCTGCCGGAAAAACTGGGCGGTGAGCGCAACTGGGACTACCGCTACTGCTGGCTGCGCGACTCGGTGTTCACCCTGGTGGCGCTGATCACGGCGGGGTACCACGACGAAGCCGAAGCCTTTCGCGACTGGCTGCGTCGAACGGTGGCCGGCTCACCGGAACAATTGCAGGCGCTGTATGGCATCTGGGGCGAGCGGCGACTGCTGGAGTGGAGCGTGCCTTGGCTGCCGGGCTTCGAGGGTTCGGCGCCCGTCCGTGTAGGCAATGCGGCCGCAGGGCAGTTCCAACTGGATGTCTATGGCGAACTGATCGGCGCGTTCCATTACGCGCATACCCAGGGCGTGCCGCCGCCGCCGTGGGGCGATGACCTGCTGGCCGTATACCTGGAGCAGCTCGAGCAACGCTGGCAGGCGCCGGACGAAGGCATCTGGGAGATCCGCGACACGCGCCGCCACTTCGTGCATTCCAAGGTGATGGCGTGGCTGGCGTTCGACTGCGGTGCACGCGAGGGTTTTGGCCACGCCAGCGCGGAACAGCGCGCACGTTGGCGCGCGCTGGCCGATCAAGTACGCGCCGAAGTGCTGGCGCAAGGCGTGCATCCCGATGGCTACTTCGTGCAGACCTATGGGTCGGACCGACTCGACGCGTCCTGCCTGCTGATCCCGTTGGTCGGCTTCTTGCCACCCGACGATCCGCGGGTGGCCGCCACCGCCGATGCGATCGCCGAGCGCCTGACCGTCGACGGGCTGGTGCAGCGTTATCGCGCCGACGACCAGGCCGATGGGCTGCCCGCGGGAGAGGGCGTGTTCGTGGCCTGCAGCTTCTGGTTGGTCGACAACTACACGTTGCTCGGTCGCTACGAGCAGGCACGCACGCTGTTCGAGCGGCTGGTGGGCCTGTGCAATGATGTGGGCCTGCTGGCGGAGGAATACGATCCGCGCAGTGGACGGATGTTGGGCAATTTTCCACAGGGCTATTCGCACGTAGCACTGGTCAACAGCGCACTGCGACTGCAAGGTCACTCCGGCGAAGAGGAAAGTCATCCATGAGCAACACTCCGGCCGCGCCCGCCTGCATCATCGTGGTGCTGGGCGCACGCGGCGACCTGACCCGACGGCTGGTGATGCCCGCGCTGTACAACCTGCGGCGCTCCGGCGGGCTGGGTGAAAACTTCGCCATCATTGGCGTGGACCACGGCGACATCAGCGAGCGCGCCTGGCGCGCCAACATGGGCAAGCAGATGCGCGAGCTGTTGAGCTCGCGCGATGCCGAGTTCCAGGCCGATGGCGGATTCGATACCCATGCGTGGGACTGGCTACGCGAGCGCATGCATTACCTGCGCGGCGACTTCACCGACCCGGATGCCTATGAGCAGCTGGGCGAATTGCTGGAAAAACTCGAGCCGCGCTATGGAACGCAGGGCAACGTGCTGTTCTACCTGGCCACGGCCGCGCGCTTCTTCGAGCCTGCGCTGCTCAACCTGGGCGCAGCCGGTTTGGTCAAACAGCACGAAGGCAACGGCTGGAAGCGGGTGATCGTGGAAAAGCCGTTCGGCCATGACGTGCCCAGCGCGCGGCGGCTCAACGAGATCGTGGCGCGGGTGCTCGATGAGGACCAGGTGTTCCGCATCGATCACTTCCTGGGCAAGGAAACCGTGCAGAACATCCTGGCGTTCCGATTTGCCAATGGCTTGTTCGAGCCGGTATGGAATCGCGACCGCATCGACCATGTGCAGATCACCGCCGCGGAAACCATCGGCGTGGAAGGTCGCGGCCGCTTCTACGATCCCACCGGTTGCCTGCGCGACATGGTGCCCAACCATCTGTTCCAGCTGTTGGCGATGATCGCGATGGAGCCGCCGGCCGCCTTCACCACCGAAGCCATGCAACGCCGTCGTGCCGAAGTGATCGAGGCGGTGCGCCCGCTCAAGCCGTCGGACGTGGTGCGGGGACAATACGCGGCCGGTGCCACCAACCGGGTGGCGGTGGCGGGCTATCGCGAGGAAGACACCGTGCCCGAGGACTCCAACACCGAGACCTACGTGGCGATGAAGCTGCAGGTCGACACCTGGCGGTGGGCCGGCGTGCCGTTCTACCTGCGCACCGGAAAACGGCTACGCGAGCGCACCACCGAGATCGCGATCCGCTTCAAACCCGCGCCGCTGGCACCGTTCCGCAGCACCGAGGTGGGCGGCTACGGGCCGGACTGGCT
>DASWQJ010000250.1:0-6272 GCA_036403795.1 Stenotrophomonas sp.
ACCAGGGTGGGACCGGCGCCCCAGGTGTCGCCGCCCAGGTCATCGGTGCCGGTGGGCAACCGGAACACCGGGCCCAGGCCCCAGATCAGGCCGGACGCCGTGGGCTCCTTGGGTGAAAAGAACAGGCTCTGGGTGATATCGCCCAGTCCGGCCTGGTCGGTACCGGGTATCACGTCCTTCTGATAGGTGACCGGCAGGATGGTCCGAGAGATCACCTTCCAGTGCTCGGATATCGAGAACGGCGCCACGGGCTGGATGTTCAACGTGTGCCGGTAGCCGTTGTCGCCCCAGGTCTCGTCGTAGTTGTACTGCAGCGGCACGCTGATGAGTGCGGCCACGGGGTTGGACAGCTTCTTGGCCAGTTCGTCGGCGTCGCTGCCGGCCTGCTGCGCCTGCGCGGTGGGCGCCATGACCAGCCAGAGCGCCAGCAGTCGGGCAAGCCCATGGAAGTGCAACGTCCGTGTCATGTTTGGGGGTGGGTTCCAAAGGCCTGGGTCATAAGTCTGACCAAGCCCACCCACCGGTGCGTCAGTACTTTTACGGATCACTGCCCAGTGAAAGATGCATCGTCAACGACGGCAGGTCGGTGGCAGCAGAGGGACCGGGGCCTCAAAACGGCGAAGGCAGGCGGGCTGGAGCCACCATCCGATGGCTGCTCCACGGGCCTCGCCTCCCCACCTCACGTCCGCACCTAACCCCTACGCCTAATCCACGCGCCCGGCCGTGCGCGTGGAAACCGGTTACGGCCGCACCCGCACCCCATAACCGGCGGTCATTTCGACCAGGTCGAGGTTGCCATCATGGTTTCGATCCAGCCATGCGAAGCGCTTTTCCATGGCTTCACGCAGTTCCCCGTCCTCCAGGCCGCCGTCGTTGTCGATGTCGGCCACGATCATCCGCTTCGCCACGCTGGGCGTACCCGGCATCTGCGGACCCAGCGCGATCTGCAGCTCCTGCTCGGTCAGCAAACCGTCGTGATCGCTGTCTGCCGTTTCGAACACCACATCGGTGTCGTATTCGTAGCGGCTCAGCAGGCCATCGTGATCGGCGTCCAGCGCATTGAAACGGGCTTGGGCGGCCGCGGTCGGCGCGGCCTGTGCGGCACCCGCACCGGCACCGGCGCCATCGCATAGTCCGGGCGTCGCCGTCGCCAGGCCCAGCACCAATACGGTGGAACGGAATACAGAAAGGCTCATGACGTTTTCCCCTGGGTTGAGTATTCGCTTCAACGCAAGTGCTTGCATAAAGCGGACAGACCGCTCGTCCCGGCAGCCGCACCGCGCGGGTCGTGGTACGTCCGGCGGGTGTCGCATGGTCCTGGCGGATGGCGTGTCCGGCGCGGAATGTCGCCATCGCATGCAGCGCTGCCGCCAGCGCCGTGTGCGTGGCGCGGGAATGCAGGTGGGGCGCGCTTGCTCATGCAGCCGCCGGAGCAATGTGCGCCAGCTCCGAGGAGCGGACCAGGTCGGCGACCGAGCGCACGCCGAACTTCTGCAGGATTCGACTGCGATGCACCTTGGTGGTCTTCAGCGAGATGCCCAGCTTGTCGGCGATCTGTTTGTTGAGCCGGCCGGCCACGATATGCGGCAGCACTTCTTTCTCGCGCGGGCTCAGCGAGTCATAACACACGCAGGCGGCGCGCTCGCCGTCGTGGCGTACCCGGTGGGCGGTGTCGACTTCGAAGCCGCGCTCCACGGCAGCAAGCAGGATGTCGGCGTCCACCGGTTTGGTCAGGAAATCGATGGCGCCAGCGCGCATCGCGCTGGCGCAGCTGGCCACATCGGCACTGCCGCTGAGGAAGATCAGTGGCGGCTCCTGGCCTCTGCTCGACAGCTGCGCTTGCAGTTGCAGCCCGCTCATGCCCGGCATATGCAGGTCCAGCACGACACAACCGACCTGGGTGGGGTCATAGGCCTGGAGGAATTGCTCCGGCCCCTGGCTCAACTTCACGCGCAATCCGTCGGCCGTCAAGCTGCGGCCCAGTGCGGTCAGTACGTCCGCGTCGTCGTCCACGACATACACGATGGCGCTCATGGCGTTACTCCAATACCGCAAGGTCGAAAGAGAAACTGGCACCACCCGCAGGCAGGTTGCAGGCCGAGACCTCGCCCCCGTGCGCACGCAACAGGGTGCGGCAGATGGCCAGGCCCATGCCCATGCCGTTGGGCTTGGAAGTATGGAAAGGCGCGAAGATCGTTTCGAGCAGGCCGTCGGGGATACCGGGGCCGGTATCGCGCACGTCGATGCGGATGCGCCCGGGCGACGGTACGCAGGTGCTCAACGTCAGCACGCGCGGGCTCGCGTCGATCATCGCTTCGCAAGCGTTGATGATCAGGTTCAACAGCACCTGCTGCAGTTGGATCGGATCGCCTTGCACGCGGCACAGCGGCACGCTCAGGTCCAACCGATAATCCACGCCCCGGTTTACCAGGTCGTTGCGGATGATGCGCAGCGAATCGTGCACCAGATCATTCACCGCCAGCGTGGTGAAGGTGCGGCATTCCTTTTTCAACAGGCTGCGCAGGCGGCTGATCACCGCACCGGCACGGCGGTCGTTTTCCACGATGTCATCCAGGATCTCGCGTACCTCGTCGATATCGCCGGGGTCGCGCCGCAGGATGCGCAGGGCCGCCTGCGCGTTGCTCAGGATGGCGGCCAGTGGCTGGTTGAGTTCGTGGGCCAGCGAGCCGGACAGTTCGCCGATCAAGGTGGCTCGTGCCATATGCGCGAGGCTTTCTCGCTCCACGGCCATTTCCTGCTCGGCATGGCGCTTCTGGGTGAGATCGCTGATCGCGGTGACGGTATACGGGCGCCCTTCGAATTCCAGCGCATTGCTGAAGACCTCGGCGGGAAATCGCCGTCCGTAGCGGTCCAGGGCCACCGGCTCGTCGTTGGCGGCCGGTCCGTTGTCGGCTAGCGCGCCGTCGGCGGTCCACGGGCAGGACGCGGCAGCCGGCGGCAGCAACGGCGCGACCGCGACACCGGAAATCTCGTCCCGTCCGTAGCCGAAAATGGCCGCACCACGTGCGTTGGCATAACGGATGCGATCGCGGTCATCGATCAACAGCAAGGCCACTGGCGAGGCATCCAGCACGGCGCGCAGTTGTTCTTCCTCACTGCGATGCAGGCTCACATCCTGGGTGAGGCCGCGCACGCGCAGCGGCTTGCCCTGGGCATCGTGCTCGGCACTGCCACGCAGGCAAATCCATCGCCGGGGACCGGCCGCGCTGATTATCGGGTACTCCAGCTCATAGCTCGGTTGCTGGATCGCGGCCTGGAAATTCGCCTTCACCTGTGCGAGCTGGCGGGCCTCGACGGTGGCGAACAACAGTTCTTCCACCTCGTCTGCAAGCACCGATTCGACCCGGTCGCGATCGGCATCGACCCTGCGGTCCCGGTGTCCGAGCAGCCGGCGGTTGTTGGCGTTCTGGGTAAAGGTGCCGGTCGCCACTTCCCACTGCCACAACCCCAGGCCGGAGGTGAGCGCGGCGGTGTCCAGTTCGTGCTCGATGCGCTGGCGGCGCTGTTCGCTTTGCCGCAACTGCCCTTCGAGCCGGTTCCAACGCATGAAGTCGCCGCCCAACTGCCAGCCCACCGCCAGCAGCAACACCGTCACGCTGGGCAGGGTCAACGGCAGGCGGGGGAACTGCACGATCCAGGAAAACGTGGAACCGACCAGCACAGTGGTGAGCAGCATGGAGGCACCACAGACCACCCATAGGGCCTGTCGGCGTGCCGTGTGCAGGCGGACGCCGCGCACCAGCGTCTGGCCGAGATAGACCAACAGCACCACATTGCTTGCCAGCGATGCGACCACGGCGGGATTGGTGGTGCCCACCGGCTGCGCCACGGCTACGCCCCACCAGGTGGTCCACTCCAGATGGTCGATGCTGAGGAAGTTGAGATTCACCCCGGTGGTGAAGTCCAGGACCAGAACCAGCAGCCGAAGCCCGATCACCGACCATGCCAGGGCGGGCGCGCCGTACCCGAACGAGGTATGCACCGTGTAGACCAGGCCGGCAATCATGAAAGCCACCGGCACGTGCATCCAGCGGATCACCGTGGCCGCGTACATCGGCGAGCCACTGAACAAGGCCAGTCGCTCCATGATGGTGAGCGTGGCCAGGCTGTACGCCGCGATGGCCAAGGCAAGGTGGACGCGCTCGCGGTCGTGCACCCACCAGATGAGCAGATGCACCAGCCCGAACATCAGGCTGATCGATGCGATCAGTGGCCAGACTACGTCGACCCAATTCATCGCGTGCCCTGTGTCCATGGCTGCCCCTGCCCGCAACGCGGACAGGCCCATTCCTTCAACGGCAATCGGACATCCAACCGGTCAGCACCCTCCCCACGAGGTGCTGGGGGATCGTCCCCCGTCCGTCACTGCTTGAACTTGGACGCCGCGCCCGGCCGCGGGCCGGAGCGGACGCTGGTCGGACCATCATGCGCACAACCCGGCGGTGCCGGTACCGCAAAACTACTGAGAACGGCGTCGCGCCCACGCGGGTTACCGGAATGGGGCCAAGGGCCAATTGCCGCCCCACTCGCTTGCGGCGAGGTTAGGCCCAATGAACAACCGCGCGCCCCAAGTGGCAGTGGTCGACGATGAAGACGACGTACGCCTGGCGCTACGTCGACTACTGCGTTCGGCCGGGTTCGACGTGCTGGCCTACGGATCGGGGTCGGAGTTCCTGCGCCACGCTGCCCGCAGCCTGCCTGATTGCGTGGTGTTGGACGTGAGCATGCCCGGTCCGAGCGGCTTCGACGTGCAGGCCTCGCTACAGGCGCAGGGCCTGCGCATCCCGGTGGTGGTATTGACCGGTACCGAGAGCCAGGAGAGCCGGCAGCAGGCGTTGTCGCTGGGGGCCGATGCCTATCTGTGCAAACCGGTGGATGGCGACGCACTGATCGATGCGGTGTTGAATGCCATCGCCAAGGCGCGCAGCCAGGCCGGCGCCCCCTCTTCGCGATCCACACCGGAGCCGCCATGAACTGCCTCAGATCGCTCGGTGAGTGCCTGTACTTGCGCCTGGGGCTGGCCTTGGTGGGGCTGATGCTGCTCTCACCCGATGCGCATGCGTCGTTCCTGAGCGGCGAGGCCCTGGATACCGCCGCCAACGTGATCGCCTGGCTGGCGCTGGTGGTGGTGCCGGTGGTGTTGATCTCACTGTTCTGGATCGTCCACATCCTGCCGGAGAAGATCGCCGAAAAGCGACGCCATCCCCAGTTGGCCGCCATCAAGATCCTGTGCCTGCTCTCGCTGGCCTTCGGCGGGCTGCTGTGGCCGCTGGCCTGGTTGTGGGCCTACACCAAGCCGGTCCTCCACAAGATGGCCTATGGCACGGACCAGGACGAACACGCGCATCACGGCGAGGCACTGACGCCGTTACAGGACGCCAAGGCCGAACCGCTCGGGGAAGCCTCGGCCACCCCGACGACTGGCTCGCCGCAACGTGCATCGGCGCAAATGAGCACAACGAGCCTCCTCGATGACGATCCATGGCGGCGCGTGGAGCTGCTGGAGCGTCGCCTGGCTGCGATGGAAGCCGACGCCGCGGCTCGCTCGCGGCCTCCGACGCCAGGCGAGGGATAGCCCATGGAAATCATCCTGCTGCTGATCTACTCGTTCTTCGTCTGGCTGATCTTTTTCAAATTCAAGTGGCTGCCGTGGAACTTCGCCTCGCAGATCATCGTGGTATCGCTGCCGATCTTCGGCATTACCGCGCTGATCCTGATCCTCAATGTGGTGGCACCGTCTTCGTCCGACGTGCGCGCGATCAACTACGTAGTGCAGGTCGTGCCGCGGGTGACCGGTCGGGTGATCGAGGTGCCGGTGGAAGCCAATCGACCGGTGCGCAAGGGCCAGGTGCTGTTCCGCATCGATCCGGTGCCTTACCAGCAGCAGTTGGCGGCGCTGGAGGCCAGAGTCCCCGAGCTGTCGGCCAAGCTGGACAGTGCCGACGCCTACCAGCGCGAACTGGGTGAACAACTGAAATCGGCACGTGCCGCGCGCCAGGCGCTGTCGGCGCGCGTTTCATTGGCCACGCGCCGCGAGGGCCAGACCGGGGAGCTGGTGCAGACCGGGGCCGGTTCGCGTTTCGATCATGAGCAGGCCCAGACCGAAGCGGCGAGCCTGCGCTCGGAACTGGTCGCCACGACCGCGCAGGTGGCGCAGGTGCAGCAGAAACTGTCCGCGCAGACCAAGGACGGCCAACTGTCGGAAGTGGCGCAGGCCCATGCGGCCATGGCGCAGCTGCAGGCACAGATCG
>DASWQJ010000251.1:0-9547 GCA_036403795.1 Stenotrophomonas sp.
TAAACCCTTCCCTGGGGGCTCGCACGCGCCATCCTTGGCGCGTGACGGTCCTCGCGCCCGCCGCCGCCCGCTCGGTTCGCCCCGCCGGCTTCGATTGTTTCTGTCCTTCGGGTGGAGAGCGGTGCTTGCGATGGCTGTGGGAAACGTGCGACCCCGTTTTCGTGCGCTGGCGGTGGGTGGGTTGGTGCGGGTTAGGCCACGAGTTGCGATGAGTCGATGATTTGTAGGCCCGGGCGGGATGCGAGGGCGGCTTCGATCATGGCTTGGGCGATTTGGGTGGCGGGGTTGATGCGCCAGCGTCGTGGCAGGACGGGTGCGAGGGTGGTCAGCAGGACGGTGGCGAATTGTTCGCCGGTGCGTGGGAGGGTGCGGTTTCCGCCGATCAGGCCGGGTCGCACCAGGGTGAGCGAAGGGAAGCCGAGTGTGCGCAGGTCACGCTCCAGTTCACCTTTGACGCGGTTGTAGAAGATGCGCGAGGCGGGATCGGCGCCGAGGGCGGAATTGAGCACGAAGCACTCGGTGCCGTTGGCGTGCAATGCCTGCGCGAGCCACCAGGGGTAGTCGTGGTCCACGCGATGGAAGGCCTCCCGTGAGCCGGCTTGTTTGATGGTGGTGCCGAGTGCGCAGATCGCGGCCTGCACGTGCCACTGGGGTGCGGGGTCGCGAAGTTGTTCGAAGTCCAGGACGGGGTTGTCGAGTTTGGGATGGGCGATGTCGAGTGGCCGGCGCGTGGGGGCGACGACGGCGCTGCAGCGTGGATCTTCGAGCAGGCGTTGCAGGCTGTGGCGACCGACCAGGCCGGTGGCACCGGCGAGCAAAAGACGCATGACGTGTCTCCACTTCGAAGGGGGGAATCCAGGGCCGGCGAGCCGACCTCAGGTCAGTGCGGTCATGACGCCTTTTTGAAAGGCCGGGCGCTGGGCCAAGCGTTCGTACCAGTCTTGCAAATGCGGCAGCGCGGGGCGTTCGATCGGCATTTCGAACCAGGCATAGGCGAAGGCACCGAGCGGGATGTCGCCCATGGCAAAGCGCTGCCCCGACAACCAGGGCGCCCGGGCCAGGGAGGCGTCGGCCAGGGCCAGCAGCTCGCTGGAGCGTTGCAGCGAGGTGGCAATGCGTGCGGCGTCGCGCTCGTGCGCGGGGGTACGCAGCACGCCCCAGAACAAGTCGCGGAAGGCGGGGGCGAAGGTGGTACTGGTCCAGTCCATCCACTTTTCGCCGATAGCGCGCTCGGCGGGATCGGCGGGGTACAGCGTGTCCAGGGCGTAGCGCGCGCTGAGGTAGCGCACGATCGCATTGGATTCCCACAGCGGCAGGCCTTGGTCTTCGATCATCGGCACCAGCCCGTTGGGGTTGAGCGCGCGATAGCCCGGTTCGTCGACGCGACCGAAGGCACCGCCGGCCTCGATCGATTCATAAGGCAGGCCGATTTCTTCAGCGCACCACAGTACTTTGCGCACGTTGCTGGAATTGTGGCGTCCCCAGATCTTCAGCACGGTCGGCATCCTCGCGGTCAAAGGGCAATTCTAGGATGCGTTCGGGATGGACGGTGCCTGGCTTGCGGCACGCAGCGTTGCGCCGCGGCAAATCCCGGCCGTGCCGGTATCTGCCGCGGCCCGTCGATCAGGACGACACAGTGCCCTCGCCGCCGTCGGAGACGACCTTGGCGCTGCTGGCGATGCGATCGCGCTCCACTGCCAGCAAAGCCAGCGAGCGGGGTGGCGACGGCCATGCCGTGCCGCCCGGGGCCGCCCTGCCGCCGTGTCGGGAGGTATCCACGAGCACTCGCCAGTGTTCGTCATGCATCGGCGGCAGTTGGAACTCGATGGTGTTTTCCGGATCGGCGTTGAGCAGCATCAATAAGGTGACGTTGGCGGCGACCTGGCGCAGGCCGGTGGCTGGGGCGCGGCCATCCAGGCGCATCATCAGTGCGTGGGCGTGCGGGTCTTTCCAGCCTTCCTCGGTCATCTCGCTGCCGTCGGGCGCCAGCCAGGTCACATCGCGAAAGCCCAGTGCTTCATCGAACCGGCCGTCGAAAAAGCGGGCACGGTGCAGCAGCGGATAGCGGCGACGCAGTTGCAGCAGGCGACGCACGAAGCGCGCCTGGTCGGCCGCCGGCGCCAACGCCGCGGCCTCCCAGTCGATCCACGCCGTCTCATTATCTTGGCAATAGGCGTTGTTGTTGCCGCCCTGGCTATGCCCGAACTCGTCTCCGGCCAGCAGCATGGGCGTGCCTTGCGACAGCAACAGCGTGGACAGCAGATTGCGCATCTGCCGGCGTCGCACGGTGATGATGCCCACATCGTCGCTGGCACCCTCGGCCCCGTGGTTTACCGACAGGTTGTGATCGCTGCCGTCGTGGTTGTCTTCGCCGTTGGCCTCGTTGTGCTTGTGCTCGTAACTGACCAGGTCGTTGAGGGTGAAGCCGTCGTGCGCGGTGACGAAGTTGACCGACGCCCACGGCCGGCGGCCGTTGTGGTTGAACAGGTCGGTGGAGCCGGTGAGGCGCGTGGCCAGTTCGGCGAGCTGCCCCTCGTCGCCTCGCCAGAACGCGCGCACGTTGTCGCGGAAGCGATCGTTCCACTCCGACCAACCCGGCGGGAAACCGCCGACCTGGTAACCGCCCGGCCCGATGTCCCAGGGCTCGGCGATGAGCTTGGTCTGGCTGAGCACCGGATCCTGCCGCACTGCGTCCAGGAAGCTGCCACTGGCATCGAAGCCATAGCGCTCGCGACCCAGGATGGTGGCCAGGTCGAAACGAAAACCGTCGACATGCATTTCCAGCACCCAGTACCGCAGCGAGTCGAGCACCATGCGCAGCGCGCCGGCATTGGTGAGGTCGAACGTGTTGCCGGTGCCGGTGTCGTTGATATAGAAGCGACGATCTTCGGCCAGACGATAATAGCTGGCGTTGTCGATGCCCTTGAACGACAGCGTGGGCCCCAGCTCGTTGCCTTCGGCAGTGTGGTTGTACACCACGTCCAGGATCACCTCGAGCCCGGCACTGTGCAGCCGCGCGACCATCTGCTTGAACTCGGCCACCGTGCGCGTGGCCATGTAGCGCGAGTTGGGTGCGAAGAAGCCGATCGTGTTGTAGCCCCAGTAATTGCGCAGGCCACGTTCGAGCAACTGCTGGTCGTCGACGAAGGTGTGCACGGGCAGCAGCTCCACGGCCGTCACGCCCAGGTCGCGGATATGCTCCACCAGCGCATCGTTGCGCAGTGCCGAGAAAGTGCCGCGCTCTTCGGGAATGACCTCGGGATGGCGCATGCTCAGGCCGCGCACATGGGCCTCGTAGATGACGGTGTGCTGCCACGGCACCTGCGGGCGACGATCCTGCCCCCAGGTGAAGGCCGGATCGATCACCGCGCAGCGCGGCATGAAGGCGGCACTGTCGCGACGATCGAAGCTACGGTCCTTGTCCTTGTGGCCGATGGTGTAACCGAACAGCTGCGGCGCCCATTTGAGCTGTCCGACGATCTGCTTGGCGTAGGGATCGAGCAGCAGTTTGTTGGCGTTGAACCGATGGCCGGCCTCCGGCGCGAATGGTCCATGCACGCGATAGCCATAGCGCTGGCCGGGACGTGCGTCCGGCAGGTAACCGTGCCAGACCTCGTCGGTGTACTCGGGCAGCACGATGCGTTCGGTCTCGCGATTGCGCTCGTCAAACAGGCACAGCTCCACCTTGGTGGCGTTGACCGAGTACAGCGAGAAGTTCACGCCCAGGCCATCCCACGTTGCACCGAGCGGGAACGGGCGTCCCTCGCGCACGCGCGAGCGTTGAATCAGGCGGCGGGCAGGCATGCGACCTCCAAAGTCATGTCGCGATGGCTCATGTCAGGGGCTCGTTGGGCTTGCTGTCCGACGAAGCGCCCGGCTGGGCGCCGACTTCGGTGGACGCGCTTGCGCTGGAGGCGCCCTGGCCGGGGGGATCGTCTTCGGCGGCGCGGATCTCCGCATCCACCAGTCGTTCGGCCATCGCCCAGTGGCGTAGTTCGTGGCCATCGGGTCGCCCTTCGGCTTCCCATATCTCGCGCGCCAGTTGGGTGATGCGCGCGCTGCGTAGCTCTGGGGTCATCGGGGTTCTCTCAGCAAGACAGCCACACTGCCACTGGACTGCGTGCAAGCAGCGTCGACAAGGCGACTCGCCCGCTGCGCTGCTCAACGATCTGATCGTCCAGCACGGAGGCGTAGCGACCGGCGGGCAACGGCAACGTGGCCTGTCCCCAGCGGCGCGGCGGCGCGGTCAGCGTGGTGCCCGCATCGGCCGACAGGCGCGTCATCGCCACCAGCAGGTGGCAATCGTCGCTGCCGCGCGCGAAGGCGAGCACGTCATCGCCGCCGCCTGCCAACGGCCGGTAATCGCCGCGCGCGAACAGTGCCGGTCGTTGCGCGCGCAGCCGCAGCAATCGTGCGATCAGCCGGGCCTTGACGGCACCGTCGGCCCAGTCGTGCAGCAAGCTCGCCCAGTCGCGGGGATCGTCGAGCCAACGTTGCCGCTGGGGATAGTCGACCGGACGGCGATTGTCCGGATCGACCAGCGACAGGTCCCAACCTTCGCACCCTTGGTAGAGGTCGGGCACCCCCGGCACGGTCAATCGCAGGCAGGCCTGCGCCAGGCCGTTGCGCGCACCCGGCACGGCGATATGGCGCGCCGCCCGGCACAGGGCACGCCGCAACGGCAGGCCGGCGCGCGCCGTCAGCACGTGTTCGACGAAGCCCGAGCAGCGCGCCTCGTACTCCGGTTGCGGATCGACCCAGCTGGTGCGCAGTTTGGCTTCGCGCAACGCCTTGCCCTGCCATTGCACGATGCGCGCGGCATAGTCCTGCAAGGCCTCGGTATCGTCCGCGCCCAATGACGGCGGCCAGGCGCTGACCAAGGTCTGCCACAGCATGGCGGCATCCCCCGGATCCGGTGCCGGGGTGGCCAACCCGCTGGCGAGCGCGTCGAACCCACGCAGCTGGTCACGCCACCAGGCGGGCTGTTCGGACAACACCGCCAACCGCGCACGCACGTCCTCGCCGCGCTTGTGGTCGTGGGTGGCGGTGGCCAACAGCGCACGCGGATGGCGCCGCGCACGCGCCCGGCATGCCTCGTGGAACTGCGCCGTGGTGAGTGCGAAATGGTCCGGCTCGCTGCCGACTTCGTTGCGTGAGATCAGCACGCCATGCCGATAGAAGGCGGTGTCCTCGACGGCCTTGGCGTTGAGTGGTGCCGACAGTTGCTCGAAACGACGCCGCAATACCCGGCGCAGGGCGGCCTGGCTGCGCGTGGCGCCGGTATCGTCGCGCAGCCAGCGGGCCATCGCTTCCAGCGCCGCGATCGAGGACTGCGGCTGGCCAATGCGTGCCCGGGCGAGCGCACCGTCCAGCACGGCGCGCGCGCCGGCGTCGAGCCCGTCGGCACCGGCGTAGCTGCGATACACCGGATACTCGCGCAGCAGGCAGGCCAGCGCGCGCGCCAGCATCTGCGCACTGAACTCGCGCGTCGCCGGATCCAGCCGCGCCAGCGCCATCTGCGCACGCACCGTGCGAACGAACTCGGCCTGCAGCGGACCGCGCAGGATCTCCTCGCGTGCCTGTCGTTGCTCGCGGCCGAAGTCACCGCTGCGGCCGCTGCGTGCACGCCATAGGGCCGTCAGCGGTACCCGGCCGCCGCGCGCGTGCAGCACCGCGCTGGCCTGGTCCATGAAGTCGTAGCCGGTGGTGCCATCGCAGGCCCAGTCTTCCGGCAGGGTCTCGCCGGGGGCCAGGATCTTCTCCACGTACAAGGCCAGGGTGCCGGGCGGCAGGCTGCGCGTGCGGCCGGCCTGGTCCAGGCGCGAGCGCAGGCGACGCAGGTAGGCCGCCGGCTCGGCCAGGCCATCGATGTGATCGATGCGCACGCCGTCGATATGGCCCTCGGCGGCAAGCCGCAACGGCAGCGCGTGCACCGCGTCGAACACGGCTTGCTGCTCGACGCGCAAGGCGGCCAGCGAGGTGATGTCGAAGAAGCGGCGGTAGTTGACCATATCGTTGCCGACGCGCCACCACGCCAGTCGATACGGCTGCCGCTCAATGAGCTTGAGCAGCCGCGGATCGCCGCGGCTGGCCTGCTCGTTGAATTCATCCATCCAGGTCGATCGCGCCTGCCCTGCTTGCGGGGGCAGGCTTTGCGGTCGCAGCGGAAAGCGCAGATCGTGGTGGGCCAGTTGTGGCTGGCCGTCGTCGCCCTGCACCAGGCGCAATACGCCTTCGGCCAAGGCCTGCGCCAAGGGACGATCGAGCACCGGCAACCACAGCTGTCCGTCGTGGCCTGGCGCGCGCCAGTCCAGATCGAACCAGCCGGCGTGGCGACTGCGCCGGCCATGCTGGAGCACGTCCCACCACCACGCGTTGCCGGCGTGGGTGGCCAGGTGGTTGGGCACCAGGTCCAGGATCAATCCCAAGCCATGGGCGCGCGCCAACTGCGACAGCGACTGGAAGGCCGGCTCGCCGCCCAGCTCAGGATTGATGCGGGTCGGATCGATGCCGTCGTAGCCGTGCGTGGAGCCGGGCACCGCCACGGCGATCGGCGACAGATACAGATGGCTGACGCCCAGGGCGGCGTAGTAAGGCACCTGCTCGGCGGCGGCGGACAGGTCGAAGCCGCGATGCAACTGCAGGCGGGCGGTGGCGCGGATCGGAATCATGCGGTGGTCGCGGCGGTGGCCGCGGCGGCGCGCGCATCGGCAAAGCCCGCCAGCGCGCGTGACAGGGTCGAGGCCGGCAGGGGCTGCGGCAAGCGCTGGCGCCAATTGGGATGGGTGTCGACCGTGCCCGGCAGGTTGGGCTGCTCGCGCAAGGCCAGGGCGTCCTCTACCGGCAGCAACGCGAGGCAGGCGTTGGCGCGCGCGGCATAGCGCAGCGCATCGAACCAACCATCGCCGCTGTCCAGGCCCTGGCTGGCACACGCCGCCTGCAATTGCTGCAGCGATTGCAGGCGCTCGCCGCGATCGTGCGCGAGCTGCTCCGCGCTGCCCAGGCCCAGTCGTTGCCGCCACTGCAGATCCAGCGATTGGCGCCAACCGCACAAGGTGGGCAGGTCGTGGGTGGTGGTGGTGGCCACCGCGTCGCGTCGCCATTGCGCTGGTGGCAGGAATTGGCCTTGGTTGTCGCGACTGAACAGCAAGACGTCGATGCCGAGAATGCCGCGCGCGGCCAGCGTGCCACGCAGCCCCCGCGGTACCACGCCGAGGTCCTCGCCGATGACGATGGCGCGGTGGCGCCAGGATTCGAGCACCAACAAATTGAGCAGGTCCTGCAACGGATAGCGCAGGTAGCCGCCCTCGCCCGAGCCCGCGCCCTCGGGCACCAGCCACAATCGCAGCAGGCCCAGAATGTGGTCGATGCGGATGCCGCCGCGCGCGTGCATCACCGCACGCAGCAAGGTGATGAACGGTGCATAGCCTTGCGCACGCAAGCCACGTGGCGAATAGCCGCCGATACCCCACACCTGCCCGTCGGGGTTGAAAGCGTCTGGCGGCGCGCCGAGCACTACCCCAGGCAATACCGCACCCGGCCAGGCAGCGGCCTCGGCGCCTCGCGGATCGAACCCCACCGCCAGGTCGGCCACCAGGCCTATACGCATGCCACGCTCGCACGCATCGCGCTGCAGCCCCTCCCAACTCCGCGCGGCCAGCCACTGGGCAAATTCATGCAGCGAAGGATCTTCATCGCCGTGCGCGGCCGCTGCAAACGCCGCGTACTGGCGCAGCGAGGCACCGCCGTCCTGGCGGAAGCGGCGGTAATCGGCGTGAGCGCCGGCCTCCGCAGTCTCGAGGCGATCGTGCAGGCTGCGTAGCCAGCGCCATTTGGTCTGCGCAGCGGCGGGCCAGTCGATCAGGGGTTCGCGCTGCAGCGCTTCAAATCGGGCGCGCAGCGCGGGGTCGGCCGCCAATGTCGCGTGCGCAAAAGCACCCAAGCTGCGGGCGGGCGCCGCATGCAAGGGATCGAAGTAACGTCGATCACTGGGCGAATAAGGACTGTAGCCGCGGTGAATCGGTCCGGTCGCGTGCACCGGGCTCAGCGCCAACGCATCAGCGCCTGCCTGCGCGGCGGTGCGCAGCCAGGCGGCAGCGCCGGCGGCATCGCCAATGCCGGCATCTTCCTCGCCGCGGGCCGAATACACCTGCAAGGCCAGGCCCCAGGCGCGCGGGTCTTCCTGGCCCAGCGCCTCGGCCACGCTCCACGCACGTAACGGCGCGACGGCAATCGCTTGCGATACCGTGCCCGTTTCCAACCTCCAGTAGCCCGGTCGTGGCGGCGCCTGCACCACGCCTTGCGCATCGAAGCGCGCCTGTCGCGACTCGCCGTCCTCGTGGCGCCAGCGGCCCACGGCATCGGGCGTGCCACGCCAGGGCACCGCTTCACCCACTTGTGCGGTCAGCAAGGGTGGCGTGGCATCGGCCTCGGCGCGCAGCGCTTGCAGACTGTCGCGACACTGCCGCTCATCGGCCGCCGCCCAGCCCTGGGTCGCCAGCAACGCGCGCACCGTCGAGGTGCCGACAGTGCGTGGTTGGCTGGCCACATCGACCCACTCGACCAGCAGGCCTGCGGCATGGGCCAATTCCAGCAGCGCACTGCTCACTGCCGTGCCTCGCGCCAGGCAATGAAGCCATCCACGGGAAGTTCGCCTCCCGCCGGATCCAGGTTCTCGAACCACAACAACCGGGAAGCGTCGACCGGCAGCGGCACCGCGGCCGATCCGAAGTTGAAGGCCACCTGCCACTGGCCATCGGGCAACGACCAGGCCGCGGCGATCGCGCCGTCGGCCAGGCGCCGCACTCCCAGGCTGCGTGCAGCAGACAGGCCCGGCACCAGGTGCTCGCGACGCAGCGCGATCCATTGCACGAATCGGTCGCGCCAGCGCGCGCCTTCGCCCTCGCCCGCCTCGGCCAGCGGAGTGTGTGACGCAGCGAAGCTGGACTCGGCGTTGGGATCAGGAATACGGGCGCGCTGCCGGGCATCAGCGAAGTGGGCAAAGCGTGCGAATTCGCGACGCCGGCCTTCGCGAACCGCTTCGTCCAGCGGCGGCGCGAAATCGGTGAAGAACAGGAACGGCTGGCGCGCACCCCACGGCTCGCCCATGAAGAACAAGGGAATCATCGGCGTCAGCGCGGTCAGCGCCATCGCGGCGCGCAGGCGTGGCTCGGACACCAGCGTGCGCAGGCGATCACCGAAGGCACGGTTGCCGATCTGGTCGTGGTTCTGGGCAAATACGACGAAGTGCTCCGGCGACAAGCCCGCGCTCGATTCGCCACGCGGCTTGCCATGCAGGTCCGGCTCGCCTTGGTAGGCGAAACCCTCGCCCAGCACGCGCATCAATTGCGCCGTGGGATCTTCGGCGAAAGCAGCGTAGTAACCCTCGGTCTCGCCGGTCAGCAGCACGTGCAGCGCGTTGTGGAAGTCGTCGTTCCACTGCGCGGTATATCCGCGTGACAGCAGCGAGGCCTGGTTGGCTTCGTTCTCCAGCACCAGGTGGACGTGGCGATCTGCGGGCAAGGCGGCGGCGATGCCCTCGCGCAGC